>MNDE01000144.1 GCA_001914785.1 Acidobacteria bacterium 13_2_20CM_57_17 | reverse complement strand
TTCCAATGACCATGCGCATGACTTGCACGGAACTTGCGCCCAGCGCCACGCGAATTCCGATCTCATGTATCCGTTGTGAAACCAAGTGCGCCATCACACCATAAATCCCGAAAGTTCCCAGAAACATGGCCAGCGTGCCGAAGAAAACCATCAGTTTCGTCACCACACGATACCCTGCGTCCACAACAGCGATTAGGGTTTCGAGTGGAGCCAAAGAAAGAGGCTGGTCGTGGTCTACCGACCAGATCGCATCGCGGATAGCCGTGGCTATCATCGTGGGATCAGCGGATGAGCGAACGACAAATGCCAGAGTTGAGGAAGGAAATTGGGTTAGGGGGACGTAGATTTGCCACGAGCCCCGCTCCCGTAAGTGATTTCTCATAATGTCGCCGACTACGCCGACAATTGTGGAGACGGTATGTTGCTCGCCAAAGCGAATTTGTCGTCCAATGGGGTCTTCATCCGGCCAAAATTCCCGCGCGAAGCTTTGCGAGATAATCACGACTGGCGAACTTCCTTGCGAGTCCGCAAAATTAAAAAGGCGGCCTTTGACTAGCCCAATCTGCATCGTCGAGAAATAACCGGGGGACGCGGCCCAAAATTCCGCTCCGGTTCTTTCTCCGGGCTGAGCAGGTCTCCTAACGGCCTCCACTACGACACCCTGGCCGAAGCCGCCGAACGGAATGTTGCTGGCCGCGCCCACCGAAGCTACTCCCGGCAACGCACGGAGCCGAGCTAGAACTTCTTCACCGAAATTTCTCCTCTGCGAGTCATTTATGTATTTCGGCCTGGGCAGCGCAAGTTGCGCAGTCATGACGTTTGCGGGGTTGAAACCGGGGCCAGTCCGTACAGAAATGATAAAGCTCTTCACCAACAGCGTGGTAGAGATGAGCACAACAACGGCTAGCGCAATCTCCCCTGCCACGAAGATCTGACGCAGGCGGGCCCCGCGCTTACTGCCCGAAGCCTGGCCGGAAGCCTCCTTAAGGGTGCGATTGACGTCGAGCCTCGTATTCTCGAACGCCGGCGCGAGACCGAAGATCAGGCCGCACAGCAACGCGATTCCTAGCGTGAACGCCAGCGTCATGAAATCCAGGTCAACGTGTCCGTAATTAATCATGTATCCCCGAATGCGGCTGGGTATCCACGACTCGATCAGCTTCATCCCCCAAAAGCCGAAAAGAGTCCCCCCGACCCCGCCAAGAAAAAACAGAAGCACGGATTCCGTCAAAAGCTGCCGAGCCAGCCGCCCCTCCGTGGCGCCGAGGGCCCCGCGTACGGCGAACTCCCTCGTGCGGCTCGTCGCGCGAGCCAGCACCAGGTTCGCGACGTTCGCGCAGGCGATCAAAAGGATTAGCCCTACGGTCACGAAGACAATCATCAGTTCGGGCGCGCCTTCTTTTCTGCGGATATCCCAAGTCATGGAGTTGACGAGCCAGGTGAGATTGGCGTTCGTCTGCGGAAACTGTTTTTCAAGGCCTGAAAAAAACACCCCCGCTTCCGCCTCAGCTTGCTCTTGCGCCACGCCGGGTTTCAGCCGGCCAAATGCGGGAAGCCAGGAGCCGCCGCGGTCGGCGCGCTGCTTATCGGTAAGCGCCAGGGGAGTCCATAAATTGGCAATGCCCATCAACGGAAACTGAAACGTTCCAGGCATAACGCCGACCACCGTGTACGCTTCGCCCCCAATGGTAACGTTGCGCCCAATAATTTTCGGGTCGCCGTCGTATCGGCCTTGCCATAATCCTTCGCTAAGAATGACAACGTGCGGAGAGCCTGAGCGGTCGTCATCTGGTGTGAAGGTTCGGCCCAAGATGGGCTTGGCACCCAACGTGTCAAAGAAATTCCAGGTCACTCGTCCGCCGTCCACTAACTCGGGACTTCCATCGCCAGTTAGATTGAGACTCGCGCCGGTCCAAGCTACACTTTGCTCGAACGAAGTGTTCTGCTTCTGAAAATCGAAGAAGTCCGCAGGGGAAGTGACGTGTTCGCCGGTCCACCCGTTTTTCTTGTCGTGTGTCGCGAATACCATCAACCGGTCGGATTGCGGATAAGGCAATGGATTGATGATCCAAGCATTGATGCAGCTGAAGATGGCCGTGTTAGCGCCGATGCCAAGCGCGAGGGTGAGAACGGCGACGATTGTGAATCCTGGAGATTTGCGCAACATACGCACGCTGTAGCGAATGTCCATAAGAAGGTTTTCGACGGAGGGCCAACGCCAGACGGTGCGGCTGTCTTCTTCAACCAAAGTCACATTCCCAAACTCGCGCCGAGCAGCGTAGGTGGCTTCTTTCCTGGACATCCCACCGGCCACCAATTCCTCAATCTTCTCTTCCAGGTGTTCCCGAATCTCTTCCGACAGCTCACAATAGATACGTCGTCGCGAAAATAGTCGTTTAATCCAACTCATGATTCACCCGGCGCCAACACCCGCGTAATCCCTTCGAGCATCTTTTCAAAACGCGACACCTCATGCTCCAGATGCTTCGCTCCCTTTGCCGTCAGCTTGTACGTTCGCACGCGGCGGTTCGTCGACGAAATGCTCCATTCAGCTTTCGCCAACTCCTCTTTGAGCAGCCGCTGAAGCGCCGGGTAGAGCGAGCCTTCTTCAATCTGAAGCAAATCGTTCGACGTTCGCTTGATGTGCTGCGCGAGCGCATACCCATGCAAAGGCTGCCGCTTCAGCGTTCGGAGAATCATCATCTCCAACGCCCCGGGAAATAGGTCTCGCTGCTCGCGGCTTTTCATAGGTGGGAAGTTCTCTCCACGTCGACTCAGCCATTGTTAGTCTAGGCCTAGAGCCAAATAGTATGGAGGCTCTGCCTTGAAGTCAAGAGGAAAAGATAAGCCGCCCAACGGCACGCCCCCCTCTGCATCTTCGACTCGACGATATCTGTGTCCTACAACTCTTGATTTGTAGTACAATGAGAGTCATGGGTTCTGCAATTCAGGCGAGACTGGATGATCGTTCGCGAAAGAGGCTGGCGGTGCTCGTTCGCGAGCTGGGCTGGACCCCTTCTCAGGTTGTCCGGGAAGGTCTGCGCATTCTGGAAGCGAGCTATCTCCTCAGGAAAAAGCGAGGGATCATCGGCATGGGGAAGTTCCGCTCCGGTGTGCCCGATCTAGGTTCGAACAAAAAGCATCTACGGAACTTTGGCAGGTGAAACCGGTTCTGCTCGATACCGGTGTGATCGTAGCTCTTCTGGACAGCAGCGAAAAATTTCACCAAACGTGTTCCGAGGCCGTCCGGAGCTTGGAGGCGCCGTTAGCCACGTGTGAAGCAGTTATCGCCGAAAGCTGCTACTTACTGGGGAATCTCCGTGGCGCGCCGGAAGCCGTGATCGAAAACGTGGTCGCAGGGATTTTCCAAATCCCTTTCCAGCTTTCGCGGGAAGCGGCTGGCCTAAAACAGATCCTGCGAAAGTATAGGGACCGCAAGATTGATCTCGCGGACGCCTGCCTGATTTGTTTAGCCAACGAGTTTGAAACTGCCGATATCTTGACCCTGGACAAGGACTTTCAGATCTATCGCTGGGGCAGGAACAAACCCTTTCACATCTTGTTGGATCACATCTTGTTGGACCTGCATTAGGAAAACCGCTCCCATCTCGGTCTTGCAGCCTTCACGATACTCCGTGGCAGTGCTTTAGCTTGCGACCACTCCCGCAAGGACATGGCCGATTTCTATTTGAACCTTTCATTCGGATAACAGGTCTCCCACTCGCCCGTTCAACTAAATCCGGCGGAACCCTAATCACTTCTTTCCGGCCGGTACTATCCTCAAAGAGGACTCGGTTTCCGCCGCGCGTAATGCTCGTGCAGACGGGCGGATTACTCGGTTCTTCAACCTCGATCCCCTTTTCCTTGTACCATTTTCGGTCAAAGATCCCAGAAAAATCGTCTGCAACTTGCGTATGGTCTTCGAAATTCAGGTTGCCATATTTGTGGAAGTAGCCAGCGAAGTTAAGTTCGTCACCTGTATGAACTCGCCCGTGCAAATGCTCGCGCGCTTGGAGATATGCAACGAACTGTTCCGCTCCGGTGAAGTGCTTACAAATAGTGTCAAGGTCGAACAGATTTAAGGCCAGTGGGAAGGGCTCGCCCTCAGGCCTCTTCAACTGATACGACAAATCGGTTCCTAAAGGTCCTCGCGGAGCAATAGTTACGCACATAATATAGATATAGAACCTCTTGATCCCATTTCGCCTAACCGAAAAGTAGGGGATCCCCTTCTCGTCAAAAAAGGCGGTCTCCTCGTTTTCAAGAATTCTGCGTTTTACCGCGAGTGCTTGCTCATATCCAAACTGAATTGAGTTCTTGAAATCCTCTTCAAACTTCAGGAGATCGTCTCCACCTCCCTTAAACGGCCTAACCCTGCTGTTCTTGCACTCGATGAGAATTGCCGAGTCTCCGTCATGAACGAAGAGATCCTTCTCGTGGCCGCCTCTTTCTAGGAAATAGTTTGGGTAAATCGCGGCGCTGGAAAAAACCTTCTTCATACGCTGCGTGACCCACCGTTCGGTTGTCCGATCTCGTTTATGAAGGTAGCTGTCCCGCAGCCGATTATCAGCCAATATTTCCCTTTCAAAGGTCTTTGCAACGACACGACTAGAATTCGCAGGGTTAAGGAAATAGAAAATGTCGTCAGGCAAAACGACAAAGGTCTTGAATTCCAGGGGGTTCTCATCATGAGGGAATCTGAATCCCTGTCCAACTTCTCCAGGTCGGATTCCAAACTGCTTTATCAGCGCTTGCAGGGCAGGACTCGGAATACCGGATTGAAGTTCCTCGACTGAAAAAATGTGGACGTTCTCTCCTCGTCTGCCGTTTCGGCCCAGTCTCTCCTCGATCCCCATTTGCGAGGCCTTCTCGCGTACGGCATCTACGTCGAGGTGACCGCTCGCAAAGTCAGCCTGCAGCGAACGCATGTCTGCGGCGATAGAAGTAAAATCCTTTACGAAAGCGTCCAACCTCGTCTGCGTTGTGCTTATGAGGGCGTTGACCCAAGTCAGTATTTCCTCAAAGCGCAAGCCGAAAGTAGGCAGAAAATAAGAATTGTTGAACGGACACAGTCGCGCCAAGGCCCAGTCCTGAATTTGCTCAGAGAATCCCAGAACATCGAGTTCCCGGACCTTGATTGCAAGTCCGAGTCTTGTCAGAAATTCCTTTTCAGAGCCTCTAATATGGCCGGGTTCATGCACTGCTCCAATCGAGTACAAGTCGTATATCTTCTCGACAAGCTCGTCAATCGGCACCAGTTTCGTCTCAAGATCATCCTTAAGTCCTAAAAAGGAATTGGAAAGCAGTAGCGCCCAAACATACCGCCATTTGGACATAAATCCATCTGGAACATTACTTTTGTCCGGCCGAGCAATATTCATCCGAAACTGATAATTGTCCAGCACGCTCAAAGTCGGGAGCAGTGCGAGCCTGTTCCGCAGCTCCGCGACCAGCGGCGCCAGAACGGTCTCAACTTTGTTCCTGAAGTCCATCAAGTCACCGCTGCTGCGGCTACATCCATTTTTCTCGATTCCTTCCACAGCTGAATGTACGGCTCCAGGTCCTTCATCATTTTTTGAAATTGCGCGAGGTCCAGCGATTGCGCCCCGTCGCTGATCGCTTTTTCCGGCGCGGGGTGGACTTCCACGATTAATCCGTCAGCGCCGATCGCCACGCCCGCGCGCGAAAGCGCCGGCACCAAGCTCCGTTTTCCCGTCGCGTGGCTCGGATCGAGAATCACCGGCAGATGGGTCAATTCATTCAGAGCGGGAATCGCCGCAATGTCGCAAGTGTTCCGCGTCACCGTTTCAAACGTGCGAATTCCCCGCTCGCATAGAATGACATCCGCATTTCCATGCGCCGTAACATATTCCGCCGACATCAGCAGCTCCTTCACCGTGCTGCTCAATCCGCGTTTCAGCAGCACCGGCCGCCCGCATTTTCCGAGCGCCTTCAGCAACATGAAGTTCTGCATGTTTCGCGCGCCTACTTGCATCACGTCCGCATATTTCGCGACCAGATCCACGTCGCGGTCGCTCATCACTTCCGTGATAATCGCCAGCCCCGTCGCCTCTTTCGCTTTTTTCAGCAGTTTCAAGCCTTCTTCTTCCATGCCCTGAAAATCGTATGGCGAAGTCCGCGGCTTGAACGCGCCGCCGCGTAGCATTTTCGCGCCGGCTTTCGCAACGCCTTCCGCTGCCTGCATGATTTGTTTTTCTGATTCCACCGAGCACGGCCCGGCCATCATCACGAATTCCCCGCCGCCAATTTCCGTTCCGTTCACTTTGATTTGTGTTTTTCCTTTGCGGAATTCCTTGCTCACGAATTTGTACGGCGCGGAAATTCGCACTACGTTGTCCACCTGCGGCATGGCTTCGATCGATTCCATGCACGCGGTTACATCTCCTACCCCCACGACGCCGATCACCACGCGTTCCTCCCCTTCGATGGAGTGCACCTTGTATCCGAAGTGCTCCACTTGTTTTCGAACCTCATCAATTTCTTGCCGTGTTGCGTGCAATTTCATGGAGATAATCATTTTCCCGGCCCTCTCAAATTAGCTTTCGTCCCCAAAACAAAAATATTTTGTTTCCTGAAACAAAAAACCCACTCGGCTGGCGAGTGGGTCGAAACTTTTTTCTGTTTATTGGCTTACAGAAACGCCCCCCGCCGCCTGGATGGATTCCAAGTAAATCGATACCAGCGATAGGAGTTGGCGAGCGCGGCGTTCATGACCAGTGCAGTGTAATTCTTCTTCTCCGCCGATACAACAAATAATTTGGGTCGAACAGTGCCGCAAATAAAATGCGCGCGGACACGTGCAGGACTCAGAAAAACAGAACCGCAATGCGATAGCGCGAAAATCCCGGAGCTCGATTCGCGCGGCACGCTCCCACAGCCGCTTTGCTAAACGGCCTCTCGCGAATCTTTTTTTCGATGTCTTCCGGCAATTTGTTCAAGTCAGACACTTCAAAACGGATCATCGATTTTGCCGAAGTCCCCTCAAATCCTGCATCATTCTGACACGTTTTCCGTGCGCCTTCCGTTGCGTTCGCGGATCGAAACCCCATCGAACCCAACAATGAAACCACTTTTTGTTCCTGCTGCTCCACGCTCAATTCCGGAACGGAGCGCGAAAAATCCTGCACCGCGAAAAGCCCGCCCGGCCCATGCACCGCGGCAATGCCCACGGAGGTGAGCCGCGGATCCAGAATGTTTTTGCGGTGGCCCGGAGAATCCATCCAGCCGCCGTGAATGATCGGAGGACTTGCGCCGACGGCGATGTTTTCCGCGATGACGCTGAAGCGCGCGCCGGCTTCCGCGAGCCGTCCTTCCAGATCGGATTCACTGGGAAGCTGGTGCTCGAGCATATTCAGATTCGCCATGCGCAGAGCGTGCTGGCGCGCAGCCTTGAAAAGAACATCATCCCACTGAAGCGCACCGAGATTTTGTGTGGCGCGTTCGCGATTCAGAGCTTCGAAGAGCTGGCGCTCGGAATCGTTGCGCTGGAGTTGCGCGTTCGCGCCCGCGGAAATGAAAAGCAAAAATATTGCGGCTGTGAGAAATCTGAAATTTCTCATGCCGGCGAAAAATTATCCGCGAACGCGGACGGCGCTGAAACTGAGCACCACGTGGCCGCCGGCAGTAGGACGGCCAAAACTCATCATGGGGCTGAAGCGCGAGAAGAGCAGAATCTGGTCAAGCTGGCGGCGAAGTTCCACGCTCGTCGGGCCGGAGAGAATCTGGTAATCCGTCATCTGGCCGTGCGAGTCGACGGTGACGTCAATCAGCAGGCCGTGCGGCAAAGAAAGCTCACGGTCCTGCTGCTCCGGCGCCCAGGATTCCGGGTAGTCCGAGAGAGAAATCAATTCGGCGGGGCGCATCAGATTGAGAGCGACGTCGTTCTGCACCGCGCGCACGGTAGTGCCCGGCAAAATCATCTGAAGCACGAGCATGAAAACAAGAATAGCGGAGAAGAATCCGCCGGTAGCCGGGAGAGTGAGCGGGCGGAAAACGTTGTCGAGCAGGATCTCGGCGCGATCCTTGATGCGGCGAACGCGGCTCGCCCAATCCCGTGAATTTTGCGCCTGAGCAGCAGCGACCTTGATGCGGATGGCGAGATCGGCAGGGGGAACGTTCGCGGGCACACGCGAAAGCATGACGGCCAGCTTGCGGAAGCGTTCCAACTCTTCGCGGCAAACGTTGCAACCTTCGAGGTGCTGGCGAACCTGGACGCGCTCGGCGACGCGCGCTCCGCCAGTGATTGCATCATCGAGATAACCAGCCAGTTTCGTACGTACGGTATTGCACTTCATGGGAGCCCCTCGCCCGGGGAACTTGCCCGCGGGGATTTCATATCTGACTGTGAAGCGGTCAACCCCTCCGAAGAAAACGTGAATCGCCGCGCGGCAGAAAACGCATCG
>MNDE01000070.1:3377-9146 GCA_001914785.1 Acidobacteria bacterium 13_2_20CM_57_17 | reverse complement strand
CGCGTTTGCGTTGTCACCGGCGCGGCAACCCGCAGGCAGCTCTTTTAGTTTCTGGACGTTGCCCCCGCCGAGCACCACGTCATCAGGTTCCAGGGCAGCAACCAGGCGCTGCACTACATCGGCGACATAACCCCGCCATTTCTTCTTGCCATACTTTTCCAGTCCTCGAATCCCGACGTAGTCCTCAAAGGTGGACTTCCTGTAAGGCAAGTGTCCCAACTCCATCGGTTCAACGATGCTGTCCACGACGACGGCGGACCCAAGGCCCGTTCCCAAGCCCAGAAAAAGCATTTTGCCTCGCTTGTAACTACCCAACGCCTGCATTGCAGCGTCGTTCACAACTTTGGTGGGGCGTTTGAACGCATCTTCGAAATTGAAACCGCACCACCCCTTTCCGAGATTCCACGGTTCCGAGACAGGCCGATTCCGCAGGACCGGCCCCGGGTAACCGATGGATACGACGTCATACTTCCAGTCAGCCACGATCTTCCGAATCTTGGAAACCATCCGTTTTGGCGTTAGCGACGGCCCGGAATCAAACTCTCGATGAGCGTCTTGACCCGTGGCCAAAACCTTCACGTGAGTTCCGCCTATATCAATAACCAGCACGTTCATGATAAGTTTTTTGATTTCTGGAGAGATCTAGTCACTGACATGGCGGGTATCGTTCAACAACCGGATCACCGGCTGGGACAGGTTATTTTCGTACCCGAGAACACTTACGCTCGCTGTGTTCAACATGAAAAATCTCCCAATGGCGGGTTCGAGCCCAAGCCAGCGGGCCGCAAGCACTCTCAGAAAATGCCCGCTTGAGAAAACCAGCGCATCGCCTTTGATCCCGCGCACGCGACTCACAACGCGATCGGCCCGGATGCCAACCTGTTTAGGCAATTCTCCGTCGGGACAGCCGTCGCGGAATAATTGCCAGTCGGGACGCTGCGCATGAATCTCCACCGTTCGGAGACCTTCGTATTTGCCGTAGTTCCATTCGACCAGATCGCGATCAACTTCGGCTGCTGCCCCGAAGCCGGCCAGTTCGCAGGTGCGAGCGGCGCGCTGCAAGGGACTCGTGAAGACCTTCACGAACTTCAGTCCGGCCAGCCGTTCGCCAAGCCGGCGGGCATTGCGTTCGCCACGCTCGGTTAGCGGCACATTGGTAAGCCCCGTATGCTGGCCGCTGAGGCTCCAGGCGGTTTCGCCGTGCCGCGCCAGATAAATCACTGGAAGAATCTCACTCATGTGGGTTCTGATCGACCCATTCGAGTTCTGTGAGCTGCTGATTTCATAAAACGCTCACTTGCCAGTTCCGGCCTTCCCAGCGCTGATCGCGCTTCCAAAAGCATGTGAACGAAATCACTGAACCGACGGGCAACTCCGCGGTTGCAAAATCCGCGAACCAAAGATTCAATCCGCTCTCATGGGTAGTGTCCGACTGATTGTCGCGCGCCCAGTCGTCCGTTGACCAGACGATGGTTGCCTCCGCAGAGAGGATGATCCGCAAGATTTTTCCGCGACCGACACGCCGCAAAGGATTCCGAAGACTCCAAATCTCGTACCGGCTCTGTACTGGATTCACCACATAGCGCTGGAACGCCGGTTCAACTCGATCAAAGCAAACGCCATCGTGGCGGCTGCGGACGAGTGAAACGTATTCGGCGTGTGACCAACAAAGGGGCATGGCCGCGCCCGTTGCGGAACCACGCTTCATGCTGCCGCTCGACAGGTCATCAGCGTCCCAAAGCTGTTCGGTGATCATTCCACCCTGGTTGGCAAAGTTTTCCATCGACCTGATGAACGGCATCGGATCTCGTCCGGCCGCGAGTTCGTAATGGCCGCGTTCTCCTGTCAAAATCGGCCAGCAGCGGCCCACGCCCGTCCCATCGAAAGCGCCGCCGTCGCCCTTTTGCCCATAGCCATCGTGATTGTAGCGACGCCAGCCCGGGCCTTGCGGCAGATCACGCTTGAGCACCCGATCAATCACTTCGATTGAATCGCGCACGATTGGATCGTTCGCACTGCGAATGCCGAACCGCACGAGGTGAAGGAAATCGCCTCCAACCACATTCCGCGCGGGATGGAGGCCTCCGCCATTGGCGACCTGGACCATCGTTGTGTTCGGATCGGCGTGAGGGTCCGACGCGTCAGGGTCCGTCGGATTGATTCGGATGTAGTGACGGGGGAAACCGTCGACCAACTCTCCCTGAGTAGTGACCGTCCATTCTTCGATGTGGGCGGCCAACCAGTCCGCATACACCAAAATGAAATCCGCGAGTTTCGTGTAGCCGAGTTCGTTGGCGCACTCGGCGACGCAGACCAGGCTGGCAATTACCGTGGCGAGCGTCGAAGGTGAGTAACCGGAGTTTTCCTCCCATCGATCCTGGTCGGTGACTGGTCCTTGCAGGACAAGATAAGCGGCGGCCCGCAGAATCATCACGCGCGGATCGAACGAACCGATTGCCCCGCCCTGCTTGTACAACCGCCACGCCAGCAGGATCGGAGCAGCAATTTCGTCGAGCTGCAAGCCAGACCAGTAGGCCGTCCCATTGATCCAGCTATTTTGCGGGAAACTGCCGTCCGTCCGCTGAAGGGCGGCGAGCCAGATCAACGCGCGGAGCGGCGTGCCGGTCTGGCCGGTGGCGAGAAGTGCGGTCGCGCTCTGCACCAGGTCTCGGGTCCAAACGAGGTGATAACCTCCGCGGTCGTTATCGCTCTTGGTCTCTCCCCAGGGGATGCTCAAGGAGGCGACCAGCGCGCCTTGAAAAACCTTGTCTTCATGGGCCAGCAACACGCAACGGCTAAGCCGGTACATTCCGCCGCCATCGGAGGTATTATCGCTGAAGTCGAATTGGGGATTCACGACCGCGCGCTGCCATTGGCGGACATAACCCGCGCGGTGCGATTCAAACGGCTCGGCCAGCGATTGGAGCAATTTGGCGGCGGTGCTTTGGTAGCTGCCACCACACGCAATGGCGATTGTGAATTCACCGCTGCCGGGGAGATCGATTTCTCCAGTCAGCGCGATGTTGCCTCCCTCGGCTGTGCGGAACTCCCAGTCCATTTTGAAATTGCTCATCAAATCCTGCCAGCCATCGCTGGCCCCAACGTAACCGACGGACCGGCGAGCAAATTCGGAGCTGCAGGCAACCACCAGGTGAACATCTTCGCGCTGCGCGTGGATCAGTTTGCTGGCGCTGATTTCAGAACACCGGGCGGAGTTTCCGGCACCGTGGGGTGCCACCAGCGCGTAAAGGCGCAACTTCCCGCGCAATGATTCATCGAGCACTTCAACCTTCGTGTGCACGAGCAGGACTGACCGATGCGGATCCGTGAGGACGTGTTTTACCAGTCGGTAGCGACCGCTGGGCTCCGAATTCGTCAGACGGTAAAGGAGGCAATCGCGCTCCGGGTATTCGACCACGTGATTCAGGTCGCGCTTTTCCTCGTGGCAAAACGTTTCTCCATCACTGATGAGAAACTGAAAGTCGCGCGTGTTCGGTCGATCGACGCGTGGATAGTAAATCTCATTGATGATGCCGTGACTAAGCGTGAACCAGAGGCGGCAACTGGTATGATAGGCCGTGCCGACGCCTTCCTTCGCGCTCGAAGTCCAGCGCGGCTCGATTCCAGGCGCACCAAACGCCAATGCATTCTCCGGCGGATTCATCATTGAACGATATGCTCCGTCTTAGCTCAAAGTAAGCTTTGCGTTCATTCAAAGTCATGGCAGGTAATGGCGAAGCCGAGGACAACGACAATGAAAACAATCATCACGATGATCATGGTTTCGCTCATGGTTTCCCCGCAGTCACGGGCGCGCCGCCGCCCAGCGCTTTGTAAACAGCCACCAGGGCCGTGACGGTGCGCGTTTGGCTGGCAGCGAGACGGTCCTGCGCTTCAAGCAGCGTGCGTTCAGCGTCCAGCACGCTGAGAAAATCCGTCACTCCACCCTCATAACGTTGATGCGCGAGGTCCGCCGCCTTCTGACTGGCTTCGGCAGAGGTTTGCAGGAACTGTTGGCGCGCTTGCTCTTGTCCGAAATCCACCAGCGTGCCTTCCGTTTCTTCCAACGCCGTCAGAACCGTGCGCTCGTAGAAAGCCAGCGAGGCTTCCGTCCGGGCATCGGCGGCTTTGATGCGCGCATGAACGCGACCCAAATCAAGCGCAGCCCAGGTGATGCGCGGGCCAAAGTTCCACGTGTCTGCGCCGCTCTTGCCCAAGCCGGCGAACGTTTCCGCTTGCAGCCCCACGCTCCCGGTGAAGGTGACCCGTGGGAACAAGTCTGCCGTCGCAATGCCGATGCGTGCCGTCGCAGCTGCAAGCGAGCGCTCGGCGGCGCGAATGTCCGGGCGACGGCGCAAGAGCGTCGCTGGATCGCCAAGCGCAATGCTCGGCATTCCTGAAGGCAACGGTTCGGGCGCGGACAGTTCCGATGTGAGAACGGCGGGCTGCTGCCCGATCAGCACGCTGATGCGGTAAATGGTTTTCTGAATCGCTGCTTCGAGCGGCGGAATGGTCGAGAGAGTCAGGTTGAGCAACGAGCGGCTGCGTGAGACATCGAAGTCCGTGCCACGCCCGCCGTCGAGGCGCGACTGCGTGATCTTCAGCGTCTCCGTTTGCAAATCGGCGTTCTTGCGCGCGACGGCGAGTTGGTTTTGCAGTCCGCGCAGTTCAAAATAATTCCGCGCGACTTCGGCCGTGACGCTCACCAGAACGTCCACCCGTGTGGCTTCGACCGAACCGAGTTGGGCGTTGGCAGCTTGCACAGAACGTCGGACGCGACCGAACAAATCAAGTTCCCAAGTGGCGTCAAAACCCGCGTCGTAGAGTTCAAATTCGCGATCCCCGCGCGATGCACCGGGTAGCGCGGCCGATTTGCTGAGCAAACCGTTCTGATAACCAGCGTTGCCCTGAACCGTGGGCGCAAGGTCGAAAGTCGTGAGCCGCCGCAGAGCGCGAGCTTCCTTGAGGTTGGCTGCGGCGATGCGCAGGTCGTGATTATGAGCGATGGCGCGGTCAACGAGGTCGTTGAGTTTTACATCCTCGAAACCCTTCCACCAGGTCGCGAGCGCGGTCTCATCCGCAGTGGCGACATTGGTCGGACTGTTCGCGAAGGAAGCGGCGACGGAGGTTTGAGGCGCTCTGTAGTTTGGCCCAACCGCGCACCCGGACAGAAAGACGCATGACATAAATCCAACGGTTAGCAAACGTCTGCAATTCTGATTTTCAATGCGCTTCATGGGTTGTGGGATCGAGCATTGGACTAAGCACCGGTTCCGCGACGGCGACGGTTTGGGTGGTTGGCGTCGTTCGCGCGGTTAATTTGCGGATGACAACGTAGAACACGGGCGTTAAGAAAAGGCCGAAGAACGTCACGCCTAGCATTCCGAAGAACACAGTTGTGCCGAGCCCCTGCCGCATCTCTGCACCCGCGCCGCTTGCAATTACCAACGGAACGACGCCGAGGATGAATGCGAAACTCGTCATTAAAATCGGTCGCAAACGAAGACGCGCGGCTTCGATAGCGGCATCCGTGATGCTCTTTCCGGCGTCTTCAAGCTGTTTCGCGAACTCGACGATGAGGATTGCGTTCTTGCTCGCGAGGCCGACCAGCACAATCAGGCCGATTTGCGTGAAGATGTTGTTGTCCATGTGCCGCAGCCAAATGCCGGTGATGGCGCTGAGCAGGCACATCGGTACAATCAGGATGATGGCCAGTGGCAGACTCCAGCTTTCGTATTGCGCGGCGAGCGTGAGGAAAACGAGCAGCAC
>MNDE01000070.1:2037-3370 GCA_001914785.1 Acidobacteria bacterium 13_2_20CM_57_17 | reverse complement strand
CTTTGGCTGCCAGTTGTTGGGCGAGAGCGATGGCCTGGCCGGAACTCACGCCGGGCACGGCCACACCGTTGATGTCCGCGGCGGGATACATGTTGTAGCGGATGACTTTGTCCGGGCCGGTGGTTTCATGGACCTCCACGAGCGTGCCGAGTGGTACCATGTCGCCGGCGGCGTTGCGGGTTTTTAGTTTCTGGATGTCTTCGGCATGAACACGGAAGTTCGCGTCGGCTTGCGCCGTCACTTGATACGTGCGGCCAAAGCGGTTGAAGTCATTCACGTAGAGCGAGCCGAGATAGATTTGCAGCGTGTCGTTCACATCGCCCAGCGCCACGTTCATGCTCTTGGCTTTCACGCGATCCACATCCACGAAAATCTGAGGGACGCGGGTGGTGAAGGTGGTGAACACCTGCGCGAGGCCGGGAGTTTGGTTGCCATCCACCATCGTGCGAAAGGCCGTGCCCGCGAGCGCATCCAAACCCAGGTCTGCGCGATCCTGAATCATCATTTTGAATCCCGCAGTGCTTCCGAGACCGCGCACGGGCGGCGGCGGCAGAACGAGGACGCGCGCGTCCCGCAGTTCGTCATAACGCGCGTAAAGTTGACCCATGATGGCTTTTGCGGACTTGCGCGGGTCTTTGCGGTCTTCAAACGATTCCAGCGAGACGAACATCGTGCCGGCATTGGGAAGATTCGCGCCGACCAGAAGATTGTAGCCTGGGAACTCCACTGTGCCGTTCACGCCGGGAATGGTGCGGGCGATTTCGCCGGCGCGGCTGATGATCTTGTGACTGCGCTCCAGGCTCGCGCCGTCGGGCAATTGCGCAAAGACAATCAAGTAGCCGGAATCCTGCGTTGGGATGAAGCCGGTCGGCACGATCTTGAAACCGCCCCAGGTCAGCACAAGCAATCCCGCATACACGGCCAAAGCGATGCCGCCGCGCCGGACCACTCCACCGGCCGCGCGAGTATAGCCGTGCGTTGTGGCGGTGAAGCCTTTGTTGAAAAGACGGAAGAACCAGCCCAGCACTCGGTCCATGCCGGCGGCGAACCAATCCTTTTTGACGTGATGGCCTTTCAAAAGAATGGCGCTGAGCGCGGGTGATAGCGTCAACGAATTGAAGGCGCTGATGACGGTCGAGACTGCGATGGTGAGCGCGAATTGCCGGTAGAATTGCCCGGTGATGCCGCTAACAAACGCCGTCGGCACGAACACCGCGCACAACACGAGGGCTACGGCTATGACTGGTCCGCTGACTTCGTTCATCGCTTTCTTCGTGGCCTCGACCGGTCCGAGGCCAAGGGCGATGTTGCGCTCCACGTTCTCGACGACGAC
>MNDE01000070.1:0-1943 GCA_001914785.1 Acidobacteria bacterium 13_2_20CM_57_17 | reverse complement strand
ACCGGCACAGCCAGCATCGGAATGATGGACGCGCGCCAGTTTTGTAGAAAGACGATGACCACCAGCACCACCAGCAGCACGGCCTCGAACAACGTATGCACGACCGCCACGATGGATTCGCGGGCAAACAACGTGGTGTCGTAAATCACGCGATAGTCAACGCCGGGCGGGAAGTTTTTCTTCAGTTCAGCGAGTTTCGCCCTCACCGCATCGGAAGTGTCAATGGCGTTCGATCCCGGCAATTGCCAAATAACAAGCGCCGCGGCGGCCTTGCCGCTGAGTTGCGAGGCGATTGAATAGTCACGAGCAGCCAGTTCCACACGCGCCACGTCGCGGATGCGTGTGACCTGGCCTTGCGACCCCTGCTTGATGATGATGTCACCGAACTGCTGCTCATCGAGCAAACGGCCTTGCGTGCTGATCGTGAGCTGAAAATCCTGGCCGGAGGGGACGGGCGGCTGGCCAATCGTGCCGGCGGCAACCTGAAGGTTTTGCTCGCGGATGGCTCGCACGACATCACTGGCCGTCATGTTGCGCGACGCGAGTTTCTCCGGATCGAGCCAGACGCGCATCGAGTAATCACGCGCTCCCAGCATCGTCAGATCTTTCACTTGCAGAAAGGCGTAGTTGCCGAGGTAGAGTTCATCGCGCGATTCGTCCGGCGAAACAAGGTGCGCCACCATCGTCAAGTCGGTCGATCGCTTCGTCGTCGTCACCCCGAGGCGGCGCACTTCTTCCGGCAACTTGGGCAGCGCGATGGACACACGGTTTTGCACGAGCACCTGCGCGATGTTGAGGTCCGTGCCGAGCTTGAACGTGATGGTCAGCGACATAACGCCGTCGCTCGTCGAAGTGCTCGACATGTAAAGCATGTCCTCGACGCCGTTGACTTCCTGTTCGATGGGCGTGGCGACGGTTTCAGCGAGCACTTTCGGGTTTGCGCCTGGATACAGAGCGCGCACGACGACTGTCGGTGGTGCGATTTCGGGATATTGCGCGATGGGCAGTTGGAACACCGCGATCCCGCCCACCAGCACGATGACGATGGAAATGACCGCCGCGAAAATCGGGCGGCGAATGAAGAAGTGGGAAAAGTTCATTTCGTCTCCAGCGGCTTTGCCTCCACCACGACGCCCGGTCGCACGCGCAACAGTCCTTCCACGATGACCTGTTCGCCCGGTTTCAGCCCCTCCTTCACGACCCGCAGACCGTCAATCATGGGGCCGATTTTCACCGGACGAAACTCCACTTTCTTCTCCGCGTTGACGACATAGACAAATTTTTGCGCCTGGTCCGAACCCAGGGCGCGGTCGGGAAGCAGCAACGCCGGATATTTCCCGCTGCCGGGAATGCGAATCCGCGCGAACAATCCCGGACTCAAACTGTGGTCCGCATTGGTAAACACGCCACGCGCGCGAAGGGTGCCGGTGTTCGGATCGACGCGATTATCCACGAAGTCCATGTAGCCCTTGTGCGGAAAGCCCGTCTCGTCGGCCAACTCCATCTCCGCCGGGATTTCCTTGTCGCGCGCGCTCACGCGTGTGCCTTCCTTGCTGAGACGACGATATTTCAGGATCGCGCGCTCATCGGCGTCCCCGTAGAGATACAACGGATCGAGCGACACAATGGTTGTGAGCAGCGTCGCGCCCGCGCCTGAGACACCGCCACTCACGAGATTGCCTTCCGTGACCAGCGCTCGGCTGATGCGCCCGCCAATCGGCGCGTGAATCTCCGTGAATTCGAGATTGAGTCTGGCGGAGTCCATCGCCGCCCTGGCTGATTTCACGGCTGCCAGCGCCGACGTGTAGGTTTTAGTCTTTGTGTCGAAATCTTCCTTTGAGATGGCTTTCGTCGCGATAAGGTTCTTGGCGCGTTCCGCATCGCTCTTTGCCAGGTCCGCCTGGCTCTCCGCACGTTGATGCTCGGCGTCGGCCCGGTCGAAT
>MNDE01000014.1 GCA_001914785.1 Acidobacteria bacterium 13_2_20CM_57_17 | reverse complement strand
GCTGACGAACGCGAGCGCTTGCCGGTTCAACTCGGTTACGCCGGTGTCGCTTTGCGCCTGATCGAGGCGCCGTTGCGCAATGACCGTCCAATTCAATTCAGGAATCGTGCTATACGTCCCGATCATTTCGACTTTGTGTTTCTTGATCACTTCCGCGTAACGAACCGTTTCTGTGTTGCGAAGTTCTTGAGGCAGCGCCTTCACTTGCGTCACCAGAGAATTGCTGCTCACATCGGCGCCAGGGACAAAATTTTTCGTGTCCTGGTGCGCCACCAGGCGGCCGTTGTGGTCCACCAGAAAAACCGTGCGTTCCCGCACGCCGGCTTCCTGCAGGTGGTGCAAGATGGGTTCCAGGGAGACTACTGCAGCCAGCATGCCGGTGAAATTCTCGTTGACGTCTTTCAAGGGCACGGCCACCACAAAGCCTGGCCGGTTTCCCGGCGCCAGCGCTAGAGGATCGCTTCGGAATTTCACTACCTGGAGTTGCTGGGATTGCAGGCAGGTAACGAAGGCCCTGTTCAGCGCTTTCGCCACGAAGGGGTCCTGCTCGGCCCGGAAATTTCCCTGCGACGCGCTTGTGCCCTTTCCCGATTTGCCGACTGCCGTCAGATAGATGAACGTGCTGCGATTGGTCTCGACAAAGTTCTCAAGCAGGCGGGTGACTTTCGGTTCTGCCACGGTATCTTCGACGTTGTCGATGAGGCCGGTCAGCGCCAGAATCTGGCGCTCGCTGAGAAGCTGTTGCGTCAAATTGGATTCGAATTGCTGAATGTCCTGGGCCAGCGACCTGGTCAAATCCGTCTGCTGGACGCGCTCGGTATCCACCAGCTTTTCCTGGCTGAGCTCCAATACCTGGCGGTGGTAAAGGCCAATGGGAAGCGCGCTGACCAGCAAGAGCGCCCCCAAAACGAGCCACAGGATGCGCACGCGGCCTGCGCGCACACGTTCCCAACGGGCTTTGAAGGCCGGGTTCATCTCGATTATTCATTCTAGAAGAACCGGGGGGGACTTAGGCGGTCGGCTCACGTCTCACGACGCGCATGTGCAACTGGGACTTTAGTACTAGAGGCCTAAAATGTGGCGAACCAGGGCTTTCCCCGGAGTCCGGCGCTTACTCCCGCTTCAAAGGCCGTTCCATGATGTCGCGAATCGCATCTTTCGGTGACTTCCCGGCGTGCAGGATGGCGTCAACCTGCTCTGTGATCGGCATTTCGATTTGATGCTCGCTGGCCAGTGCCAGCAGCGGCTCGGTAGTGTAGACGCCTTCGGCAACCATGCGCATATTCGCCAGGATTTCGCGCAGGGTTCGTCCCTTGCCCAGCTCGATTCCTACGAAGCGATTCCGGCTAAGGGCGCCAGTGCAAGTGAGAACCAAATCGCCCAGCCCGGCCAAACCGCTGAGCGTCTCCGCTCGCGCCCCAAACGCAATGGCCAAACGCGCCATTTCTGAGAGGCCTCGCGTAATCAAGGCCGCGAGCGCGTTCGACCCAAGACCAAGCCCCTGGCACGCGCCGGCGGCAATGGCCATCACATTCTTCATCGCCCCGGCCAACTCCACGCCCAGAACGTCGTCGTTGGTATAGAGCCGAAAGTTTGGGCCGGCAAACTCTTCCTGCAGTTCGGTGGCAAGCGCGGCGTCCCTCGAGGCCAGAACGACGGCTGTGGGTTCGCCGCGAGCAGCCTCTGCCGCAAACGACGGTCCAGAAATCACCGCAATGCGCGGCGCAAATCTTGGTGAGAGGATCTGCGCGATCGCTTCGCTCATTCGCAGGTGCGTCCCCGGCTCAAGCCCTTTCGTGGCGCTGACAAAAGTTGTCCCAGCGGCGTGAGGAAGCGCCGAACCGTAAACGGCGCGCGCGTGCGCCGACGGCATCGCACCAAGAATGATCTGCGTGCCTGAAAGAGCGGTTTCCATTTGAGAATGAACGCGAACGCTCTCCGGTAATTTCAAACCGGGCAGATACGCTTTATTTTCACGGTCGCGTCGGATCGATTCAGCAAGGCCTGCGTTGCGCACCCAAAGCGAAATTTCGTGCGGCTTGCGGCTTCGCGAAAGCACAATCGCCAGCGCCGTTCCCCAGCTTCCCGCGCCCAGAATGGCGATTTTCGTCATTCCGCTTCTTTCTTCTTGCCAAAAGAAAAACGCGGTTCAGTTCCTTCGACGAGGCGCTGCAGGTTCCCGTCATGCTTGTAAATCACGAGCAGCGCGATAGCTAGCGTCCCCGCGTCGACAATGATCGGCGGCGCATGGCGCGGCACCCACAGAAAATAGATGAGCAGCGGCATCGCCGCAGCCGCCGCGACCGAGCCCAGCGAAACATAGCGCCAATAGGCCACGCAAAGCAGAAAGAGCAGCAGAGCCGCAACCGCTGCGAGTGGGCACAGTGCCAGGAATATGCCAAGAGCGGTAGCCACGCCTTTGCCGCCTTTAAACTTCAGCCATATTGGAAAGCAATGTCCCAGCAGCACTGCACAGGCGGCCATCGTCATCCACATCGCACTTTCCCCGGTGAATCGGCCTGCAAGCCACACCGCTGCCGCACCCTTCGAGGTGTCGAACACCAGCGTGAGAATTCCCGCCAGCGGGCCCGCAACACGCGTCACGTTGGTTGCGCCGATGTTGCCGCTGCCGGATTTGCGTACGTCCGCGGCACCAAACAGTTTTGCGAGCAGCAATCCAAAGGGAATCGAGCCAAGAAGATACGCGGCGAAAGGGATCAGAATGGCCGTGATCGAAATTGCTCGCATGCTCCGTCAAACCTCCGCCGCAGCGAACGAAAAACTTTCGACCGTAGTGTACTCCGCGCCGGACGGTTTTAGCTTGCTTTCGATCAGATGAAATTTGCCGGCGCGCAACGAACCAAAATCGCGCGCTACTTTTCCCTGAATCACCGCACGAAGTTTTTCCTGCAGCCGTGGAGGCTCGAACCTCGCAAGCGTCAAATGCGGCGAAAAGGGTCGCTGTTCAGGCGGAACGCCGAGTTTCTCTGTAGCCCCGTCAATATCAGCTGCCAAAGTCTTCAGGTTCGGCGAAGCTTCAATGCCCGCCCAGAAAACGCGAGGATGTTTTTCGTTTGGAAAAAAGCCGAGTCCACGAAATTCCAGCGTGACGGGTTGCTCGGACCGCACTTCTGCAAGCGCTCCGCAAATGCCGGCGAGTTTTGCTTGCGGTGCTTCACCGATAAATTTGAGCGTCACGTGCAGATTTTCGGGCCGCACCCATTTAGTTTGTGGCGAGACCGCGCGAAGGGATTGGAGCAAGTTCGCTAGGTTCTCTCGAACCGCTGAGGGAATCTCCAGCGCGACGAATAACCGCATGGAATGTCATACCCTTTTGGCGACGCGTGATGGAGGCTCTCCGCCGTTGTAGAGAAAATGGATACGCACCAGATCGAGCGCGAGTTGCGAAGCATGCCAGCGAATCGCTTCGCGATCCCCCGGGAAGACCACGCCGCGTTCTTTGACACCCCCGGCATGCGACAGCGCGATGTGCACGGTGCCCACGGGCTTTTCCTCGCTGCCGCCGCCCGGGCCGGCAATTCCGGTAATGCCCACACCCAGCGTGCTGCCTACGTGGCGTCGAATGCCTTCCGCCAGCGCGATGGCCACTTCGCTGCTGACCGCGCCTTTCGTCTGGATGAGTTCCGCCGGCACATTCGCCCAAGCCGTCTTCAGCTCGTTGCTGTAGCTGACGACGCCGCCCAAAAAATACGAGGAGCTGCCCGCAATGCTCGTCAGCCTCTGCGCAAGCAATCCGCCCGTGCAGCTTTCCGCGGCGGAGATCGTGGAGTTGTGCTGCGTCAGCAGGCTTGCCACCACTTCTTCCATCGAAGAACCGTCTTGCGAGAAGATGCGGTCGGCCAGCGCGATCTCGAACCCCTGCGCGATTTCGTCCAGCGTTTTTTGCGCGTGCGCAGCGTCGTCGGTCCACATTCGCAGGTGAATCTGAATCTCGCCCGGCGCGGCGAGGATCGTGGTGTTCACATCCGAGTAGCGCGTGTAGATCGGCAGGATGCGCTGCTCGACGCCAGATTCCCCCAAGCCTGCCACGCGCAGTTCGCGGTGAAACATGCGAATGTTCGAGCTGAGCCGCTGCAGACGCGGCAAAATCTGCTCCACGTACATGGGTTTCAATTCACGAGGCGGGCCAGGGAGCAGCGCGATGAAGCGCCCCCCGTCTTTGAGCCACAACCCGGGCGCCGACCCGCGTGGATTTTCGAGCACCTCCGCGCCTTCCGGCACCATCGCTTGACGCACATTCACCGCGGGCATCTCCCGGCCGAGCTGCCGGAAGCGCCCTTCGATATAGTGGAGAATTTCTTCATTGAGGTGCAGCTTGCGGCCCAGAAGGTCTGCGACGGTTTCGCGCGTCAGGTCATCCTCCGTAGGACCCAGTCCGCCCGACCCGATGATCAGTTCGACGCGCTCCAACGCTTCCTTGAAGGCCGCGCTCAAGTTATCGCGATTGTCTCCGACAATCGACTTGCGCACCACCTCGATGCCGAGCTTGTTCAGTTCTTCGGTCAGGTAGAGCGAGTTGGTGTCCACGCGGTCCGGAGTCAGCAGTTCCGAACCAACCGCGATGATTTCCGCTTTCATCTGTTCAATTATCCGAGTAAAGGCAAGCCGCAGACATCCCAATCGAGCGTAAAGAGCGCTCCTGAGGGCGGGTTAGCATCAGACGTGGCCACAATTGCGCGGCCGGAAGGCTGCAGCGCCATGCCGACGATGCCGGAGCCGCTCAGCACCACTTCGGCCTGAGCCTGCGGGGTAATTCGCACGATGCCGCGCCGTCCGCCATAGGAAGCCGCCACATAAAGATTTCCTTCGCGATCTACGGCAATCCCCTGCGGCCGCCCCAGCCCACGAAAAAAAACGCTCACTTCGCCGCCCTGCGTAATTTTGTGGATACGGTCAAAGCTGGAAGTCGTCGGCGCTGATACGTACAAATCACCGCTGGGATGAAACGCCAGGTGGTACGCGGCGACGGAAGGCTCCAGCGTTGCAAAAACAAAAATCTCGCGGCTTGGGCTGATCTTGAAAACCGTGCCGCTGCGGTCGCCAACGTACAGATTGTCGTGGTGATCGAACGCGATGCCTGTAGCGATGCCCATGCCTTCGATCCACTGCTCGGCGCGGCCATCGGGCGTGATGCGATGGATGGTGCCGTCGTTGCGGCAGGAGACAAAGAGATTGCCCCCGCGGTCGAGCGCCAGGCCGCTGGGATTCATCAGCGACGTGATGAATGGCTTCACGCTGTAATTAGCCGTGATTTTGTAAAGCGAAACGGGAACGCGCTGGCCCCGCGGGCCCGAAAACGTGACGAAAATATTGCCATCGACATCGACCGCGGGATTCGCAACGGGATGAAGGTTATCCGCGATTTGCAGTCCGATGTGTACCGGATGTGGCGGGCTTTCGTGGCCGGACGTGGCCACGCGCACTACTCCTCCGTTCGCTCCTTCGGGAACGCGCGCTACCAGGCGATTTTCGCTGGCGAGTGGAACGCTGGCCTCCGCTTCGCCGAACCGCACCACCGGACGCGCCTGCACGCGCGAAACGAAGCCGCGCCCGAGAATCGTCATCTCCCCGCCGGGAATCGCCGCGGCGGGCGCAACTCTCTCAATGTGCGGAATCCCGTTCTTCTCTGCCGTCGAGCCGAACCCGAATTTCATACCCAGCCAATGTGAAACGTGAGCAAACCAAAGTGTAACGCTACACGCAGCAGAATTGCAGCGTAGACGCCCGCCATCCAGTCATCCGCCATGATTCCCCATCCGCCGGGCAGCTTTTCCAGCCGGCGGACCGGCCATGGCTTCCAGATGTCAAACACCCGGAAAAGTATAAAACCGAGCAGAAGATATTTCCAATTCACCAGGCTGAGCGCGAAGAAAATCGCGAAAAGGGAAAAGTCCAAGTGCGCCGCAAAGTGCGGCAGCGCAATGGGAATCAGCGGGAGCAGGAGGGCCAAGTGCTGTCCGGCCACTTCATCGATGACCACGAATTGCGGATCTTCCGTTCCGGCGTGCTTAGCCGCACGCGAAGCGCTCCAAACACCGATCGCTCCCAGCACGACGAGCAGGACCAAAGCGCAAAACACCGGTAGGGCCAGGATGGCGTTGTGAATATCACTGCCTGGAACAAGGAAGTGTTTGTCCACCAGTACAGCGTCAGAGTTGGAGTGCAGCGAAAGCATTCCGCCTAGCGATGTGGGCCGCAGGAAAAAAACAGCCGAGAGGTAGGCCGTCGCAACTCCTACGAGCGAGCCGAAAGTCCCCGGCGCTTTGGGAAGGTAGCCCACTCCCAATGCGGTAGCGATTGCAAGGGCCAGTCGCGGTTTCTTAAGACCTGCTTCGGGTGCGGCCGTTGCGTCAATGTTTGGGGTCATTCGGGCTGTCCAAATCGTCGTCCAACCGCAGGACGATACTGTCTCTCTTGCCTTTGGCAAGCTCTTCCTCATCGAAGACCGGTTCGGAAACCACGTACTTTTCGCTGGCCCAATTGCCCAGATCGCGGTCCCGGCAGCGTTCGCTGCAAAAAGGGAAGTCCGGATGAACCGCCGAGTCCGTCTCCGTTTTGCAGATCGGGCACTTGTGTTTCATGACCCTTTTGTTTCCGAGTTCAGACAACCGGCCACCACTGTCATTCCGAGCGGAGCAGGCCGACTTCTTCTTCCCCTTCGCTCCTGCAACGGGTCGGCTTGCGAAGTCGAGGAAGCTCTCTTCGCACTTGCCGGAAATCCAGGGATTCGTCGGTTTGAATAAGTCCTCGGAATAACGTGTCAGCTAGAGTTTACCCCAGGACGCGGAGGGGCGCACCGGTGGCGATGCGATGAAGCTTTTCAGCCGCCGCAACGGGCGGCATCGGTGCGACGCTCGCATCCGTCCGCTCCGCACGTCGAGGCAGGATTTCCACGACGCGCCCAATCAAATCGTAAGCATCTGTCTTGGTGATTTTTACGCGGGTGACGTCCCCAGCCTCCGCGACTTCTCCGTTCGCCAATTCAATGTCCGTGAGGTACAGCTTCCCGTCGATCTCCGGAGCCATGCTTTCTAGCCGAGCTTCCCAAACGAGCGGATTATCCTTCGAAGGACCCTCAACCAGCGCCGTGAAAGTACGTTTGGAGCGCGGCAGACTTGCTGCCGCTTTTCCGTCTGCCCTAGTCGCGTCTGACTCTCCGCGCAAATACTTCGCCCGCAGATTTTCCCGTGAAATCTTTTTCTGAATCGCCATCAAACGGTTGCGGCGCTCGCTGATCGTTTCCGCGTCTACTTTTTCATCCAACGCGTAGCTCCCTGCGTTGTCCACGTCGGAATACTCGAAGACTCCCGTCCAATCGAGTTTTGCCGCCTTCACGAAATCGCATAGCTCCTTGAAGTCGGCTTCGGTTTCGCCAGGAAAACCCACGATAAACGAAGTGCGTAGGGAAACTCCGGGAATCGTCGCTCGAATGCGTTCCAGCAATTTCAGGAACGCGTCGCCGTTTGAACCGCGCTTCATCCGCGCCAGCACGTTCCGGCTGGCGTGCTGTAGCGGCATGTCCATGTACTTGGCGAGCCGCGCATGCGCAGCAATGGTATCTAGCAGTTTCTGTGTGACCCGATTCGGATACGCATACAAAAATCTCACCCACAGCAAATCATCAATCTGTGCCAGTCTTTCCAGAAGTTGCGCAAGGCCGTCCCGCAACCCCAGGTCTTCGCCGTAAGAAGTCGTGTCCTGCCCGATCAGCGTGATTTCCTTCGCACCAGCCTTCGCCAGGTTCTCCGCCTCACGAACTACCGATTCGAATCGCCGGCTGCGAAACGCGCCTCGAAGCTGTGGAATAATGCAAAACGTGCACGGGTGATCGCAGCCTTCCGCGATTTTGATGTACGCTGCGTGTTTCGGCGTGGTCACAATGCGCGGCGTCAGGTCGTGATAGAGAAACGCTGGCGGCTGTGCCGGCAGCACGCGAGGGCCGCCTTCCACTGCCTCCATGATGCGTTCGACTTCGCCGGTACCCACGACCGCATCCACTTCCGGCACTTGTTCCAGAATCTGTTCGCGAAACCGTTCCACTAGGCAGCCTGCCACAATCAGTTTTTTCGCCGCGCCGAATTTCTTGTGTTCCGCCATTTCCAGGATGGCGTCCACGGACTCTTTTTGCGCCGCCTCAATAAAACTGCATGTATTGACGACCAACACTTCGGCTTCGTCCGCGCGGGGGGTCAATTCATAGCCTTCGCGCGCAAGAATGCCCATCATCACCTCGCTGTCCACGAGGTTCTTCGGGCATCCCAGGCTGACGAATCCGACCTTAGTCATAAGCGATGAATTTGCGCCTTTGCGCAATTCTCAATTGTAACATGGCCGTTAGCCATTGTATTTGTGGGGGCGCAGCGCCGATGTGCTGTATCTTGGCAACGTGCGACGCGTTTTAGCGTCCCCGCAGCGCTGCGCGGACCTGATCGAGCAATTGCTTCAAGCGGGATGTATCGCAAGGTGCGCCGCCGAAGCGGGCATGAGCGTAGAGCTGCGTGAATTCTCGGACGGGAGGCGCAAGGTTTGGCGAATCCACGGCCGCGGCGAATTCGAACGGTGTCTGCGTTTCCCCGCGCCGAAGCCCGCGCCGCGCCAGCATTCGGAGCAACTCGGCGTAGAGCCGCGACGCAAGCTGTGGATCGCTCCGGGCTCCTTTAGATCCGCGCAATTGAAAAAACAGCCGGACGCGGCGGATCAGCTCGGCAAGCAAATTGAAACGCACCGCCACAAGAAAAAGCACCAGCGCAACCGGCGATAAATAGCCCAGGACGCCCTGCCGAAGTTGCCACGACTGCATCCATTTCTTGCCCGCGCGTTGCTTGCGATCGAACCAATCGCGCGTGGACTCGCCCCAATTCCGCGAGCCGCGCTGCAAGTTTTGCGCCAGCGCCATCTGATGCCCGAAGTCGTAACCGATT
Source organism: Acidobacteria bacterium 13_2_20CM_57_17 (assembly GCA_001914785.1). GTDB lineage: Bacteria > Acidobacteriota > Terriglobia > Acidiferrales > UBA7541 > Acidiferrum. Next base: position 7,862 of record MNDE01000014.1, on the reverse strand, counting down.
ACCCATTCGCTCCAGGTGATCGCCATCCAGTCCGCGTATTTTCCCAGGCGCGTGAGAAGGCTGGCTTCGGTTTCCGGGGCCGCCGGCGTGGGATCAAATGTTTGCCAATCCACGCCTGGGAAGTAAACCTCCACCCAACTATGCGCGTCACTGGCGCGGACAATGTAATCGCCGCCCAATTCGTTGTATTCGCCCGGCAGGAATCCGTTGACTTCGCGCGAAGGGATGCCGAGGGTGCGCAACATGATGATCATTGCTGACGCAAAGTATTCGCAATGGCCCGCGCGAGTCTCGAAAAGAAAATGGGCAAGCGGATCGCCCCCCGGTTTCCCGGTGAGATTTAACGTGTACGCGAAGCGGCTGCGCAAGTGATTTTCAATCGCCACGGCCTTGTCAAAAGGAGTAGTACCCTTTCTTGTGATTTCTCTGGCAAGCTCCGGGATGCGTGGGTCAAGCCCCGGAGGAAGCTGAAGGTACGTGGAACGGATATCGCTGGAGTATTCCGTCGGGGCGGCGCGCAGTTTACCAGCGTTCATTGGCGGCAAAAGAGAAAGACCCGCGTAGCGGATGCCCGTGTAATTGTGAAAGGGGTTCAGCAGGGTATCCGTGAAATCGCGGAGAATAAAATTGCGGCGAATCGCGTTAAACGGGCCGCCACCCTCGCCGTTGAAATTACCTTTGAGTGAAATGACTTTCCCGGGCACGAAAATCGCGTCGGTGGCCAGCGGCTCAAGGTAAACGGTATAAATAATTCCCGCTTTGGGGGAATCTGATTTCAGCGGCGGACTAGCGGGGTGAATCCAGCCGTCTTCGCCAGTCAGCAATTGTTCCGGATCGCGTTCCGGAGCGCTCCACCGCCTGCCGTCGAAAGTCGTAAGCGCGATGCCCCTCCAGCGCAGCCGCTCGTATCCAATTGGCCTTCCGGTCTGCACGCGCATGACGACAGTGGAATTCTTCTTGATCTCGCCGATCTGCCCAAGCTCGACATCTTCCGTGAAACCGGACATGAGCGACGGGCTGAAGCTGGCCCTGCCCAGATATCCGGCGCTAAAGCGCGGAAAAAGGAAAAACAGCACGCCGCCCAGAAGGATGGATCCAGCGGTCACGCAGAGGGCGGAAAGACTGAGTGCGCGGTTCAACTTTCGATCGCGCGCCGTGTGCGCGTGGAGTGCGGGCGAGACCGCACCGGCAGCGCCGCGGCGCAATTCCATGCTTACGAACGTGGAAACACCGAAAAGGACAAAGATGAAAAAAAGAATCAGGAAGGTGGTATCGACTGTAAGAACGGCTGAGGCGAGAATGCCGGCAAAGGATAGCATCGCGAGAAAAAACGCGTCGCGGTCCGTGATGACGCTGTAGAAACGGACGATGCTTATGAAAACCAGAAAATGCACCGAAGCCAGTAGCGCGGCGAAGAGCGGCGGATTGGACGAACTTCCAACCGAGAAACGGGAGAGAAGCAAAGCATCTACAGGAAAGAACGCTAGGTAGGCGATCACGCAAAAGGTTGCGGCGCGGTGAGAAAGTTCGGCGGGGCACCCGTGCCACCAGCGAAAGCCCTTGTAAAGCACAATGAGCGGAGCCGCAAAACTGGTGAAGACGTCAAGCTCGCCAGTGCTGACGAGCGTGACCGTCGACGTGAGTATAAGTAATGACAGCGACGTACGGAAGAAACGCTCGGCGGGCAGAGCGGCATTGCTCGGAGTTGCAATGGAAGCGGCCATGGCGGACTTTTTAATCGTAGCATCCACAGGGCGCGGCAGGAACGAGTCTGGTCGAAAGGATAACTCTCAGTGTTCGACTGCGGCGCGAACTGCCGCTGCTAGAGCAGCACGGGCGACTTTCCTGGTCAAGTTGGAGACCGGCAGACTGGAAATGTCATTCAATGGAACTTGCTTCGCTCCCTGAAGGAAAGGGAGGTTTCTTGTTTCGATGAGGAAGGGCAAGAGGGTGATGGCGCGATACGTTACGGTGTGACGGACCTTGCCGGCCGGGACGAGGCGCCATTTGCGGCTTTGCACGTGCGGCATGATTTTTCCGAGAAATGCGGCCAGGGTCGCGCCTGGTTCGCTGGTCACGGAGACCGTCGGGAAATGCCACATTTGTGAAACCAGCGTCGGGACGTGATCGACGGACGTTTTCTCTTTTGTTTTGTCTGGCGGAGGCAACAAGAAAGTTTGCCCTCTCCCATCTGTGAATACCGCCGCGGCCAAAATAATTTGAACCGTGGCGCGCTTCCTCCGTTTTTCTGGCAGGAATTCTGCAATCCTCTGTTTGCGGCCTTCACAAAATTGCGCCACGGGGCAGAGAAGGCATTGCGGCGATTTCGGAGTACACAGCGTCGCCCCCAGCTCCATCATGGCTTGATTCCAATCGCCGGACGATCTCGGGTCGAGCAAACCATCCGCCGTTTTTTGCAACTGCTGCCAACGCCGCGGCTCGCGGATGTCGCCGTGAATTGCGCCGAGACGAGCAAGAACACGCGCCACGTTGCCGTCGAGGATAGCAAGTTTTTTGCCGTATGCGATGCTCAAAATCGCAGCTGCCGTGTAATTTCCGATACCAGGCAAGGCGAGCGCATCCTCCAAGCGCGCTGGAAACTGTCCTCCGCCCTTCGTCATGATTTGTTGCGCGGCTTTTTGCAGGTTGCGCGCGCGGCTGTAATAGCCAAGTCCGGACCAGAGACGTAGTACTTCATCTTCCGGCGCTGCGGCAAGTGCGTGAACGTCCGGGAAATGTTGCACGAATCGTTCGTAGTAGGGAATCGCGGCCGCAACGCGGGTCTGCTGCAGCATAATTTCCGACAGCCAGATGCGATAAGGATCCGTGGTTCGGCGCCAAGGCAGATCACGCTGAAACTGACGGAACCAGCCCAACAGTTGCTTGCGAAATGCGGCGAGTTCGCGGCCGTTCAGCATAGTGCTGGCACATTCTCGCACAGTTGAGTAGGACAGACATTCTTGTCTGTCAAGCTTCCGGGAATATTTGCTGAAAAAACGGACAGGCAGAAATGCCTGCCCCACCTACACCATCTGGTCGTCGAGGAAGACGACGTAGGAGGAGCTCCAGACGGAGCCTGGGACGGAGCCGTGGGGCCGCGTGGTCACGATGATCTTGAAAAGCTCGGGCGAAGTTGCAAGATCGGCCATAAACGATTGATGGGGATCGGCGGCGAGAGGTTGCGCGACCGCCAGATGCTCAAGTATAGGGAATATGATTTGGTCAGCGGGAGCGAGGGGAGTTTGCACGCCGGCGCTCCGGAATTGCAGCAAAGAATTATTTTCGTAAAAGTGCCAGGCCAAACTGGCGCAGATGTTGACGGCGCGCTCAAAGCGCTCGTTAGCGGCCGACACTCCGGCTTTCAGATTCTCGGATTCTTCCGGGGACAGGTGAGGATCGAGAACCAGCAGGATGCGGCAGTCGTCTTCGCGTGTGAATTCGCGGACCATCAGGGAACCGGATCGCGCGGAAGCTTTCCAGTGAACGTGGCGCGCGCTGTCGGTGGGGATGTAATCGCGCAACGCGTAAAGATCCTGGCCTCGGCCCTTGGTAAGGCTTTCGAGCGCTCCCTCCAAGCCAGGGAGAATTTCCAGGTATTCCGCGGTTGGTTCGACGGATGGATAGACGAGCGCTTCGGTTTTCAAATTCAACTGCCGCGCCTTCCGAAGAAAGCCAAAGGGAAAACGCGTGACGATGCGGAAAGCTTCCTGGCGGTAGATGCCGCGCCGCGGAAACGTCACGGGAATGACTTGCTGCACGCGGTCACGCTTTGGGAGGTAAGGAAAGTAAACGGGCGTCTCCAGCATAGCGTTGGCTTGAGGCAGTTTTGTCTTGGCGGCTTCCACGCGCAGCGAGAACGAGGGCAGCGTCAGCTTTTCATTTTCAAGCTCGACCATGGCGCGAACCGGCTGGCCGGCGAAAATATGTTCGGGCAATACAAGCCGCAATTCGATGCCCGAAAGAGTGATGGAAGAAAGAACGCCGGATAACAAGACGATGGCGATGAGGCTGGCGAGAATCAGGAAAAGAAGATTGTTTCCGGTGTTCAACGCTGCGAGTGCGACAAGAATGATTCCGACGAGATAGATCCAGCCTTCGAGAGTGATGCGGTACTCGATTTTGTATCCAATCCAGCGGAGCGGCGTGCGCTTTGCGAGGATGGGAACGAGCGTTACGCCCACCCAGGCGGCAATGGCGAGCGCGGCGAGCGCCGTGGTGCTGGCGAGCGTGCGTTGGCCAAGTTCAGCGGCAGCGCCGGAATACAGTGCGAGAAGCAGCGCGGCCGTGAGCGCAGTGATGGAGAGGAAAAATGCGCGCACGGCTGGGCGGTCGGCCTTGGCCCAGAGTCGCGCGATGGTGGATTTTACAGCGCTCATTTTAGTGGCAATAGAAGGAAGCAGATTCCTCCCGATAAGACTCGGGACTCGCGCCGCTTGTCGGGCGCTCGTCGCTGCGCTCCGGATGACAATGCTTTTTGTGTTCGTTCAAGCATTGATGAAAGGCCGCCTTGTTACGCGGACTCGCTCACAAGGGAACGGGAACGGATTCCACGATATCGCGAAGGACAGAATCAGTGGTTTCCGATTTTTTCTGCAGCGAGGCGTGGCGCGAACTGGCGACGACGCGGTGCGAGAAAACGGAAACGGCAAGCTGCTTGAAATCATCGGGGAGGCAATAATCGCGGCCATCAAGGAAAGCGCGGGCTTGCGCGGCGCGCTGGAGCATGAGAGTGCCCCGGGGGCTGACACCGAGAGCAAGCTGTTCGCTCTTGCGCGTGCGATTAACGATCTCGAGAGCATAGTCATGCAGGCTAGTGTCGACCTTGACATGGGCCACGGAGTCCTGCATGGCGAGGACATCGCTGACATCCGCGACCGGATCGAGCGAATCGAGAGGAATATCGCCGACGCGTTTGCGCAAAATTTCTTTTTCCGTTTCGTGCGAGGGATAGCCCATCTTGATGCGCATCAGGAAACGGTCGAGCTGCGATTCCGGCAGAGGATAAGTGCCGTGGTGCTCAACGGGATTCTGCGTGGCGATGACGAGAAACGGCTGCGGCAACGGGAGCGTTTTGCCGTCCACGGTGACTTGCGCTTCGTTCATGGCTTCGAGCAGCGCGGACTGCGTGCGCGGCGTGGTGCGGTTGATTTCGTCGGCGAGGACCACGTTGGCGAAGATCGGGCCGGAGCGAAATTCAAACTCGCGCGATTCAGGATTGTAGACACTCACGCCGAGAACGTCGCTGGGGAGCAGGTCCGAAGTGAACTGGATGCGCTGGAAGCTGCAATGAAACGATTTTGCGAGCGCTTGCGCGAGAGTGGTCTTGCCGACTCCGGGAACGTCTTCAATGAGCAGGTGGCCGCGCGCAAGCATAGTGATGAGCGCGAGCTGGATGGCGTCTTCCTTGCCGTAGATGGCGCGCGCGATGGAGCGCTGGAGCTGGGAGACGACTTGAGAGGTGGCAGTCGGCATCGGTTGAAAACCCGGGTCCTTCCTGTTACAAATAGATGGCAGTACCGGCTGTCGCGGGTATACGCAATGGGCGACTAGCTCAGTTGGTTAGAGCGCTCCCCTCACACGGGAGAGGTCAAAGGTTCAAGTCCTTTGTCGCCCACCATTCCTCCACATTCTCCCATTATCAGTCCGGAAGGTGCAGTCGTCGTGCGAAGCTTGTGTTGAATTTGCTATTTAGAAGCGGGCGCACGCATGGTTTGATGCCGGCTGACGGCTGCCAGCTAAAAGGCGGCGCGGTGGCCGGAATGGGAGCGGTCTTGTATAGTGCACCCATGGCGAGTTTTCTACGCACCCTTGAATTCCTTGGCCTGAGTTTGTGGCTGGGGAGCGATGTGTTTTTGAGTTTGGTGGTGGCGCCAGGGGCGTTCAAGATATTGGCGAGCCGGGACCAGGCCGGGGCAATGGTCGGGTTCGGACTTTGGTGGATGCACATGATTGGGGTGGTTGGCGGCATCGTGATTCTGCTGGCACGGCTGGCGCGGACGCGGACGTTTGCCAGCCTGGTGGCGCCAGCGGCGCTGTGCGTCGTGCTGATGATTTTGCTCACGGTCGTGTCGCAGCACGCCGTTAGCCCGAAGATGGCGGCGTTGCGAGTACAGATGGGATCGATTGAGAGCGCGACCGCAAAGCGGTCGACTCAGGCGACGGCTGCGGACAGTCCTTTGCTCGTGGAGTTCGGCAAACTGCATCGGATTTCGGTTTCACTCGAAAGCGGCGTGCTGCTGGCTGGATTAGCCGGTATGTATTTGATGGTGAAAGAATTAACAGTCGCAGGGCACTGAATGCCGCGACCTCAAGCCCTAGTTAACCATAACTGGCCCCCCTCCCCCTGTTTTTCATAAGTGTTCATTCTAAACGTGGTTAAAGCGGGATTGTATACTTGAGTTCACTAGCGTACTATCGCCTTGCCGTGACAGGAGCAGTCTATTGGTTTTTAATTTTGTTTTTGATTTCGTCTTCTCTCTTTCTCATCCGTTTGAGCACTTCGGGCTCAAAGAATGAGCTCGGCTTAAAGCCGACTTGGATAAGCACATGGTTCGGCGGGATGTACAAGGGCGACGAAATGTTTGCTATTGATCCGGTTTCTATCTCTACTCCTTGCCAGCCAAGGGCCTTTAAGCAATCTGCTATTGCGTTTGCCGATTCTTCGGACCTGACAGCATCGGGGTTTTTGGGGCCGAGAGGATTGGTGAGAGGGTTTACAGAATGCCGCCAGATAACCACGCCATCTCGTATATTCTCCTCTTCAGTCTTGATCGACACAATCTTCCAGCCCTTCTGTTCAATTTCTGACACTATGTATCGGGCGGCCCGGCGTGCCTCAAAATCTGGAATGACCTCCATGGCCACCTCTGTACCAGCAAACCCTTTTAATGCATTCATTTTCGCCAAGATCGCATCGAATTTTTCCTTATTAGCGGGGTCGATAGACGAGAAGTCTCGCGGAGCTAGCGATTTTTCAAGTTCAAGATTGCGAGCCTTTAATTCTTCAAATTTTTGTTGTGCCTCTCTACGCTCGGTCGCCTCTAATTTTTTCAAAGGCCTGTTTATTATTACAAAGATAAGAGCGCTGCCAGCGCTGATAAAGGCAAACCAAACGGCAATTCGTTCAGCCCATGAAGCGATAAACTCTAGCGTTTCTTTGTCGAATGACGATGACATCATGGTAGTGTTAGCCCTTCTAATTGATGGAATTGTGATTATCACAATAACTGTGAGTTCACGAAAGCGAAAACATGATTTCTAAGCCGCGTCTTGTACTTTGGCTGTGAGATGTTTGTATTCGAGGTTTGGAGAGTCAATCAGTTTGAGCATGGTATCGCGGAAAAGGAAAGGGTTCTTGCGGTTGTTAAAACGGAAGCACATTTCGTCGAGGTAGGCCGGGAGATGCTTCGCAGAGACTTTATGCCATGTCCCCACAATACCACGCTTGAGAAGCGAGAATGCGGATTCGACTGTATTAGTGTGAACGTCGCCATGCGCGTACTCGCGGGAATGGTTGATAGTCTTGTGAAGATTCTTTTGCATCTTGTCGAGCGCCCACGGATAGATAGCCGATTCATCCGTCATAATCACTTCCACATGACTGCCGATGTTGGCGTTGATAATCTCCCGCACGGTCGCAGATTTGGCATCTTCGGCGCGAATCAGTCGGAGATCGCCGTTGCGTTGGCGAATGCCAATTACCACGGATATTTCGCCCTTTGCACGCCATCGGCGTTTCTTGCCAGCAACGTAGGTTTCGTCTATCTCAACAGTGCCGCCAAGTTTTTTAGGAGCGGTCTCCAGCATTGCAGCGCGGATTCTGTGGCAGAGGTACCATGCCGTTTTATAGCTGATTCCGAGAG
>MNDE01000023.1:24744-32589 GCA_001914785.1 Acidobacteria bacterium 13_2_20CM_57_17 | reverse complement strand
GATAGACTGAAAGAAAGGAACAAGAACTATGACGCTCGACTGGTCACAATGCCCAGCGGTGGAAAGCATCCCAGGAAAGGTAAGCGGTGCTTGGGTGTTCAAAAACACACGCATGCCCGTTTCGCTTGTCTTCGAGAACCTCGAAGCCGGCGCGTCGATCGCAGAAATCATGGAATGGCATCACCTCACGCGAGAGCAGATCGTGACCGTCCTCGAATTCGCGGCACGAAGTCTCGACCCGCCGGTTCCACCCGAGCCGGGCTCTGCTTCCCCGGTACATGCTCGTTCTGTTTGATCACAGCACGCCAGAGCCTCTGCGATACGCGCTCAAGGCCCATACGGTCGTCGAAGCTGTGGAGCGCGGATGGGAAACGCTCGCGAATGGAGCCCTGCTTCAGGAAGCGGAAGCCGCGGGCTTTGAGGTTTTTATCACGGCCGACAAGAACATCCGCTACCAACAGAACTTAACGAGGCGAAGGATCGCCATTCTTGTCCTCGAAAACGCGCAATGGCCGATCTTGCGCCCGCATGTCGGTCGTGTCGTCGCTGCCGTGAACGCTGCCACACCTGGCAGCTACACAGAAGTCCAGATACCCCACGCAGGCTAGGTCAGGCTTTTTCAGCACGAACGATTCGAAACCCTGTTGTTCGCCAGAACTCAAGCGGACTCTCGATTATATCTGCCTTGCTTGTCGCAGACCGGTCCACACCAGAGCTTCGCCTTATAACGATGTTCACGCCTCGGCGTAACCCTTGTTTTGACGTCCTTCCTCATTTTCACCATAGACAGTCTATCTCAGATAAGCAACGAAAGCTGCGCACTTGGTTAGAATCCCACACTGTCACGGCCAATTCCCCGCACCTGTTCGACAAAAGACACGAGAAATCGGCATAGATTAAGGTATACAGGCCGGACCTTTTAGCTTGATTATTTTATGTGGAACTATCCCCTCCGCTTCCCCTCGCAAAATTCCACCAAACGGGAGAGCAGCCGACCCAAGTTCGGGTGCTCCCGCGGGTACCGGTCGTGTCAGAGCGGTTCGCAGGTAGGCCGTGGCAGCGTCTGCAATTAGGTTTCGCTACTCAACAAGCTGCAGGTTCAAGGCGATGCGCACGCCATTGACGAGGATGATGCTCTGATCGAGAAGCTGCTGGTTCGTGATTTCGGCGTTCACGAATTGCTTGACGGCGGCGCGCGGACAAATGAATTCGATGGCTTCGGAAGTCCCTTTGGGGCCGGGAGAGAGTTTGTTGAGGACGGAAAAGTCGAGGAACTGGAATTCCACGTCCGGGGAAATCCTGTCGGATAAGTCTTTCATCTGGGGGGCAAGGAAGAGGTCAAAACTTTGGGCGGCACGTTTGTATATGGAGCCTTTGGCAAGGCCGAACTGGAGAGAGTTGCGAAGGGTCATCTGGAGCGCGACTTGATCGCGGAAAACCATAAAGGTTGGTGGAGCGTAATCGACAAAATGAAATTTCGCTGCGCCTAGCTTGGCCAAGGAAGCTAATTGTGCTTGGTACTTGTCGTTCAGACGATCCGCGTCGGCCGGCGCCGAACGAGGAAGACCTAGCGGCGGATCAGAATCTTTGGGTGAGGACGGAGCTGGATTGGCGTTTGCGGGAGCGGGATCTGCGGGGCCCGCAACAGCGGGAGAGGCGGCTGGCAGCGGATGATTTAAGTTGAGCAGGGGAGAGCGGGTCACCAAAGTCGAAGAACGCGCGGTGGAGGTGGCATCGGGCCGGGCCGGGATGGAGCGAGGTAGAGCTTGAACGTTGAGGGGATCGCGTTCGGTGAGGGAAAGGCCGAAGTCGGTTCCGCTGACGTAGATTTTGTTGCGATTCAATATTTCCTGGCGAACGGGATCCGTGGTGGCGCCGGAAAGGGCCCAGGCGTCAATGCGGTCAAGCACCAGGACAAGGTTTTCTTTTCCTTCAAATTCGTAGCTGCGCTCCCTGGACCGGGCGTGGTAGGAGATTTCAAATCCTATCCCGTCGCAGGCTATGTCTTGCGGCAGGGTCGTCGTCGTCAAAGCTAAGATGGGAAGCACCACCGTGCGGAATGTATTGGCCGCGCGTTCGTTCTGTGTCATGCGATTGGTGTCGTAGGCAGCGTTGTAATTCCCAGTTACCTTCAAAATGACGCGATCCTGGAAGCGGACAAACTCCAGGCCGCGTGAATCAGCTTCCGCCTGCTGCGCGGGGTCAAGTCCAACGTAGCGGCTAAGATAAAAGGGAAAAGGAAATTTTGTTTTGGCGATCGATTGGTTGAGAGTTTTTAGTTGGGCGAAATAGGTTTCCTCGAGCGCTTTCAAATCGGGGTTGAGGATTTCGGCGGGGCTTACCTGCGCGGAGGCGCATCGCGCGGAGAGAGCGATGGCTATTCCAAGAGTTGGAACAAGCAAGGGACGCCAAACGTTTTCAGCGAGGTTGCGTTTCATGCTTTGCAAAGTGAGTATCTCCTATTTTGCGGAATACTGCGACGCTGGGCGGCCGGGAGGCTGATAGGGCGGCTGGGCCACGGCGCGCGCGAAGACAATCAAGGAGCGAATTTCTTCGGTGGAGAGCATTTTCCCATAGGGCGGCATCATCGCGGATTTGCCAAGGGCGCTGCCGCCCAGAGTGATGATGTTCAGCATGAATTCGTCGCTTTCGGCGTTCAGCGTGGCCCCATCGTTCAGCAGGGGCGGAACAGGCGTGAGGTTCGAGCGATTGGACGGGCCGGCAGGCGTGGCGTCGGCGTGGCACCAGACGCATTGTTGATAAAAGATGCGCTTGCCCTGGGATTGCTGATAGCTGAGAGGAATAATTTTCTGCGCGTCGGTCCAATCGGTTTCCGTGTCGTACGCGGAGAGCAATGAATCAGGTTTGGGCGCTTCGGCGTGCTTGCGGCAGCCGGAGATTGGGGCGATGGTCATTAAGAGGAGGCTGATCCAGCGGCGGAACTTCATTGGCCTGCCCCTTGAGCCGCGGCGCGCGATCGGGCTGCGCTTGCGGTTTTTTGCGGCTTGATGCTCTGGCGCAGGGTCATCAGGTACGCCGTCAAAGCATTGACCTCGGCTTCAGTGAAATTTCGGCGCGGCTCGATGGTGTCAGGAACAAGCGACTGAGGATTTTTCAACCAGGCCTCGATCCATGCGGGCGTCAACCAGCCGCCTGCATTGTTCAGGTTTGGACCAACGTATCCGCCAGTTCCGCCGATGGTGTGGCAGGATTGACATTGATACTTCACTTCGTAGAGCTGCTTGCCAAGAGCAACCATGGCCGGAGTGAACTGTTTCGCGTCAACGGCCGCGGGATTCACGGTGGGATGCTGCAAGACCATGGTCATGTAGTCAGCGAGAGTGGCGGCGTCCTTGTCACTCATATTGAATTGCGGCATGCGCAGGATGAGCGTGGGGCGCAGAGTTTGCGGATTTTTCAGGAAGTCGACGATCCACTGACGCTGCGCGCGGCTGCCCTCGTAGGTTAGGTCGGGCGCCAAGTCTCCACCGTAGCCGTTGAATTTGTGGCAGGTATAGCATTTGTAGCGTTCATAGACTTCGGCAAACGCGCCGGTGGGGCGGAACGCAACTTCCTTTCGAGGCACAACCAGATCTTGCAGCGCGCTGGTTGGCGGAGCACCTTTCATGCTGAGGAGGGCTGTCGTAATGGCCTCTAGGTCCGCCTGGTTCCAGTTGTATTGGGGCATGCGCGCGGCCGGATTGACGGAGACGGGGTCCTGCAACTTCGCTTGAATGTAGGAAACAAGGTTGTGCGGAATTTTTGATCCGACGAATTCCAACTGCGAGGCGTTCTTTCCGCCGATGGCGCTCAGGTCCGGGCCAAAATCTTTCTGCGGATTCAGGCCTTCGATCACATGGCAGCTGGCACAACCTTTTTCTAGAAAGACGCGATGCCCGAGCTGAATTTCCTCTTCAGTTGGCTGACCAAGCTGCGGTACGCCGGTGAGCAGGTCGGAATCGGTAAGCTTGGTGGTGATGTACTGCGTGACCTCATAGAGATCTTCATCTGACCAGCCGTAGCGCGGCATGCGAGTGTGCGGAAGATAGCCCTGAGGATCGCGGAGCCAAGTGACGAGCCAATCCGGATTGACCTTGCTGCCGACTTTGGTTAGCTCCGGACCAATATCTCCCCCGATGAGCTTGGTTTCGCCGGCGCGAGTGACTGCAAGTGAATGGCACGTGGAGCAAAACATTTGCCGGAAACGCAATTCGCCTTGAGAAATCAATTCCGGATTCTTGCTCCAGGCGGCGACGACGCGGGCATCGATCTTGTACGGCGCGAGCGCTTTGGCTCGTTGAACGCTGAGATAGGCGGAAAGCGCGCGGAGTTCGGTCTCGGTCAGACGGAACTTCGGCATGCGCGGTTCTTCTTCTGTTTCGTAACCATTGACGGTGATGTTGCCGTCTTTGTCGAGGATGGTGCGCGGCTCTTTCAGCCACTTGTAAATCCATTCGCGCGTCACTTTCGTGCCGACGTTCGTGAGGTCGGGACCCAGCATCGCGGGACGTTCGATCCCCGGGAGGCGGTGACAGCCCTGACAATTCAATTCGGCGAGGAGCTCGCGGCCGCGCGTGAGCTGCGGCGTCTGGGGCAGGTCAGCATAATGACACGTGCCGCAGGACGCTTGAATAAAGCGAGTCGGCAGGATCGGCTGTTCCCAGGCAAGAGTCGATTCGTGCGCTTCGGCGACTTCCGTGGCAGGGCCCTGGCCCCGATGGCAAACGGTGCAGCCCCAGTCGCGAACATTGTGGGGAATCGGCGGATGCGCGCGGAAGGGCTGAGGCACCGCACTATCTGAGAGGCTCGCCTGCGTGATTCCCTGGTGGCACGTTGTGCAACGGTCGACAACATTCATTCCGGGCAGCCAGATCTGATCGATGTCCGGACGGTAATCGGCCAACAATTTCTTTGTGTCGGGACGGCTCTGCGCAAATCGCAAATAAGAGCGCTTGTATTGCTTCCATTCGCGGCGAAAATCCTTGAAAGGGGAAATTGCGAGCACGGCCAAGAACACGACACTTGAGACGGCAAAGATCAGGCGCGTGCGGTTCGCCAATTTACCCATGTCTTCAGCCGACATGAGTTCTCCACGGCCACACCCACGACCAGCCCGGGCCCCGGAAAAAAGTCCCAACGACGGTCAAACAGACAGCGACAGCAATGAACCAGGTCATAACCCACCAGGAGAGGGATTTCGTGGCGAGCACATTCAGCCAGCCCTTTTGTCCCTCCCTAACGGTATAAGAAAACAGCAAAAGCGCCGCAACGAGTGCCGTGGGAGCAAAAATCGTCCAAGCGTGGAATACCGCTAGAAACGCGAGCAGGATAATCACAGTGATGAGGACGATCCTCAGATTTCGCGACGGCCGCTGAGCCCAGATCGCCTCGCCTTCGATATTCACGTTGAAATAAGGAATGACCACGAGCGCGATCACCACCAATGTCGGAATCAAAATTCCCGCCACGAATGGCGGGAAAAAGTGCAGCAGTTCCTGGAGGCCGAGAAAATACCACGGGGCCTTGGCGGGATTCGGGGTAAGCAGCGGATTCGCGAGTTGCTCGAGCGGCGCGTCCCAGAGAAGCGCAACGAGCACCATAGCAATCACGAGCACCTGAAATGCGATTGCCTCGCGTATCAAGAGATGGGGGTAAGTCATCAACTGAGGGCCGGGATCGCCTACTACCTTGGCAGAGGTCTTCTTCGTGACAAAAACGACGCGGCGTGGTTCTTTCTTCGCGTCCGAGCCAATACCGGTGTCGATTTTATTCTTTTCCATCGTCGTCCTTGGGCTTTACGGTCAGACCACCGTCCTTTTGCACCCGCCAGAAATGAATTCCGATGAGCAAGAACGCGACGAGCGGGAGAATCACGACGTGAAGCACGTAGAAACGCAGCAACGCGTTTTCTCCCACGATGTTCCCACCAAGCAGCAGGAAGCGAATTTTGTCGCCAACGAGTGGCATCGCGGAAATGATGTTAGTGCCAACGGTCACTGCCCAAAAGGCGAGTTGGTCCCACGGCAAAAGATAGCCCGTGTAGCTGAGGAACAGCGTGACCAGAAGAAGCACGACACCAACCACCCAGTTGAACTCGTGCGGCGGTTTGTAGCCCCCGCGGTAGAACACGTGAAACATGTGCCAGAACACGGCGAAGACCATCAAATGCGCGGCGAGCCGGTGAAGATTTCGAAGGAAGACGCCGTTGGAAACGACGAATTGAAGATCCTTCATGTCCCGATAGGCATGGGGCGTCGCCGGGTGGTAATAGAACATTAGCAAGATACCCGTGACAAAAAGAACGATGAACAGGAGGAAGGAGATCGAGCCCAGATAGTACGAGGCCCGTACGCGGAGGGACTTCTCTCGAACCTTGACGGGCAGCCAGTGGAGGAACAGATTGCCGAAGACAGCGAGACTGCGTGTGCGATTCGTATTCGCGGGGCCGCGGCGAAAGATAGACTTCCAGACTTTCGTTTCGCGAAGACTGTGCAGCACGGAGTGAAGACTCGTAGCCATTGTTTCCCTTAGACTTTCAGAACCTGCTCCGACTTGATGTTTTGCAACTTGTCGACGAGCAGCTCGCCGTCCGCCGTCAGCGAGATCGCGAAGTGCGGAAGGGGACGCGGGGCGGGGCCTTCGATTTTCGTGCCATCAAATTTGAACTTACTACCATGGCATGGGCACGCAATCATTTCGGCGTCCGGCTTCCATTGCGTAACGCAACCCAGGTGCGTGCAGACGGCGGACACCGCGTAGAAGCCTTCCGGCATGCGCACGATGTAAACCTGCTGGTCCTGGAGAAACGTCACTGAATGCACGGGATAAAGATCGGGATTCCCGGCGCGAAAGGTCGTTGGGGGCTCAAACAAGACGTTGGGCGAAAAAAATTGATAGGTCACGGCCACGGAGCCTAGAGCCGCGATGCCGAGAGCGCCTAGAGTGATTTCGTTCAAGAAATCGCGCCGGGTGATCTCGTTAGCAGCATCCCCGGAGAGCGGCACTCCAGGAAGCGAAGAGTGTTTTGTTTCACTCATGAATGGAGAACCATCTCCTCAATTTGGACTAAGTTCGGGTCGCGATCGAAAACCTCAAAAGCTTCCATGGTGATGGTGTTCACCGGGCAGCGCTCGGCGCAGAGACCGCAGCGAATACAGATGGTTTCGTCTTTGACCATCACCGAACCCTTGGCGGTAGAAAGCTCTTCGGGCGAGAGGTGGAGAAGTTCGTGAGCCCGAGAGTCGGATGTGGCGGACAACTGTTGTGTGATCCCCTCGGAGAATTCGAATTGGCTAAGTGGGACAAGCTGCAGACAGTTTTCCGGACAGACATCCACGCAGCCGCCGCAGAGGATGCACTCACTGCCGTTCGCCTCGGTCCCTTCAAAAATCGTGTTGATCCAGCACTGAAGACAACGGGAAGCTTCTCGTCTAGCCTGTTCTTCCGTAAAGCCGGTTTCGACCTCGGCTATACCGGTGCGGCGTTCGAGAGGGATGACAGGCACAGCCAAACGGGAATATTCGTCGTATTGCTCAGCCATCTTATGGTGATCGAGGAGCGTGATCTGTACATATTTCGGCTTGGGCTGCCACTCGGGTCCCCGAATAAACTTGTCGATTTCTTCCGCAGCCTTTTTGCCGTCTGCAACGGCGTTGATGATCAGGCGCGGACCAAAGGCGATATCCCCAGCTGCGAAAATTCCCGGCGCCGTGGTCATAAGCGTCGCGGGATCGATCTTCAAGGTTCCTTGCCTCGTTGTTTCGAGGCCATCGGCAGGTTTGAGAAAGGAAAGATCGGAAGCCTGCCCAATGGCCAGAATGATTGTGTCGCATGGGAGGATTGTTT
>MNDE01000023.1:0-24715 GCA_001914785.1 Acidobacteria bacterium 13_2_20CM_57_17 | reverse complement strand
TACTTCGAGGCCAGTTACCTTGCCATTGTCACCGACGAACTGCTTCGGGCCAAGCGAGGGATGAATCCTGATCCCCTCGACCAAGCCCTCTTCAATCTCTTCTTCCGCAGCGGGCATTTCTGGGCGCGATTCGAGACACACGAGGTGCACTTCACGAGCGCCCATGCGTAGCGCTTGACGTGAAACGTCCATGAATTCCTTCATGGCGACATCCATCTCGCTGGAAGTCAGTTGGTCTGGAAGGCCCGCGCTGGTTTCTGTGCCTGGGGTGAGCTTTTGCTGTTCACGCATGGCGGAACGCGCCACGTCGATCGCCACGTTGCCTCCGCCGATGACGACGACTTGCTTGCCGATGGAGAAGCGATAGCCAAGATTGACGTTGAGAAGAAAATCGATCCCTTTCACGACTCCATCCAGCTCGTGCCCCGGAAGGTTGAGGTCGCGGCTGCGGTGCAGGCCAAACCCGAGCAGCACAGCTTTGTAGCCCTGCCGGCGGAGGTCTTCCAGTGAAAAGTCACGACCGAGCCGCTTGTTCAGGCGGAGTTCCGGGCCGAGGTCGAGAATCTCTCGAATCTGGGCCTGCAAAACATCGCGCGGCAGACGATATTCCGGAATGCCGAGATGCATCATTCCACCAGGCACTGGCGCGGCTTCGAAGACGGTTACGGGATAACCGAGCAGCGCCAGATCATGCGCTGCCGACATGCCAGCCGGACCGGAACCGATGATTGCGATTTTTTCTGGCCGGAAGGCCCGTGGCCTTTCGGGAAAGACATTGATGGGATTACGCGATTCCGGTCCATGGCGCTCGGTGACGAAACGCTTTAGAGCACGGATAGAAATGGGCATGTCAAATTGTCCGCGCCGACAGGCGGGCTCGCAGGGATGTCCACAAACGCGGCCGCAAATCGAGGCGAAAGGATTGGGGACCCGGGCGTAGCGGTAAGCTTCCTCGTACCTCCCCTGCGCAATAAGAGAAACGTAGCGTCCGGCCTGTGTATGGACAGGACAGGCCTGCATGCAGGGGAAGTTCGATTCTAGCCACTCGAGGTCGACTAGTTTGGTTCGGCTGGCCACGAGGTGCTCCCGGGTCCCTTTCTCGCTTACTTCTTGACCGTCAATTCCACCGTCGCTGTTGCGGCACTGACATCCACAGCCAGCCTGGTTGGTTTACCATCTTCGCTCCAAGTCTTCAACGTATACTTCCCTGCGGGAATATTCTTGATTTCGAAATTGCCGTCCTTGTCCGTCACCGCAAAATAAGGCGTAGGCACAACGACGACATAGCCGGACATTTCTGGGTGCACATTGCAAAGCAGAGAAGCTGTGCCGAGGTCATTGAATTGGAACGGTTTCTTCTCGCCCTTCGGCCAAGTACCCAGGTTGTGAGAGAGCTTCTTGTTTCCGCTGACCGACGGCCAATAGACGTTATGGCCAACGGGGTCACTATTCAAGAATTCAACAGTAGTTCCCTGCTGCACGGCAACGACGTGTGGAATGAACGCCATTTTCCTTTGGTCGACCACAACGTGGTCTTTCGGCGGATCGAACTTCTTATCTGCTACCACGTCAACGTAGACGGCAATGCTGTCTGCGGACTTGATTCCCTGCACGCTGACCTTGCCCTTGATTTCATTGGCCCGGCCTATGCCAGCCAGCACGAGGACCAGACTTGCTGCGATTGCTGCCTTTGCTACGATTTTCGACAGACTCATGACATTCCTCTCGTATTTGATGTGCGTGCCATTCAATTTCCGAGCCCGATCTCTCTAGAAGACGTAGTCGATGCCCGTCTGGAACGTGTTGGGGCGGAAGAAGAGCGTGTTTCCGGTTACAGGATCCGTGTAAGGATGTCCAAAGGTGTATTGATATTCGCCTACGACCTTAATGTTGGCGCGTACTAGCACCTGGAAGCCCGGACTGAAGCGGTTTCGTGTGTGATATTGCGATGCCGGCGTGCCATTCAGAAAGTCCGAATGGGAATTCACGGCGTCGTAATGAAAGGTCCCGATCAGCCAGGGATAGAACCAATAATTTGCGCCAGCGAACCCGCCGGAAAACTTAACCGCGGGAGCAAAAGCGATGGTCGCAGGCGGTCCGGCAGTGAACAAGTGATTGTCGTCATGGCCGAACATTCCAAGTCCGAAGAGTTCCATCTTCCGGTATTTGAAACGTAGATCGCCGCCCACTCGATAGAAGGGTTCCTCCACCGTTGCCAACAAACCCGGGAACGTCTTTCCGTCCTGGTTCTGTTGGTTCTTGCCGTAGTAGTAGAAGAATCCAAGCCGGATCGACGTGTGGTCCCGAGGACCTGTTGGCCCTGCTGCCTGGATCGCATTGCGGCTTTCCGGATCGCGCTCCAGGTTGAATTTCTGAGACAGGCGAACGTAAACGTCCTTCGAACTTCTCGCAGCCGTTCCGACATTGCTCCCGTTCGTGACGGCGACAGACCAATTGAAGTTTCCATTGTTCGGTGTGCCGCCGAACTCGATACCCCTCTGTGGTGCCCCGAAGATCACAGGGTTGTTTGCGGTGCCCAAAGCGCCCGCCACGTTCGCTTCGTTGTAAATGTCAAACGGGGAGAGATAGATGGTTTTTGCCTGTGTGAAGGGCAAATCCAGTTCGAATTGTCCGAATCTCACGTTCAAAGCATTCTTCGGCAACCCGATCCCGTGGCCCAAATCGTTGTATTTTAGCCAACCGTCACCCATGCCGCCGTTGGCATTGGCCGCTCCGACGGAGATGTCGTCATCAATCCAGAATGACAAATTCTGCCCGAAGCTCCCCGCACTGATGATGGTGAACGTGTTTGGAGCAAAAAGGTCCGTGCGCGGCGCGAATCCGTTCTGCGCGATGACGCCCGGAGGCTGCTTGCGATTGACAGTAAAGTTCCCCTCGTACCGGAATGCGATCGGCAGGTATCCGGGAATCTCACCAGGATAGACCGCGCCGGGGAACGCTTCCTTCTGTGCCTTCGACCCCAGCAAGACAGGAGGTTCTTTCACAAAAACTTCGTCGTCCTTAGGAAACTTGAATCCGTTCTTCTTGAACGCTTCGCCAAAGTCGTTCAATTCCGGATAGTTGTTGTGGCAGGTGGTGCATGATGTCTGGTACTTTCGCGAAAATGCGGGGATCGCGGAAGTCTTTGGCACCGACGCAAGCATTACCCACAAAACGACCACGATCGCAGTCACACTCGCCACAATGCTGGTATTAAGTACACGACGTTTCATTCGCTTACCCTCCGAATCTTGCCCACCCAACGGCGGGCCAAGTTCCCGAACCGACTGGCCAAGCTTCAATGATCTGGAGTGTGCCAATCATTCAGTTGGCCTGCCGTGACGCACGTCACAGATTGATGTGATGGACGTCACACGCAAAGCTTGAGGGGGAGGAGTTCCAGGAAGGGGAAGCAGAACTAAGAGTTCAAGACGCTTTCGAGCCCTGCTTTGTCCTTGATGATGAGCGTTGAACCCTTTACCTGCAAGAGTTGTTTTTTCTTGAATTCACCAAAGAGTCTTGTCACCGTCTCTCGGGATGCTCCGATCATCTGGGCAATCTCTTCGTGGGTGAGGGTGAGGGTGACTTTTATCTCACCTTTCCCGTTGTCATGGCCTGCGGAAAGATCAAGCAGGAAGCGAGCCAACTTCTCGCCTACCGAATGGGAGAGTCCAATGTTCCGCATTTCTGCGATTGCGGAGTGATAGGTTTCACCCAACTGCTGCGCCACCCGCAATCCGACTTCACCGTGCTCGCGGAGGAAGTTCAGGAATTCCTGACGGGGGATAAAGTTCGCTTGGGTTGGTTCGATCACTTCTGCGGTAAGCTCATAAGGTTTTTCAGTAACAGTGGCCGGTAATCCGAGGACTTCCCCCGGGTCCGCGATTCTCACGATCAGCGTTTTTCCATCCGCTGAGGTCGTCGACAGTTTTACTCGACCACTGCAAAGGATGAACACGCCGCGCGCGACTTGTCCCTCCACGAAAAGCGTCGCACCTTTGGGATAGGAAGAAGGTGACGTAATTGCTGCCAGACGTTGCGCGGCTGAAGGTGGGAGGTTGCAAAAAAGCCGATCCTCGCGATGCGGACAGGACAGGCAACTCTCAATGATTTCTAGGCCGTATGGGGCGCGCATAAGCTCACCGCCCCGGAGTATACCTCCCTCTCTACGCGACACAAAACGAAACCCGCTCGCCATACGCAACCGTCCAGCAGATGAGGTCCGATTCCCTAGCCTACGTTTCTACTAGAATCCAACGCTCCCTGGCTGTGATGGCGGTCACGCTGCCTTGTGACGGGGGTTACAGCAGTCCCTCTCCGTTGAGTGCATATTTTGAATCGCGTGGGAGGTGCAAAATGCAAAAAGATGAGCGCGACCTCTTGGAAGTTCTAAAGTTTGAACTTCAATTCCTCGAAGACGGGGGCTATGGGCGTTCGCCGAGGACGCCGTGGAGGCCTCAATATATTTTCGAAGATTCACTCACCTGCATGAACTACGATTCCAAAGAGAATCCAGGTCCGTGCAGTGATTGTGTTCTGATGCAACTGGTGCCCCCCGAGCGCCGCTCCGAAAAGATTCCCTGCCGCCACATTCCGTTCAACACATCGGGGGAGGCTCTGGATTCCCTCTACCGGTACAGCAACCAACAAGAGACCGAAGAAACGGTTGGAGCCTGGCTGAGGGCCACTATTCAACGTTTGGAAGAAGAACGGGCAGCGGCTCGACACGCCCACAGCAAACACCCGCCCGCCGGCGGCGGAACGTTGAGAGGAACCCCTCTGTACCAGAAGCAACATCCCAAGTGTGCAAACCCGGCCTGCCCCACTGCCTTCCATTGGACCGGGGGCGGCAAGTTCTTCCGATTTCGGCCCGATCCGGTTTCGGCAACTGGGAGTAATCCAACAGCTGATTTGCCAGGCGGAATCCATGGGGTAAGACATTATTGGCTGTGCGAGCGTTGCTCACATGTTTTCACACTGGTGTACGGCGAAGAATGTGGTGTCACGCTTAAGCTGATCTGGTCTGACCTCGCGGCCGGAGAAACTCACAAGGAGTTGTCAGCAGCATAGCGGGTGCCACTGTGAACCGGCACTCCACTGTCCGTTTCGGCTAGTTGCGTGGGAGGTGCATGATGCAGGAGAACGAGCGCGACCTCTTGGAGGTCCTGATATTTGATGAGGTCGAAGAAACAGTCGGAATCTGGCTGCGGGCAATTATTCAGCGTTTGGAAGAAGAGCAGACGGCTATTCGAAGGGATTACGACAAGCGGCCAACCTCAAGCGGCGAAACGTTGACAGCAATGCCCCTCTCCCAGAAGCACCATCCGAAGTCCCCGAAGCCGGCGGGTCTGACTGTGTTGGACCGACGGCGGCAAGTTCTTCCGATTTGGCCGATCCGGTTTTGGTCAACTCGGGTGAAGGCACCACTCCAATCCTTGCCTTAATCCCACGGATACAGCTCGCTCAGAGTTCACGACCTAGGCCGCCACCTAGTTGTAATGGCCTGTTCAAACTTGTGGGGATAAGATTGAACCGTGGCCTCTGTGATGAGCGGCTTCGATCCAAAATAGGGAGGACACTGATATGGCTTCGGCGGCACCCACAGGTTCAGCACGGTCTTACGAATCCAAACAGCCTCTATCCGAGGAAGAGCTGCGCAAGATGCATGCCTATTGGCGTGCCGCGAACTACCTCTCCGTAGGGCAGATCTATCTCTATGCCAATCCGTTGCTTCACGAGCCGTTGAAGTTCGAACACATCAAACCACGATTGCTGGGTCACTGGGGCACAACACCGGGGTTGAATTTCATCTATGTTCATTTCAACCGGTTGATCAAGAAGCAGGATCTGAATGTCATCTACGTTGCGGGTCCAGGTCATGGAGGGCCCGGCTTGGTTGCCAACACCTACCTGGAAGGCACCTACAGCGAACTCTACCCCAACATTTCACAAACTGAAGAAGGCCTGAAGAAGCTCTTCAAGCAGTTCTCGTTCCCAGGAGGTATTCCAAGTCACGTCGCGCCGGAGACGCCGGGCTCGATTCATGAAGGCGGAGAATTGGGATACTCGATTGCTCATGCTTATGGGGCCGCGTTTGACAACCCAGACCTACTGGTTTGCTGCGTGGTCGGTGACGGTGAAGCCGAAACGGGTCCACTCGCAGCCAGTTGGCACTCGAACAAGTTTCTAAATCCCGTTCGCGACGGCGCCGTTCTTTCCATTCTGCATTTGAACGGATACAAGATCGCGAATCCGACCGTACTAAGCCGCCTAAGTGATGCAGAGTTGACTCAGCTTTTCACCGGGTATGGTTACAAACCGTATTTTGTGGAAGGCCATGAGCCGGAGACCATGCACCAACTCATGGCGCATACGCTCGACACGGTCATCGAGGAAATCCACGCCATCCAGAATGCTGCCCGTGCCGGACGGTCAGCCGGACTCCCGGTGTGGCCAATGATCATCCTGCGAACGCCGAAGGGATGGACCGGGCCAAAGATCGTGGACGGAAAGCCGGTCGAAGACACCTGGCGTGCGCACCAAGTGCCCGTTACGAGTTTCATCTCGCACCCGGACCACGTAAGGATATTGGAAGAATGGCTGAGCAGCTATCGGCCCGCGGAACTATTCGATGGAAAGGGCAAGTTGCTTCAGGAATTGACGGAACTAGCGCCAAGCGGCGAACGCAGGATGGGAGCCAACCCGCACGCGAATGGAGGCCTGCTACTTAAGAACCTAGTGATGCCGGACTTCCGCGAATATGCGGTGAAAGTATCGAAGCCGGGCACTGAGATTGCGGAAGCCACTCGGGTTTTGGGAAACCTTTTGCGCGATGTCATGAAACGCAATGCGGACTCGACGAATTTCCGAGTATTTGGTCCTGATGAGACGGCCTCGAACCGGCTCGATGCGCTATACGAAGTCACCGATAAAGTCTTCATGGAGCCAATACTTCCTACCGACGAACACCTTTCGAGGGACGGCCGGGTGATGGAGGTCCTGAGTGAGCACATGTGCCAGGGCTGGCTCGAGGGTTATTTGCTCACTGGCCGTCACGGATTTTTCTCCTGTTACGAAGCCTTTATCCACATTGTGGACTCCATGTTCAATCAGCATGCCAAGTGGCTCAAGGTGACGAGAAATATTCCTTGGCGACGACCGATAGCCTCGTTGAATTACCTGCTTACGTCCCACGTCTGGCGCCAAGACCACAACGGCTTCACCCACCAGGACCCTGGCTTCATCGACCATGTTGTGAACAAGAAGGCGGATATTGTCCGCGTGTATCTGCCTCCGGATGCCAACACGCTTCTTTCGGTCGCTGATCACTGCCTCCGCAGCCGAAACTACGTCAACGTCATCGTTGCTGGAAAGCAGCCTGCGCTGCAGTGGCTCGACATGGAGTCTGCGATCGAGCATTGCACGAATGGAATCGGAATCTGGCAGTGGGCCTCAACCGACAAGGGAAACGAGCCGGATGTGGTGATGGCCTGTGCCGGAGATGTCCCGACACTTGAGACCCTCGCCGCCGTAGACCTGCTGCGCCAGCATTTTACAGACATCAAGGTCCGCGTCGTCAATGTGGTTGACTTGATGACCATCCAGCCCTCAACCGAACATCCCCACGGCCTCTCCGACCGTGAGTTCGATTCGATTTTCACGACCGACAAGCCAGTCATCTTTGCCTACCATGGCTATCCTTGGCTGATTCACCGTCTGACTTACCGGCGCACCAATCATGACAACTTCCACGTCCGCGGATACAAAGAGGAGGGAACAACGACCACTCCGTTCGATATGACTGTTCTGAACGATTTGGACCGATATCACCTTGCAGGCGACGTTATCGACCGGGTCCCTCGCTTGCAACGCGTCGGCGCGCACTTCAAGCAGTTCCTACGCAATAAGCTCGTCGAGCACAAACAATACATCCGCGAACATGGAGACGACTTGCCGGAAATCCGGGATTGGAAATGGCCTCATTAGGCTATGAAAATCCTAGTGCTTAATTCAGGTTCCAGCAGCCAGAAGAGCTGCCTGTACGACATCGGAAAGACCCTTCCTGCACATCCGCCTGCACCAGCCTGGGAAGGCAAGATCGAATGGAACGGCGATCATGCCGATATCCAGGCACAGAATTCACAGGGGTCGCAGCTGAAAGATCGCGTCAAGGTTGCGTCGCGCTCGGATGCCATCGAACGCCTGTTGGATACGTTATGGAGTGGAAAGCTGCATGTACTTTCTGCGCCTTTCGAGATCGACGTAGTAGGTCATCGTGTGGTGCACGGTGGTAAGAGCCTCCAGGAGCCAACCGCCATCACACCGGAAGTGAAATCTGCAATCGCGCGCATGTCCGTCTTTGCGCCATTGCATAATCGCGCCGAGTTGGAAGGAATCAAGATTATCGAGAAACGTATCGGCACGGTTCTCCAGGTGGCTGTGTTCGACACCGGCTTTCACAGCAAGCTGCCGGAACCAGCCGCCGTATACCCCGGCCCTTATGAATGGCTCGCACAGGGGATCCGTCGCTATGGATTTCACGGGATCAATCATCAGTATTGCGCCGAGCGCGCCGCACAACTCCTCGCCAGAGATTTACGATCGCTGAAACTCGTAACCTGCCATTTGGGAAATGGTTGCTCTCTGGCGGCAATCCGCGAAGGGCGAAGCATCGATACGACCATGGGATTCACACCGCTAGAAGGGCTAATGATGGGAACGCGGTCAGGTTCTGTGGACCCCGGGATAATGACCTACTTGATGCGGCACGGTGGCTTCACGGGACAGCAGCTCGACGAGATGCTCAACACGAGATCAGGCCTGCTGGGAATCTCTGGGATTTCGGGTGACATGCGCCAGATCGTGACCGCGATGAGAGATGGCCATCCACGGGCGAAGCTGGCTTTTGAGATGTTCGTCCATCGCCTTCAAGCTGGTGTTGGGGCAATGATTGCGGTGTTGGCCGGAATAGATGCGTTGGTCTTTACTGCAGGGATCGGAGAGAATTCACCTGAGGTACGAGCGGCGGCTTGTGCCAACTTCGGATTTCTTGGTCTGAAACTCGACGGCGCGAAGAATGCGCAGGCATCTGCGGACCAGGATATCTCGCTTTCCGATTCAACAGTTCGCGTGTTAGTCGTGCACGCTCAAGAAGACTGGGCTATCGCCCGAGACTGTTGGCGCCTGATTTCAGCAAGAAGCCAGGGCCACGCGAGGGCGATCTAATCAAAACGCCACACCTGCGTAATCAGGTCGCCCCGGCCGATCTTCTCGCCACTAGAAGCGGCATGACGGCAAACACTCCGAGCGCCACAAAGTAGACTGTTCCCGCTACGGGATCTCGGGCAGCAAGGTACTCCTTGATCGAGTGACCTCGAAGTCAGAGCACAAGAGTAAATTCTGCGATTAGCAGTAGGCTAAGTGCGATGCCACCCATACCGAGCCGACTCGATGGTGTAGGAGGCACAGCAAGTCTCCGAACGATCCACCGTGCTGTCACAATTGCGATCGCGAGCATGATGGGCATTTCCAAGAGTTCGGCCATTCTTGTGCCGAGTCGCGGGGCGATCCACAGAATGCGGATGGGGCCAAGGATGAATCCCGCTCCGAAAACGACTGCGAAATAGAGCACGCCAGCTTTCAGAATCTGCATTCTCTCGCCTGCCGGGGTTGAGGCCAGCGAACTTCACGAGAACTCGCTGCAACCTCAACCCCCTTTTGTTTCAGCGCCTCTGGTGCCGGTGTGATGGCGCGTTGCGCTTCAGCCACGAACCGTGAGGACTGGGCACGTTGCCTGCGAAACAACGTTGTGGACTGTTCCGATGTTCAGATGCGTTGCAAGCCCTTTTGCCGGCCGGGCTCCCATCACGATCAGATCAGTGTGCCGCCGTTTAGCAACGTCCAGGATCTTCTCTGCCGCTGGTCCCTGCTCGACGATGTAGGTTGGGTCGCACCACAATCCGGCTTGCTCCGTAACCAATTGCTGCAGCTTTCGCGCCTTGAGATCCACCACTTCTGGGCTGTCCACCAGATCCCCTGCATTCGCGTCTTCGATCACGTGCAGCAACACGAGATGTGCTTGGTTCTCCTGCGCCAGAGATATGGCGTAGGGAGCCGCCACTGGGGTGTCAGTTGCCAGGTCTGTGGCAAACACGATTTTACGCATCTTTACGTATTCGTCAGACCAAGGGTTCACGTGTGGGCCAACCGTCAGCACGGGGCACGGCGATTGCCGCAGGATCTGTTCGGCAACCGAACCGAGTATGACCTTTTCGAGCCCCGTGCGCCCGCTGGTCCCAAGCACGATCAGGTCGATTTCTTTCTGTTCGATCAGATTGGACATCACTTCGCAAATGTTGCCCTCGCCGATCACCACTTCGTGTTCGATGCCCTGGAGCTGCTCATTCAGGCGTCCTACATCCTCCTTGGTTTCCTTCTCCGCTGCTTCCGCCATCGCCGCCCAGGCATTGGGGGCAGTAGCTGTATAGTCGTCGAATCGATTCACATGTACGCCATACACCTTTGCGCCATAACGCCGCGCGATCTGGATCGCCATCGGTGCAGCTGCGTCCGCAGCCTGTGAAAAGTCAGTGGCGAACAAAATGTTCTTCAGTGTAATTCTCGTTCTTGCTTGAACTGCTTGCATGAGCCACCTCCCTGCTTCAACCAATACGCCACGCGCGTCCGCTTGGCTGTGACGACCGTCACGTTCGAGCGTGCCGTAGGTCACACGGCCCGCACGATCCATTTGCTAGCCTCGGACCAGTGACGTGGGCTGAGTTCGAATTGCTCTCCCGCCGTCACGTTCGAGGAGGACGCTATGGAATCTATTCACGAATATCGTGTTGAAGCCATCGGCGCAGGGGGACGCAACGGCGTCGTCCATGCCGAAGGAATCCTGCCGGCCATATCGTTTAGTCCGCCGCCTGAATTTCAAGGTGAGGTAGGCCGGTGGACTCCGGAACATTTCCTGGTCGCCGCCGTGGCCAGCTGCTTCATCAGCACTTTTGAAGGCATCGCACAGACCTCGCATCTGGAATTTGACTCTTTGCGATTGGCCGCGGAAGGTGTGCTTACCAAGCAGGACAGCGGTTGGCGCTTTTCAGAGATTCGATTGCGGCCAACCGTCACTCTCCGGAAAGAAGAGGATCGTGACCGCGCCGTTCGCCTTCTTGAGAAAGCCGAGCAATCGTGCCTGGTCGCACGGTCTCTTCAGTGCAAAGTCGCCCTGTTTCCGGCTGTGAAGGTCGAGACGGAAGTGTTCGTCCAACAAGAGGTTGAAATTTGTGACGCCAAGTGATCTGCAATCGTTGACTGCACCGGTGGGGAAGCTACAATAACCGGCACCAGCGAACCTCAGTTACTGAACGAGAATCCGCCTCGTGCTCTTACTTCCGGAGGATCAAGTGATCGATGACCTCTATGATCTCATCGGTGGAAGGCAAACAGTCTGGGCTGCTACAGAAGCCTTTTATAGAAAAGTGTTCGCGGATGAAACACTTAGCCCTTTTTTTAAAACTACCGACATGACGCAACTATGCTCTCGGCAAAGCATGTTTATCTCCATGCTTCTCGGCGGACGAGTTGTCTATACGGGAAAAGATATCCATGCGGCTCATGCGCATGCCCGGGACCAAGGATTAAACGACGGACATTTCGATAGGTTTCTTACTCACTTTCGCGAAGCGCTGAATGACGTGGGCGTCGACACCGATAAGGTGGAAAAGGTCACGAGACTTCTTGAAGCTAGGCGCAACGCTGTCCTGAATCCCTGAGACTGCTTCCAGAAGGCGCTATGATGGATGTGCTGTGCCCTTCTGGAATGATTTCCATCGGCGCCGGGAGAGCTTCCCCGCCCGTATCTGCAGAACTGCCGGGAAGGTGCCAAAGCTTCGGAAGCTCGCAATCCAAACCAACTGTTTTCAGCCGTGGCTTCTAGGTTTCTGCGGCTGAGTCCATTTTTCCCCATTCATACTCCGCAATTACGATCACGAGGCGGCTGTCTCGATTCGTCAAAATTCATCGGACTCGGCTTCGCCTCGGCAGGCATTTGTGTTAGGATAAATCTCGCATGAACGCACGAATTCCTATTAGCGGTTTATTGGCGGTTTTGGCAGGGACAGCTGCTACCGTATGCACCGCAAGCGAACAGTGCGCTGTATGCAAATCTTGCAAAGGCTTATTTTGCAAGGTTTTACGCTAAGTTGTTGATTCCACGGCTGGGGACGTAGTTCAGTTGGTTAGAACGCTGCCCTCTCGTTGGTTAGAATCCTACACTGTCACGGCAGCGCCGCAGAATCAGTTCCCTCACCGCACTTCAGTCACTTTGAAAAGGACCTCCTGCCTGTCACGCATGGGCGCGGTTCGAGCCCTATTCGCTTCCGCAAATAACGATCCGACGGCGAACGGTGTATCCTTTCGTTGACTCAGGCGTCTAATCCACGTAGGGTCGAATCAGCATAATGGGCAAGAGACTATTCGTAGTTTTGGCCGTGGTCGCCTTTTTGGGCCTGCAATTTGCGGACTGCATGTCCGCGATGACGCAAGACCAACAAAGCATGAAGTGCTGCGGTACCATGCCCTGCGATCCGTCCAATCAGAGCCACGATTGCTGCAAGGCGATGGTTTCGCCTCAGTCTCCCAGCGTGTTGCCCGTCGCTCACGTAACGCTCCATACGCCCGTGATGGTCGCGACCGATATTCTCGCTTCACCGCAGGCAATGACGTACGCCGAAGCATCTCGCTTGGATTTTGAGGCGCCGGCGCATTCGCCTCCCGAACTGTACACCCTTCACTCTTCCCTCCTGATCTGATCCGCTGCTCAACGGTGCGGCAACGCACCGGCTTGTCTCTTTTTGTATCCCGATTGTCCCTCTCTACGCCATCTACTGTTCAGCAGCAGGTCGGCTGCTGCGTCTCGGTAGGGCTCTAACCTGCCGACGTATATCGGTCGAGGCCCTTTTGGGTGACTCACCGACGGTCCCGCGGCTTCGATACGCACGCTTAGGAGAAAAAGATGTTTTCAACAGCGAGAACGAATTTCGGTGCGCGCTTGGCGCGCGCAGGTCTTAGTCGAAGTATTTCTGTGATTTTGCTTTCCGCTGTTTTAGCGGGAAATGTTTTTGCCCAGGAGTCAATATCGTCGCACGCGGGAACGGTCACTCCACTTTCCGAGTTGCTCGCGGAAGCGGAGAAGAACAATCCGCAAATCGAAGCGGCACGACAAGGTTGGCAGGCGGCGAAACAGGTGCCGACACAAGTCTCGACGCTGCCCGACCCGCAATTCAATTTGCAGCATGTCAGCGTGGGTAGTCCCCGCCCCTTTGCCGGCTACACCAACAGCGACTTTGCCTATCTCGGCCTCGGTGTTTCGCAAGACATTCCGTACCCAGGCAAGTTGCGCTTGAAGGGTGAGATTGCGAAACGCGACGCGGATGTTTCGCAGCAACAGATCGAGTCCGTGCGCCGCGCCGTCCTCGCTGAGCTGAAGGGCACGTATTTCCAGCTAGCGTATCTGTCCAAAACACTCACGATCCTCGAAGAAGACGGCGCGTTGCTCAAGCAAGTAGAACAGGCCGCCGACGCCCGCTACCGCTCGGGCATGGGAACACAGCAAGACGTCCTCCAGGCGCAGCTACAAAAAACGAAGCTGCTTCGCGAAATCGCCATGCATCACCTGCAGGTCGGAAAGCTCGAAGCCCAGCTCAAACAACTCCTCAACCGTTCACAGGAATCACCGGACATCGAGCCGGCCGATCTCCTCGAAACACCTCTTGTGCAATCGTACGCCGATCTTCTGGCCGCGGCGCAAGTACAGAATCCGGAAATCGCTAGCGCGCAGAAGATGATTGAAAAGCAATCGTTGCAAGTGGACCTAGCCCGTAAAGATTTCTATCCCGACTTCAACGTGCAGTACATGTGGCAACGCACCGACCCCACCCAGTTCCGCGCCTACTACATGCTGAGCGTCGGCATCAAGGTCCCGATCTATCGCAGTCGCAAACAACGCCCCGAACTGGCCCAAGCCGAATCGGAGCAGGTTCGTGCGCGAAGTGAGCTCCAGGCGCAATCGCAGCAACTCGCCGGGGATTTGCGCTCCCAATACGTGATCGTGCAGCAGACGTCCGAACTGCTCAAGATTCACCGCGAAGGACTGTCTCCGCAGGCGCGTTCGGAATTTCAATCAGGTCTCGCGGCTTACCAATCGAACAAACAGGATTTTCAGGCGCTGCTAACGGCGTTTCTCGATGTACTGCATCTCGACGAGGACTACTGGCAGAACATGGCCGAATACCAGACTGCCGTCGCGCGCATCGAGCAGCTCACTGGACTGTCATTGCATGACGAGGGAGCGAAATGATGAAAACGTATCGCATTGGATTTTTGGCGGCATTGATTGGAAACGTCGTGCTTGGCATCGTGCTCGTTGGGTTGTGGCTGCATTATCGCGCAGTGAAGCCGATGGCGGTTTCGGAAACTAAAATGGCGAATTCCACCGCGAAGGATTCCATGGCCGACTCGATGGCCACACCCCCTGCATCGACAGAAGCACCGCTGGTTCCGGTGCAGATCTCTCCGCAGCGCTTGCAGAGTATCGGGGTCAAGACCGGCAAGGTCCAACGGAAATCAGTCGCAGACGAGATTCGCACCACCGGCAGTGTCGCTGTGGACGAAAGGCGACTGGCCTACGTCCAAGTGCGGTTCTCCGGCTATATCCAGAAAGTGTTTGCCGATGCCACCTACCAATACGTCCGGAAAGGGCAGCCGCTATTCACAGTTTACAGCCCGGAGCTAGTGGCGACGGAACGCGAATATTTAGTGGCCAAGCAGACTCGGCAGCAAGTGGCGAAGAGTACGGTGCAAGGTGTCGCCCTCAGCGCAGCATCGCTGCTCGACGCGGCTGCGGAGCGTCTCAAGCAGTGGGGCGTTCCGCAAAAAGAAATCACTCGCCTCGAATCCACCGGCCAAGTGCAGCAGGAACTGGAAGTCGATTCGCCGGTCTCTGGCTACATCACCGAACGCAATGCTCTGCCCAGTGTTGCCGTTCAGCCGGAAATGCGCCTCTACACCATCGCCGACCTTTCCACAGTTTGGGTTCAGGCACAGGTCTTCCAGAACGACCTCGAACGTATAAAGATCGGCGCTCCCGCAACGCTCACGGTGAATACCTATCCGGGCCGGACGTTTGCTGGCCGTGTGGACTTTATCTACCCGCAGGTGGATATGGATACCCGGACGGCCAAGGTGCGGGTCGTCTTTTCTAATCCCGGGTTGCAACTCAAACCCGGCATGTTCGTCAACGTAAGTCTGAAGGTCCCGATGGGGAACCAGCTTGTTATCCCCGCAAGCGGCGTCCTGCAGTCCGGCACTCGCGCGATTGCTTTTGTCGAGCGTAGCGACGGTTACATCGAACCGCGCGAGGTGCAGTTGGGCTCCCGCGTGGGTGACGATCTTATCGTGCTGAAGGGGTTGAAAGCGGGGGAGCAGATTGTTACCTCCGCAAACTTCCTGATCGACTCCGAGAGCCAGCTTCAGGCTGCACTCGGTTCGTTTGTTCCACCTCCGCCCGGCGCGGGTGCGGCGTCAACTACCAACGCACCGCAAGGAATTGTCGAATTAAGCTCTGATCCGACCACACCGCGGAAAGGAAGCAACGAATTCCGCGTGAAACTTACAGATGCGAGTGGAGCACCGATTTCCGGTGCGGAAGTCAGTGTGACATTTTTCATGCCGGCGATGCCCGCGATGGGCATGGCATCGATGCGTACACCCGTCACCCTCAGCGACAAGGGCAACGGTCTCTATGAAGGTTCGGGACAGCTTGATAGCGGCGGAACATGGCAAGTCACCATCCTCGCAAAAAAGAATGGCCAACTCATCGCGAGCAAGCAATTGAGCGTGAATGCCACGGGAGGCATGTAACGTGATCTCACGGTGGATTGATTGGTGCGCGCAAAATCGTTTCCTCGTTTTCATGGGAACAGTCCTGCTGGTGCTCACGGGAATCTGGGCTCTGCGCCATATTCCCCTCGACGCGTTACCGGACATTTCCGATGTGGAAGTGATTATCCACACGCCTTGGGCGGGTCAGCCTCCTAGCCTCATCGAAGACCAGGTCACATATCCCATTGTCACTACGCTTCTCGCCGCACCGCACGTAAAGGCCGTGCGGGCACAAACCATGTTTGGCGACTCCTACGTCTTCGTGGTGTTTGAAGATACTACAGACTTGTACTGGGCACGATCGCGTGTCTTGGAGTACATGCAACAGATCACGGGACGTTTGCCAGCAGGAGTGCATCCCGTCATCGGGCCGGACGCTACTGGCGCAGGCTGGGTCTATGAATACGCGCTTGTGGACCACAGCCATCAACGCAGTTTGGCCGATTTGCGCAGCCTTCAGGATTGGTACCTGCGCTACCAGCTCGAAACGGTTCCAGGAGTGGCTGAGGTAGCCACGATTGGCGGATTCGTGCGCCAGTATCAGGTCAACGTGGACCCTGACAAACTTCGCGCGTATGGCGCCCCTCTCTCGACCGTCATCGAAAGAGTTCGAGCCAGTACGAACGAAGTGGGTGGACGGCTGCTGGAAATGGGCGGAGCGGAATACATGATTCGCGGACTCGGCTATTTGCATTCGCTGAGCGACCTAGAAACCGTACCCGTAGCAACCAAGAACGGCACGCCAGTTCTCGTCCGAGATTTGGGAACAGTGACGTTCGGGCCGGACATTCGTGAAGGCGTTGCAGAGTGGCAAGGGGAAGGCGAAACCGTTGGTGGGATTGTCGTGATGCGCGACGGCATGAATGCTCTGACCGTCATTGATGGCGTTAAGAAAAAGCTCGCTGAGATCAAACCATCATTGCCTCCAGGCGTCGAGGTCGTCTCCGGTTATGACCGCTCCGGATTGATTCATGCGTCCATCGAAACACTGCAACGCGACCTGCTCGAAGAGGCCGCCATCGTCAGCATAGTCATCATCATCTTCTTATTCCACTTCCGTTCGGCGTTGATTCCGATTCTGACCCTACCGATCGCCGTGCTCGCAGCCTTCATCCCGATGTACTACCTCCATGTCACCTCGAACATCATGTCGCTCGGCGGTTTGGCACTGGCGATTGGCGTCCTCGTGGACGCCGCCATCGTCATGGTCGAAAACGGATACCGGCAGCTTTCCGAGCATCAATCCTCCGAAGCCGGTCCTCTTTCTGAGTCACAGAGGCGGAAAATCCTCTTGGATTCCGCGAAACAGGTGGGTCCCGCTATTTTCTTTTCGCTGGTAATCATTGTGGTTTCCTTCCTGCCTGTCTTTTTACTGGAGGCACAGGAAGGACGCATGTTTCGTCCGTTGGCGTGGACGAAGACGCTGTCCGTTGGCTTTTCTTCCGTCTTGGCTATCACGCTTGTGCCCGCACTCATGGTGCTGTTCATCCGCGGACGGCTGATACCTGAAGCGCGGAATCCAATTTCAAGAATCACCCAAGCTCTTTACTTGCCGGTTCTGCGACTGTGCTTGCGGTTCCGCAAAACCACCTTGCTGCTCAATTTGGTTTTTCTGATCGTCACACTTCCGCTCGCGCTTCACATCGGCAGCCAATTCATGCCGCCACTCTTTGAAGGTTCGGCTCTCTACATGCCGACAGCCTTGCCCGGAATCTCCATCGGGCAGGCATCGCAATTGCTCCAAGAACAGGATCGGATCATTCGCACGTTCCCGGAAGTCGAGACCGTCTTCGGTTCCATCGGGCGATCCGACAGCGCGACTGATAATGCTCCCCTGGATATGTATGACACAACGCTAATGCTCAAGCCGCGCAGTCAATGGCGGCCGGGGATGACCTACGAAAAGCTCATTCAAGAAATGGACGCGAAACTCCAGTTTCCTGGGTTGTCCAACACTTGGACCATGCCGGTCGAAAACCGCCTCGATATGGAACTAACTGGTATCAAGACGCCTCTCGGTTTGAAGATTCAGGGGCCGAATCTGGAGGGCATCCAGCAAGTTGGCGCGCAAGTCCAACAAATCCTCTCTGCGATTCCTGAGATGCGCTCCATCTTCGCTGAACGCGTTTCACAAGGCTTCTATCTCAACGTCGAAGTGAACCGCCCTGAGGCGGCTCGCTATGGTCTGACGATTGCCGATGTGCAACAGGCGGTCACTTCGGGAATCGGCGGCGAAATGGTCGCCGAGAATGTCGAGGGCCGCGAGCGGTATCCCGTGAATGTCCGGTACAGCCGTGACTTCAGGGACAACGTGGAGGAATTGCGACGCGTCCTGATTGGCACGTCCTCTGGCGCACAGATTCCAGTTTCCGATGTCGCGAAAATCTCTTTCTCCCGGGGACCCTCCATGATCCGCGATGAAGACGGGGCGCTGACCGGCTATGTGTACATCGATCTGAACACGAAAGACTACGGCGGCTTCGTCACACACGCGACTAATTTGCTCAAGCAAAAACTCAACTTGCCTCCCGGCTTTACTTACAAATGGTCCGGCGAGTACGAGTTCGAACTCCGGGCCAAAGAGCGGCTGCAACTCATTCTGCCGATCGTCTTTTTTGTCATCTTTATGTTGCTCTACGTGGTGTTTCATTCCGTCACCGAGGCTGCTGTCCTCATTTTCCCGACGATCTATGCACTGACGGGCGGCCTGATTCTGCAGAAGTTGCTCGGCTACAACTTCAGCGTGGCGGTCTGGGTCGGCTACATCGCTCTCTTCGGCATTGCCGTTGAAACCGGCGTCGTCATGGTTGTATATCTGCATGAAGCCCTGGATCACCGGCTCAAGTCTGGCGTTCCTCTGCGCCACGAAGATATCGAAGCCGCAGTGATCGAAGGGGCGGTCCACCGTCTGCGGCCAAAACTAATGACGGTCTGCGTTGTGCTCGCCAGCCTGATTCCGATTCTCTGGGAAACCGGCGTCGGCGCCGATGTGATGAAACCAATTGCCGCACCCCTCGTCGGCGGCATGATCACCTCAACGATTCACGTTCTGATTCTGGTGCCGGTGTTCTTCGCGCTGATGAAGGAACGTGCACTTCGACGCGGAACGTTGCAACCGAAAAGCCAGGAGCCTGCCGTATAGGCATTTGGAGGGAGAGTATGAGGAAAAAAAACAAACTGGCAAAACCAACGCTAGCAGAAAGCAAGTCTGCGATTGCTTTTGGAGCGGCGTTTCTCTTGATGTGTGTGGGCGGGATTTACGCGGTCTACCACGTTTCATCATCCCGCTCGGTTCGGCCCGATCTGAACCAAGTCCCCGTCTACTTCAAGCAAGCAAAAGACGCCATGCCGTTCCCTCAGACGCTGGACCCTGCTCAGTTCCAAATCGCGGATGTCCGCGAAGCTTATTCCGCCGCGAAGGAAATCCCGGACGTTCTCGCACAGCAGCCTTGTTATTGCTATTGCCAGCGCCAAGGGCATCGCAGTTTGCTCGATTGTTTCGCGAGCTTGCACTCCACGAGCTGCAACATTTGCATCAACGAGGCTCGCTTGGCCGGTCAGCTACACCGACAAGGTAGGACCGACGAGGAGATCCGAACTGCAATCATTCAGAAGCAATGGACCAATCTCGGAAGCTCGAAGTGATCGAAGTCTCAAGGCGTGAAGGAGAGGACATGTATAACCACACCATCTCAAGTCTATTAAGCACTGCATTACTCTCGTTGACAGCGGCCCTGGCTCCGGTTTGGGCTCAAGCTCCCAGTAATTTGCCTCCCGCCGAGAACTCCGGGTTGGAGAAGACATTAACCGGAACTATCAGCGATGCGGCATGCAAAGGCTGGCACAATCGCAAGGGCCAAACCAACTATTCATGCAGCCTGAAGTGCGTTGAAGATGGTGCGGACTATGTGCTCGTCGTCGGCAAGAAGGTCTATATCCTGCAGGGTCATAGAACTGAGCTCGAAAAATTTGCCGGAGGGCGTGCCACGGTTACGGGGCGTCCACCGGAAACAACCTCTCGGTCGATTCGGCGGCGAAGGTAAGGATGCAAGCCAAAGACCGCGACCATGCCGATGGATGATTCATTGCGCGCTGCGCCTCGACGCGCGGCAGCAATTACAGCTAGGACAGGATTACAGCTCGCGGCTAGAGGAGGTGGCCATTGACCAGGAAGCACAAAGGCAATGCGACAAAGATTTGTGCACAGCCTCAGGCAGCAAACACTAGAGCAAGTAAATGAGTTCTAACTCGTTATTTCAAATAAAGGAGAAAGTATGATCAAAACCGTGATCTCAGCAAAACCAATTCTTGCTCTGGCAGCGACAACACTCGTGGGAACTGTTTCAATGCTTGCCCAGGCGTCCGGTGAACAGAAAACACTGACTGGAGTCGTGAGCGACGCAATGTGCGGCCAAACTCACATGATGAAGGACAAGCCGGATGCGGATTGTCTGCGATATTGCGTGAAGCAGGGGACTAAGTATGCCCTCGTTGTCGGGAAGAGCGTCTATACGCTTGAAGGTCACGAAGCCGAGCTCGACAAATACGCGGCAAAGAAGGTCACTGTGAAAGGCACTGTGAAGGGTGAGGCCGTGACGGTAGAATCTGTGGTTCCCGCCGAATAGCACCTACAGCCTGGAGAACGTAGGGCTCGCGGGTACGTCCGATTCGGCCTAGGAGTTCAGCATGGTGTGCTGCACTGCATATTGCGCTGCGGAGGCGCAGTTCAATCACAAGGTGGCTGAGCGCGACGTGCGGCGCTACCGACGACGTGGTGCGGACGCTACCACACGGCTCCTGCTGGCAGAACTTCGCCGCTGGCCGCTAGAGGGACGGCGGCTTCTGGATATCGGTGGCGGGATAGGAGTCATCAGCAGGGAGCTAGCCGACACCGGCATTGCCAGCGCTACCATCGTGGAAGCGTCACCTGCCTATTTGGAGGTTGCGCGGCGCGAGGCCGGATCACAGTACGGAACACGCCCCACTCAATTTATCCTGGGCGACTTCGCCGTGATCGCAGACACCTTGCCCGACGCCGACGTGGTGACACTCGACCGCGTCGTCTGCTGCTACCCGGACGCTGAAGCGCTGCTCCAGAAAGCTGCGGGGCGGGCGCGCCAACTGCTCGCGTTCACCTATCCCCGAGACCGTTGGTATGTGCGGACCCTGATTGTGCTGGAAAACCTCTGGATGCGGATAACGGGCAAGGAGTTTCGGGCCTTTGTTCACACGCCAGATCGCATGGGAGCGGTGTTGGAGTCTGCGGGGCTCGTGCGCGACACGCGGCGCGAAACGCTCGTTTGGACATTCGACCTATATCACCGAGGGATCGCCGTCTAACACACACCTGAAGGTGGGGGCCCGCGGCGCAGACTTCGTCTCCGGATAAAGTTTTAGTTGTAAACTATCGGGTAGTGGGAATGCTTGCATGGATACAAAGACGCATTGGGAAAAGGTCTACACGACCAAGGCACCAGATGCGGTCAGTTGGTACCGTCCGCACCTTGAAACCTCGCTTGCTCTGATAGTGCGGGCGGCAGATGCCCGCACAGCCTCCATCATTGACATCGGCGGAGGCGAATCTACACTCGTTGATGACCTCCTTGCGCGGGGCTATGAGAACATCACCGTCCTCGATGTTTCTCAAACCGCTATCGACGTGACCAAGAGGCGCTTGGGTTTGGCCGCAGAACTGATCCATTGGCTCGCCGCCGATATCACGGAAGCAGAGCTCGAGCCCGGAGCTTACGACGTGTGGCACGACCGCGCGGTGTTTCATTTTCTTACTGCGAGCGAGCAACGCATTGCTTATGTCCGCAACGTCGCCCATGCCGTCAGGCCGGGCGGTCACGTAATTGTCAGCACATTCGGGCCAGAGGGTCCTACTAAATGCAGTGGGCTCGACGTTGTTCGCTATGACGCCGAATCACTTCACGACCAGTTTGGGGTGCGATTTCGTTTGGTGGAGAGCTCCAAAGAACTGCATCGCACACCATTTGGCACTACCCAGCAGTTTCTGTTTTGCTACTGCAAGGTCGAATGAGCAGAATCACACGGAACAACCCATGAGCGCAGCCACATCATGCGAGCTGCCGGATGTCTCTCGGCGTGTTCTTCAACTTCAAGTTCTTACCATCGTCTGGATGACCGTAGAGGCTGTTGTTTCGCTCGGGTCCGCTTGGAGTTCCCACAGTCCCGCTCTCTTTGCTTTCGGAGGAGACAGTTTGATCGAACTGCTTTCGGCAGCCGTCGTGTTCTGGCGTTTTCGGTTCGAACTCAATGAGGCACGGGCAGCTCGGATTGCCGGAGTTTTGCTTTTCGGGCTGGCGGGACTCGTGATGCTGACTTCCGTTCTGAATTTACTTGGATATCGCGAAGCGCAGCGGAGTTTAGTAGGAATTGGAATCTTGTTGGCTGCCGCAGTTGCAATGCCTTGGCTCGCCAGTAGGAAACGAAAGCTAGCAGTCGTCACATCAAGTGCCGCTCTGAAGGCCGATGCTGCGGAATCTGCCCTCTGCGGTTATATGGCATGGATTGCTCTGGCTGGTCTGATGATAAACGCGATTGGGGGCAAGTCATGGGCCGACCCTGTTGCTGCTGTGGCTCTCACTCCCCTCGTTCTGCGAGAGGGATGGATAGCCGTTCATTCTTCCAAACTAGCTTGCGATTGCTGCACAACCTAGAAAGACTGTCCGCGTCATCCTCTTAAATCAATGCTGAAGTCTATCTGGAAACGGTGAATGAAAAAGCTGCTCGCGAGACCGAAAACGTGAACCTGAGCGGCGGCTAGGGCAACGCTCAGGGGGTGTTCATCGCCGACACCGATGTGCGTTATTCGAATCGCAGCGCAGTCATCGGGTCGACCTTGGTCGCCCTGCGCGCCGGGAAATAGCATGCCAGCAACGTTACGCACAAAAGCAGCAGGGCGATCACGATGAACGTAACCGGATCGGTTGCACTGATCCTGTACAGCAACCTAGCGGTCAAGCGGGTCACAGCGAGGGCGGCGACCAGACCGGCGAGCAAACCGACGACAGATATGACCACTCCCTGCCCAAGAATGAGTTTGAAGATATCGCGTCGCTCCGCTCCGACGGAGACGCGAATGCCAAGCTCACGCGTGCGCTGGCTGACTGAGTAAGCCATCACACCGTAAAGTCCAATTGCGACCAACGAAAGTGCGAGCAGACCGAAGATGCTCAAAAGCGTTGCTGCCATGCGCTGTAAATAGAGCGAGATGCCGACGTGTTCGTCGAACGTCTTAAAGTCGAAGATGGGTATCTCAGAATCGATTGCAGCGACTTCGACGCGCACCGGTTGGAACATCTTTTCCGGTTCGATAACCGTGCGCGCGACTAAAATCATGTTCGAGCGATAGTCCTGGAGCAAGGGCAGGTAGAGAAATGGCTGGGGCGCTTCCCTCAAGCTGCGGTACTTCACATCTTTGGCGATGCCAACGATTTCCAGCCAATCCTTGGTCAGTTTTAGGCGCCTCCCGAGGGCGTCGCCTCCGTGCCAGTAGCGTCGCGCCATCGTCTCGTTGATGATCACCACGCCAGGAGCGCCGTCCTGATCTCGCTCATCGAAGTCCCTGCCATGCACGAACGGGATGCGCATCGTCTGAAAATACTGTGGGCCGACGGTCTCATAATTCAGGCGCATGTCTTCGTCCTTAGCCGGCGCGTAGCCGTCGATCGCGACATTTGCGAACGCGATTCCGCCATCTGTGAGCGGCAAGCGTCGCGCTAGGGTCGCCGACTGAATGCCCGGCAACGTCCTGACGCGCTCGACCAGACCGGCGATAGAATTCGCGCCCGCGGCTCTCATCGTAGCCGCTCAGGAACGGGTCGAACGAAGCGAGCAGAACACCGTGAGAATCAAATCCCGGATCAGCCCTGTACGCTTGCCGCAGACTGCGGACAAATAGCCCCGCGCTGATCAACGCCACCATCGAGAGGGCGACTTGAATGATCACCAGTGCGTGTCGCAGGGAAACCTTGCGCGGTCCGCGTCCGACCGTGGCCGTATTGTCTTTCATGGCGGTGACCAGGTCCTGCTTGGAGGCGTGCAGCGTTGGAGCCAAGCCGAAAAGGAGCGTCGTAATCCCTGTCAGCCCGAGAGTGAACGCGAAGACAACTGCATCCGGCCGAGTGTCAAACGTAGCTCGACTGGCATAGGGCGGAAGGAATGCCGCCAGCGACCGGGCCGTCCAGAAAGCGATCGTAAGCCCCAATGCGGCGCCGAGTGAAGCGAGCACGAAACTCTCGGTCAGCATTTGCCGCACCAATCGTCCCCGGCTACCGCCTAAGGCCAAGCGCAGAGCGATTTCCTTACGCCGCGACGTAGCGCGCGCCAACAGCAGGTTCGCAACATTGGCGCAAGCGATCAGCAGCACGACTCCAACTGCGGCCATTAGAATCGCTAGCGCTGGTCGCATGTCCTGTTTCAAGCTGAACGGCGACTGCAGCACCGAGTAAACCGCAACGCCCAGCTGTTCGTTGGTTTGTGGATATTTCTGTTCCAAGTGACCGGCGATTGCAGCGATATTCGCTTGTGCCTGGGGCACTGTCGCACCGGGCTTAAGACGGCCCATGACCATCAGCCAACGACTACCGCGATCGGTGAGTGAGAAATGCGGGCGGGCCACGTAGTCCTTCATCATCACCGGGGTCCACACATCGAGTGCGAGGCCCGCAAAGGGGCTGGCAAAATCCTTGGGAGCGACGCCGATCACCGTGAAGTCATGCTCGTTTAGGGTGATCGTTCGTCCGAG
>MNDE01000080.1 GCA_001914785.1 Acidobacteria bacterium 13_2_20CM_57_17 | reverse complement strand
GCAAGTGTTGAAGCAAAAAGTTTCCGCGGCGCTGCGCAACAGCAAGAGGAAATCCCCGCCGGGCCAGTTGGAGCTGCGCTTTCCTGAAACTCAAGCAGACGAGAGACATTTCTGGCAGAGGCGTTTCTACGATTTCAACGTATGGAGCGAAAAGAAGCTGCGGGAAAAACTGCATTATATGCACCGCAACCCGGTCGAAAGAAGATTAGTTTGTCATCCGAAGGATTGGCCGTGGAGCAGTTTTTCGTCCTATACCAAGGGAGAAGCCGGATTGATTCGCATAGACCCTGTTTCGGACTAACGAGAAGTCACATCGAGAAACCGAAACAAGAGAAGCGTCAAACCCCGCACCCTCAGAACCGAAGGGTGCGGCACCCCAGTCGTCTTTAGGCTCGGTCCATGCCCCAGGCGTCAAGAGTGCGACAGTGTGCCGGAGGCGGAAGGGCTTCCCCACGGCTACGCGGGAGTGGCTATTTTTCATGCAGTGGCGACCAGCGGAAGCCGGCGGCGACGGTAGGCTTGTAGAATTCGCGCTGGACCATGAATTGAGGGCTACCGTTATAGAAACCGAAGACCTCGTTATTGAGATTGAGACCATACATGACAAAGCTCAGGCCACGGGCCATTTTGACGCTACCCTGGGCGTCGAACTGAAGATGGGGATAGAAGTAGTTGTCCCCGAACGGACCGGGAGTGCCGTCCCCATAACCAGCGATATTTTCAGCGTTGTAGGAGAACCCCACGCGGACCGAGACGCGACCGCGATCATAGGTTGGGCTGACGTTCCAGGTATGGGGCGCGTTGCGCACGAGCCGAGGATGATCGGTACGGCCGAAGTCAGGTCCAAAAGAAGTGCGAGAAGCGGTGTAGCCGTAGTTTGCTGAGATTCCCAGACCGCCGAACGCGCCCGGAAGAAAGGTGAGGTGTTGCAGATAGGCAGCCTCGAAGCCGTTTAGCCAGGCGCTGCCGGCATTGACTGGCTGAGTAACGCGGCAAGGAGTCCCCGTCGGGGGCGCGCCGCATGTCGTAGAACCAAAAGTCCCCGTAGTGACGTTATTAAATTGGTGGGTGATGATGGGGTCCGTCAGATTCTT
This sequence comes from Acidobacteria bacterium 13_2_20CM_57_17, assembly GCA_001914785.1. Taxonomy (GTDB): domain Bacteria; phylum Acidobacteriota; class Terriglobia; order Acidiferrales; family UBA7541; genus Acidiferrum. The sequence goes on along the minus strand of MNDE01000080.1, from coordinate 50,646 downwards.
GTAGAAATAGCCAGCGGTAATGATTCCGAAGGGATTCAGGTAATGCTCGAAGAGTACATCGATGTTGTCCGCGGTTTCGGCTCTTAGATTTGGATTGCCCAAGCCAACGAGGATGGGGTTGGCGGTATTGTCCACGGAAACCGCCTGGGCAATATCCTGCGGATTGGGACGGGAAAAGCCACGGCTGTAGACCAAGCGCAGGTTGGTGTCCTTCTTGAGCGCAAATCGCAGAGAAGCGCTCGGCAACACCTTGACGTAAGAACCGTTAAGCTTGGTAATACCACTGAAAACGGGGTTGCCGGTGACCGGATCAGTAGTAAACACGGGGGTAGCAGTATCGAGATTGGTGCCCTCGAAGCGAACACCGGCGACCAGGCGGATTTTGTTGAAATCAATGGTGTTCATCACGTAGCCAGCGCTGACCTTCTCGATAAAGTCGAACTGGCTGGAAGTGTCTTGCGCCAGCGTGTAATTGCCGGGATTCGCGGCGAGGTCCGCGCTGAAGGCGTTATAGATATCCGTAAAACTCGGGTCAGGGCCCAATTTGTAGGCACCATTGTAGTAATTGCTATTTGAGAACTTGCTGGGAAACTGCGACAACAGGAGGGGGTTTCCCGTTCCGCTGGGAAAATAGTTGTCTGTGAAGGTGTTGGCGAACTTATGAGCGTTGCGGAACTTGCCGCCTATTTCGATGGTGGACAGGTGGGATCCCAAATGATAGCGCTTGGCGGCCGCGCCGGAACCCTGGAGATTCAATTGAGCCGTAAGCCCATGGTTTACCTGCATGCGGTACAAAGGAAAATTGCTCTGGTTGGTGTACGCCTCCGTGAAACAGCTGGGGGTCCACTGAGGGAGATACAGGCTCTTCGTGTTGGCCAGATCATACTGGCAGGAGCTCGTTGCCAGACCGTCGGCGTTAAAAGATGCGGTGCGGTCACCGACTCCGCCAATCTGACGGGAACGAGACGCCGAAATGTCCCAAGCGTACCAAGTCGTCGTGAGCACATGCTTTCCGCCAAGCAGGAGGCTCCCGATGCCATAATCGGGCCGCCGGATCTGATCGTTGAAACTGGGTGGTCCACCGTTATTGTACAGGTTGTCGTTGATCGAGTAGACCCAGCGGTCGCCATAATTCTTGAAGTCGGAGTAAAGGCCACGGATGTAAATAGTCGATCCGTCTGACGGCTTGTAGTCGGCACTTCCCGCCAGCCCCCAGCGGCTGCGGTAATAGCGGTACTCACGAATATCCATGGAATCGAAGATTCGAACCTGTTGTCCTCCAACTGTTGCTAGGTCCGGGACGGGTTCGAGGTCGTCAATTCCGCGGCCGTTCCAATCATAAGTGCCGCCGATCAGCACGCCGAGTCGCTTGCTGGTTCCAAAACGCTGGCCGACCGTGGCAGCGGTTTCGACGAGACCACGACCATTGACGATAGGCGTGTATCCTCCCATCCCGCTGACGGAGACAGTAGGCCGTTCGCCAGCCGTCTTAGTGACCAGGTTCACGGAGCCGCCAATGCCGTCCGGGTCCATGTTGGCCTGGAGGGTCTTATTGATTTCCACGGACTCGACGATGTCAGCAGGAATGGCATCCAGCTTGATTTGGCGCACGCCGGATTCGGGTGAAGGAGTATTGACGCCGTCGATGGTGACGTTCGCAAGGCGCGGCTCGGTTCCCCGAATCTGCACATATTTGCCTTCGCCTTCGTCCCGTTCAATGGTCACACTGGGCAATCGGCCGAGGGCATCAGCCATGTTGGCGTTGGGCAAACTGCGAATCACTTCCGAGGGCAGCACCTGGACGATGTTATCCGCGGTGCGCTCGCGGTTGACGGCCTCGGCTTCGCCGGAGGCACGCTCTGCGGTGACCAAAACTTCAAGGTTCTGCGACTCCACGCCGAGTTTTGCCTCGATGTTCGCGGCCTGGCCGGCAGTGACATTCACCGTTTGCGTGAAGGCCGCGAACCCAACGTAGGTGATCGTGACGGTGTAGCTTCCCGGCTCAAGGTCACTTATGAAGAACTGACCGCGAGCGTCGGAAACGACGCTCACACCCTTGGGCTGCACCGTAGCCTGAGCGCCAACCAGCGCGCCACCCGAACTATCGCTAACGTGTCCGGCGATCGCACCCTTCCCCGACTGCGCTTGCCCGGCTGGAATTAGCCATAGGGAGCAAACGAAGAAAAATAGGAAACCGCAGAAACTTCGCATGGCGACTCCTTCAAATTTGAATTGAAGTGAACCCACGGTCATGGGCAAACCTCGGCAAAGTTCATCTCCGCCAGGGGATTCCAGCGATTAGATTTTCAAGCACACCCCGAAAGCGCGGCGAAAGGAGTAAACGTCAGATTTATGACTGCGAAATGAAAGCGAGATGAGAAAGATATAACAAAGAATGACTACTGCATCGCAGTCTACGCCTGCCCTGGAGCAGAGGCAATGCCGTTATTCAGAATTATTCTTGAGCCGTTTTTCCGGGTTGGAGATAAAAATGAATCGCGGGAGTGAAGATGAGCGAAAGCACCATGGAGCTCAGAATGCCGCCAACAACAGTGATGGCGAGCGGCTTGAGCATCTGGGAGCCCTTCCCGATGGCAAAAGCCAATGGGAGCATGCCGGCGACGGTGGCGAGAGCTGTCATAGCGATGGGACGAAGACGGCGGCGGCCAGCCTGAATCATGGAATCTTTAGAGGAAAAACCGAGAGCGCGGAAGCGGTGCTCGGCGTCCAAAAGGAGAATGCCGTTTTTTGCCACGATGCCGATGACCATGATCATGCCCATGAAGGAAGCGACGTTAAACGTCGTACGAGTGACGAGAAGTGCGAGCAAGCCGCCAAAGGTCGAGAGCAAGGCGGAAGCCAGAATCGCGGTAGGTGCGGAGAACGTGCGGAATTCAAATAAGAGCACGGCGAACAGCAAAACCAGCGCCAGCAGAAGAACCATCAGGAGGTCGCGGAAAGATTTCAGCTGTTCGGCGTAAGTGCCGCCGTATTCCACGCGGATGGAAGACGGAAGATGGAGATCGTTGACAGCTTTCTTGACCGAAGCGATGCCCGAACCAAGGTCCACGCCTTCGAAGCGCCCCGTCACTTCCACAAGGCGCTGAAGATTCTCGCGGCGAATTTCTGTTTGCCCAGGGTCCGAGCTAACGGTTGCAAGGGAGCCGAGAGTCGCGGTGCGACCGGTGGCGCTGGTGAGGAGCGTGTTGCTCATACGATCTAAAGTCGAGCGACCTTGTTCCGGAAATCGAACGCGGATGGTGTAAGCGCGATCGTTTACTACGACGGGCGTGGCGGCCGGCTCGCCCTCCAGAATGGCAGAAGCATCCACAGCAACCTCTTCGGGGGTGAAGCCCGCGCGCGCAGCCACGGCAGGATTGATCTGAAACGTGGTTGCGGGCCCGCTGATGGTGTTCTCGATGCCGTCAAGCACGTCTACGACGCCGTGAACTTTTTGAATGGCGTCGGCGACGCGCGGGGCGGTGTTCGCGAGGAGCTTGGGGTCCTGCGAGAAGAGTTTAATGACGATGGGCTCCGGCTGGCTGGTGAGGTCGCCGATCATGTCCTGCAAGACCTGGATGAATTCCACCTTGGCGGCAGGCTCGGTCTGCTCGATCTCCGAGCGAACGTCGGAGATGACCTCGTCGATGCCGCGCTTGCGGTCGCGCTTGAGCTTGACGGTGAAGTCGCCGCGATTGGCTTCCGTGACCGCCGCGAGGCCAAGCTGCAAACCAGTACGGCGCGAAGTGTTTTCGACTTCAGGCTGCGAGCGAACGATTTCTTCGATGTGCTGGAGGATGCGGTCGGATTCCGCGAGTGAACTGCCAGGAGGAGTCCAATAATCGAGAATGAAGCCGCCCTCGTCCATTTCGGGAAGGAGGTCGGAACCGAGCGCTTTATAACAAACCAACGCGAGGATAACGATGAGGGCGGAACTTCCGGCCAAAAGAAAAGGCCGCTTGAGAACCGCTTCCATCGCGCGCGCATAAAACGCAACCACACGGCCGAAAAAACCGGACAGATGGGCTTCTTCGGCGGCAAGAAGCGCGGCAGCATCACCGCCATGTGATGACTCCGCTTCGGCGGGTGGCGTCGTGCGGCGGCGGACAAGATACTGGCTGAGCGTGGGCGTCCAGGACAAAGCGAGCAGAAGCGACGTAAAAAGCGACACGGTCATGGTAACGGCGAGCGCGCGGAAAAAGCTTCCGGTCACGCCGGTGATGGAGATCAGCGGAAGAAAAACAACAATCGGCGTGACAGTCGAGCCGATCAATGGAATCGTCATTTCTTTGAGTGCGCTTTGAATCGCCTCGAAGCGGCCCTGACCGGCGTCGCGATGCAAGACGATGTTTTCGAGGACTACGATGGCGTCATCAATGACCAGGCCGACAGCGGCGGCAAGACCGCCAAGGGTCATGAGATTGAAGCTTTGGCCCGTGAGCCTGAGGACGATGAAGGTGATGAGCAAGGTTGCCGGAATCACGAGGCCCGCCACAAGCGATGTGCCCCAGTCACGCAAAAACAGAACGAGGATAACGGAAGAAAGCAGGAGTCCCAGGAGCACTGCATCACGAACACTGGCGATGGACTCGTGAACGATGGTGGATTGATCGTAGAACGGCTCGATGCGCACGCCGGGGGGAAGCGTGGGGCGAATCTCTTCGATCTGAGCGTGAACTTCGTTAGCGACATCAAGCGTATTGCTGTCCGGCTGACGATGCACGCTAAGCAGGACGGCGGGCTTGCCGTTGGCCGTGACCATGGTGTAGACCGGCGCAACCGACGGCGCAATGTTCGCGATATCACCGAGACGAATGGGAACGCCCGCTGTTGAAGTCTTCACGACAATCTGGCCGAGCTGCTCGGGTGTTCGCACCTGGCCGCTAATCAGGCCGAGCACCAATTGATGATTGTTCTCGATAAGACCGGGCGAGTCGATGAGGTTCGTGCGGCGGATGGCATCGAGAATATCGTTGACGGTGATGCCGGCTGCAAGAAGGCGAGCCGGCTCGGGCATGACCTGGAATTCCGGAACGCGGCCACCTTGAATGAGAACGGAAGCGACACCATCGAGCCGGTTGACGCGCGGCTTGAGGTCGTAGGTGGCAATTTCCCAAAGCTTATTCTGAGGAATGGTGTCGGACGTCAGGCTGTAGCCGAGAATGGGAAACGTGGCGAAGGTGAGGCGATGCGTCTCAATCTTGGCCGTCGGCGGCAATTCCGACTGCAAGCGAGCGACGACGGCATCGACGCGCTGCAGCGTCAGAATCATGTCGCTCGTCCAGTCAAAGAAAAGATCGACCTCCGCGGAACCGCGGCTGGTAATCGACTGAACTTTTTGTAAACCGGGAACGCTGTTGACGGCTTCTTCGACGGGGCGCGTGATGACCACCAGCATCTGGTCGATGGGCATCACGCCGTTGTCGATGCCAATGACGATGCGGGGAAAATCCGTATTCGGAAACACCGCAACGGGGATGGTGAAGGCGAGGCACGCGCCGACGAGCATCAGAGTGACAATCAAGAACAGAATGGGACGGGAGAGCCGCTGGAACCAGGGCGCATTCGGCTTGCTTGAAGGATGTGCGATGCGCGGAGAATCTGGAGGAAGATCCATGCGCGTTTAGTCCTTGTCCTTGGCGGCGGGTTTCGCTGCAGCGGCAGGCTTTTCGGACTTGCCGGATTTGTTATCGGAGTCTTTTTCCACCGGCGCCGGTGTTTCGATCTTAACCTGGGTGTTATCCGGAAGCCCGTAGCCTCCCGAGCTGATAACCGGATCGCCGGCGGCAACGCCACTGACGATTTGGGTGAATTCGGCGTTGCGCACGCCCACTTGAACGGTTTTGAGACGCGCGTGGCCATCGGAGCCGACGAGCAAAACATAATCCGTTCCCTCGGGATTTTTGTAAATCGCGGGAGTGGGCACGACGAGCGCGTCTTTCACCGTTTTGGCGGTCATGGAAAGTTGCACGGTCATGCCGGGTTTCAGCGCTGGGTCCGGCTTGGACGCTTCAACCCATACTTCAATCGTGGTGCTGCCGGGATCGAGTGCGGGGCTGACCAAACTGACGCGGCCTTTGACGGGCCCTTCAAGAGCGGGGATTTTCAGCTCCGCGGGATTGCCCACTTTCAGAACCGCTGCTTCGGATTGAGCGATGTGTGCTTTCGCGATGAGCCGAGATGTATTCATCACGGTGAGCAAGGGTTGATTGGCGGTGGCGAGGTCACCTTCAAAAAGCGGGCGATCAGTGACGACGCCGTCGATGGGACTCGCGATTCTGGAATAACTGAGCAGTGCTTCGGCGCCCCTCATTCTGCCTTCGGCGGACGCGCGCGAGCCCTGGACGGACTTGAGCGTTTGCTCTTTTCCTACGCGCTGAAGGTCGGCAAGTTGTTTCTGCGCTTGCTCGTTCTGGCTGCGGGCCTGAAGAAAAGCGACTTCGGCGGAATCTAAGTCTTTCCGGGGAATGGCTCCTTGTTGGAACAATTCCTTGCGGCTCTCATAGACTTTCTGTTGCGCTTCGAAATTCGACTTCGCGGCGACGGCGTCGAGCTGTGCCTTTTGAATCTGCTGCGGAAGGCTGGCATCAACGGTGGTTACGTAGTTGGCGTCCGCTTGCTCGAAATCGCCCTTGGTGGATTCCGCGGCGGCGGACAGATCCTTGTTTTCCAGCTCTGCAAGCAATTGTCCTTTTTTAACTCGCGCGCTTCGTTGCACGTAGAATTTCTTGATGGTCGAACTGATCTTTGGCGCGACTGTGGCTTGCTCCAGCGGATAGACTACGGCTTCCGCCGAAATCACTTGTGAGATGGGAGCGCGCCGAGCAGGCGTGGTTTGCACGGAGACGACGGGTTCTTTTTCTTTTTCGTCCTTGCTGCAACCGGTGGCGATGCGGAGTATCACCGCGATGGCGGTGAAAAAAGCCGCCGCTTTGCAGCGCGATGCCAGAGTGGTGATGGTCGTCGAGGTCATGGAGTTGTTAGAACCCCCGTCAGCGTTTGCAAATTGGCCAAAGCGACGCGATAGCGCACGGCTCCGTCGTGGTAGGCGGCGTTGGCTTGCGCGAAAGTGGTCTGGGCGTCCACGACTTCCAGAACGGTGGCTTCCCCTCCCTTGTAGCGGAGAGTGATGAGACGCAGGCTTTCTGCTGAGAGTTCAGCCGCGCGGTTGAGTCCGCTGAGTTCGTTCAAAGCCGTTTCCGCTTCAGCGTAGAGAGACTTTATTTCAGCGAGGAGCTTGCGCTGGGCGAGGGAGAGTTCCTGCTGGGCTTGCGTGCGCCGCAGCTCCGCCTGCTTGATCCGGCTCTGCGTGGCGCCCCAATTCCACACAGGAATATTCACGGTTGCGGCGGCGGAAGAGCCGAGATTGGAAACTCCGTTCGGACCGTTCACAGCAAACTGCGGGGCGTCGATTCCGTACCAATAATCGAAACTAAGCGAGGGCAGATAGCCAGCGCGCGCGCCGGTGACGTCGTGGCCGGCTTGCTGCACCGCAGCTAGCGCGGCGCGAAGATCGGGATTGTCGCGAGCGGCGCGCTGCTGGACTTCTGCTAGGGTTGGCAGCGGAACACTCGCGTGAAGATCTTCGGCAAGTTCAAAATTGTCGTTGAAGTCGGGAAAGATCAGCACTGCAAAATCGAGCCGGGCATTCAGAAGCCCAAGCTGCGCCTCCAGCAGTTGCCGATGGCGGTCTTGGACTTGCAGCTCCGCCTTGATGACGTCGGCGTGCGCGACTTCTCCTCCTCTTTCGAGGTCTTGGGTCAGTTTTAGGAAACTGTCGCCTTCGTCTCCATTTTTCTTCGCGGCTTCCAGCTTCTGCTGTGCAGCTGCCACAGCGTAGTAGCTCTGGACGACGGTAACAACAAGCCCGCGCGAAGCAATTTCCGCGCGCGCTTTCGCAAGAGCAGACGCCGCGGAAGCCCGGCGGTAATTCGAGACGGACAGTAAATCGATGGACTCGCGCACGTTGGCCTGACTGATGTATTCGTGAACAGCGTTGTTGGCGATGTACCTCACGGGATTGCCTGGCCCGTTGCTCTGCGTGTAGAGCGCCTGATTGTTGTACGTGACGGTGGGGAGCAGGACCGCTGCGGCTTGATAACGGTCCTGACGTACAATCGCGGCGTCGGTCTGCGCGGCCAGGAATTGCGTGCTGTTCTTTCTGGCGCGCACAAGGGCATCTTCGAACGTGAGGCGGAGCACCGGCGAAGCAGGAGGCGGCGTCTGTTGGGCATTATTGGCAGGCACTGTACCTGCGGGGGCTGGCGATTCCTGCGCTCCGGCACTCCCCACAAGAGACACGAACAGGGCAGCCACCGAGGTCCACGGCAGAACGAGGGTGCGAAGCGTTTTCATAAGTGTTCGACTCCTGGGCCGGACGAAAATAGGGCGCGGCAGGAAGAAGTTATAGTAACGAAACGAAGCTAAACACAGGATTAACTGCCAGTTGCAGAGGGAAGCGGCTCCGCCGGGAGGTACGCTGTAAAAGTGCTTCCGGCCGGGTTGGAATGCGTCAGTTCCAAACGGCCGTGATGGGCCTCGGCAATCCAGCGGGAAATGGACAGGCCGAGGCCGGCGCCACCGCCGTCGTTTTCAGTACGGGAGCGCGCTTTGTCAGCGCGGAAAAAGCGCTCGAAGATGCGGGGCTGCAGGTCCGCTGGAATGCCACCCCCCGTATCGGTGATGCTCAAGGCATATTCCTTTCCCCCCCGACGGCACGTAACGCTGACGCTTCCACCCTCCGGAGTGTACTTAATGGCGTTATCCAGAAGATTGAGGATCATGCGGCGCAACAAGGATTCATCCGCATGAATGGGAGACTCGGATGCTTCTTCGAGATTGAGACAAATCTTTTTTGCGAGAGCCAAAGTCCTGGCCGAATGCACGCTCTCAGCAATCAGTTCATCGAGATAAAAATCGCGTGGCTGGAGTGGATATTGCCCGGCGTCTGCTCGCGTAAGCGTAAAGAGATCCTCGACGATGTGCGTAAGCCGCTCGGCTTCCTGGTGAAGTACACCCAGAGATTCGCGGTATTCCTCCAACGAACGCTCCTGCTGCGAAAGGGCGACCTCCGCTTCACCGCGCAAAATCGCAACCGGCGTGCGCAACTCGTGCGAGGCATCAGCCATGAAGCGCCGCTGGCGTTCAAATGACTGGCTGAGGCGGTCCAGCAAACCATTGAACGACTGGGCGAGGTGCCCCAGTTCGTCCCTGTCATTCTGGACCGCCAGCCGCTCGTGCAGATTGGCAGCGCCGATGCGGCCAGCTTGCGTGCTCATGGCCACGACGGGAGCGAGGCTCTTGCGCGCGAGAAAGTAGCCGCCCGCGCTGGCTAGCACGATAGCGATCGGGATAACCCATGCGAATGTTGCGGTGACTTCTTCGAGCATCTCTTGTTGCTGGTGAAGCGATTGCAGGATGACGATGGTATATGTCCTTCCCAATGATGAAAAATGCCGCGCAAATCCGCGGTAGCCATCCCTGCCGCCTTTAACCTTGCCAAATAATCGGTCGGCGCGAGAAGAGGCATCGAAAAAATGCTGAAAGGAAGGCGAGGAAAAAGGCGCGGTGGAGGAAGCAGGCGGGACCTCTTGAGAACTGACGACGATATTTCCTGCGTCATCAAAAATCGCGAATACGTGATCGCGAAAGCGATGTTCCGTGATGGCCACTTGTCCGGCGAGTCTCAGCGAATCGGGGCCGCTTTGATCGTTCACTTCCGCATCAAGAGTGGTGAGGAAGGCTTCGGAGAGTTCGGCGAGGTTCACATCGGTGCGCTGAACCGTGCTCCGCCAAAAAATAAAGTACGTGATCGTCGAGAGCGCAATCAGAACGAGCGTCAAGACGGCCGTGTACCAAAGAGTGAGCCGAACGCGGACGGAGTCAAGCATGGTTCTTCCGGCCTGGAGACGTGGCCTTGGCACGATGACGTGACGAGATGCTTTCGTCGGCTGCGTCTGCGGCTTCCGAATCAGTCAGAGGGCCGAAGAAGTAGCCGGCGCCGCGGCGGGTATGAAGCAACGGTTTCCTGGAATCCGCGTCAATTTTGCGGCGCACGCGATTCACGTAAACCTCGATCAGATTCGAGAAGGGATCGAATGTTTCATCCCACACGTGCTCGGCAATTTCCGCACGTCCGACGACGCGGCCGGTGTTGCGCGCCAGATATTCGAGCAGCGCATATTCCTTGGCGGTGAGTGGCACACTGCGGCCAGCCCGGGAAACGCTTTGCGCTGCGGTATCCAGGACAAGGTCGGCGACGGTTATTTTGGCGGGGCGCAGCTCACCGGAACGGCGCAGCAACGCGCGGAGACGCGCAAGCAATTCGCGGAATTCGAACGGCTTGGTGAGGTAGTCGTCGGCGCCGTGATCGAGGCCGGCGATGCGGTCTTCCACGGCATCGCGCGCGGTCAGCATCAAAATGGGCATGCGTTGCCCCGATTTTCGCAGGTCGCGGCAAACTTCAAAACCGTTGCGGCCGGGAATCATGACATCGAGAATTACCAGGTCGTAGGTATTGATCGCTGCCTGATAGAGCGCGTCGTCGCCGCTGTTGGCGATATCCACGGCGTAGGCTTGTTCGCGCAAGCCCTTGGCCACGAATCGCGCAATGCGCCCATCGTCTTCAACGAGCAGGAGCCGCATGCGAGCATCATACGGCAGGTGCCAGGAAAAGTGAGAGGCTTGCTGGTGGATTGCGGGACAATGGCTGCACCAAGGAGAGCCCTCCGAGCATCAAACTGGGCATGAAGTTCAAGAAAGTCGAACCCGAACAATTGGATTGCACGAAAACCGCGATGCGGCCGTTCGGCTGCATGGAACTGTGGGCCGGAAATGAAAAAGCGCACCGTTCACTGGAGCTCGCGGGATTAGAAAGCGACGTTATCGCCGTACCCTCCGGCGGAGACAAGGGCGGCGATTTATCCGCGGTATTTTCTTGCAGCGACAATCTCGCCCGCGTGGTCCTCGCGGATTGCGTGGGCCACGGTTACACGGCCAGCGGCGTAGCGCGGCATGTTCATCACCTTCTGCACAAGTTCCAAGACGTTCGAGACACGGCGGGTTTGTTGGCGGCACTGAACGATGCCTTTACGCTCTCCAATGAAAAATCGAAAGGTCCTCTGCGCCTGACTACGGTCGTCACAGGAACTTTTGACGGGACAAGCGGTGAGTTTAACTTTGCATATGCAGCGCACCCGAGAATACTTCTGTGGCGCGAGCGCGAGCGGCGGTTCCTGGAGTTGGGCGAGGGATTGGAGGGCTTGCCGCTGGGATACATCACGGGCGAAACCTACAACCAACAAAGCGTGCGGCTGAACCACGGCGACATGATTCTCGCGTTTTCCGATGGCGCAACTGAGGTCCGCTCGCCAGCGGGCGAGCAACTCACTGCCAAGGGGTTTTTACGACTTGCGGAAAGTACGCGGCTCAAATTGCCTCAGCCGCTGGTGCTGCATGATTTTTCTCATGCGTTGCTCGAGGGCGTGCATCTTTACCGTGGCCGGGAAAGCGAGTTGGAGGATGACATAACGCTACTGACGCTTCGTCGCGTGGCTTAGGGGCACAGCTTTGCTCCAGCGCGGAAAGGTGCAGGATTCAACCTATTTGACAGGATGGGACGCGAAGTACTGGTCCAGACTTTCCACAATTTCTTGCACAGCACGCTGGACATTCTTATCCAACGCCGCGACGACTGCCGGAACATCTTTCCCCGCAGTGGGTTCGTCGTGGGTGTAGTAGTGGGTCCAAACGGTCGCGCCATTTTTCAGGTCGCGCATTTCCAAATCGAATGTGACTCTCGCTGACATCTGCGACCCGGTGAGTTCCTTGAAATCGTAAAGATGCCCGCGGAGGGCGAAGTCTCCCTTCATATTGCTGCGCCGGTAATGGACAGCGCGGTAGCGGCCCGACGCTCGCAGGTGCCGCAGCAACACCTCCTGAATCATTTCTGCCGGCGGCTCCGCCCAACGCTGATACTCATAAGTGCCTAACTGCTCAGGACCGTTGCCGTAGACGATGCGATCTTCGCGATACAAGTGCGAAGTCATCAGTCCGCCCAGGAGCAGCGACACGGGAACAGCGTCCGCCCTTTCGACCGCAGGCGCGTCGGCTGGAACGGTAAGCTGGTAATACTTGCTCGGGCGCGTGGCGCCGCAGCCGTTCAACAAACCAATCGTCAGCGCGACGGTCGTGAACAGAGCACGTCTAGCCGTTCCACGACATTTTTCTTCCAATCCGATGGGTACTCTTTTCAAGTATCGCGGCTCAACGTCACCCCGCACCTGGCTCATTGCCTTTCCCCCGGTTTGTGCTCGCGCGGGTTATTCGACCGGATGAGCGTGTAAGGCCTGGTCTTGATGGTGTACGTAAATTCCTTGAGATTCTGACTCACATGACGCAAATTTTCGAGCAGCTCATCGATGTTCTCGGAGTTAACGTCAAGCGTTTGATCCAACCGCCCGGTTAGTTCGGTTACGGTAGCAAGAGAGCGCCGCAATTCGATTACCGCCTGGCGAACGTCGGCGCGATTCTCTCCAATCAAAGAATCGACATGATTCAACGCCTCATTGGCCTGCGCCGAGGTCTTCCGCAAATCCTCCAGCAGGGGCTCCAGCTTTTTCGTTGCCGAATTTAAGTTCTGCACCGTCGCCTTCACAGGGGCGCGATTCTCCGCGATCATCCCGCGAGTTTCGGCCAGCGTCCCGGCCAGGTTCGCTCGATTCGAATCGTTCAACAGATCGTTGACGCGGGCCAGCGTTATTTGCAGATCGCCCGCGCGGTCGTTGAGAGTCTTGAGAAGTTGCTGCGCCTGTGGCGCAATGTCATTGATCTTTGCCGTGAGCGCATTAAAGTCCACGTAGGGGTCGGAGGGCAGGATTGTACCCGTCGCTGCCATCGCGGCCTTTTCTGTTCCCGGAACAATTTCCAGGTGATTGTCGCCCAGCGGACTCAAACTCATGATCTTTACGTGGCTATCCGTTTTGACGGGCAAGCCGGACTTCACGCTGAACGTTATTTCGATCCGCGAAGGATTCTTCGGGTCCAGCTGCAATTTCTCGACGCGGCCGACTTTCGGCCCGCCCGCGTAGCGCACGCTCGCGCCCGGTTCCAATCCGCCGGCAAATGGAAAATCCGCACGGTACGTCGCGGCTGCGCTCCCAAACGCGCCGGTAAGCGCGAAAACAGTAGCCACCAATACCGCCGCGGCGATCAGGACAAACAATCCCACCATGGCTTGTTCGCGTTTCGCTTCCATGACCCACCTCTCTTCCCCGCCTTTAACGGCCCGGATGGCGGTGTTCTTCCGTCAGCATTTGCAGATAGTCCAATTCTTCGGAGACTGCCGGTTCGGCAATGCGGTCGAGAAATTGCCGCACGCGCGGATGCGTGCTCGAACGCATTGCTTCGGTTGTTCCGATAGCTACCACGTTGCCCTTGTCGATCAGCACCATGCGGTCGGCAATCAGGAATGCGCTGGCCAGTTCGTGCGTGACCACGATAATAGTCATGTGAAACGCCTGCTTGAGCTCAAGGATCAGCTGATCCACGCCGGCAGCAATAATAGGGTCCAGCCCCGCGGAAGGCTCGTCAAAAAATAGAATCTCAGGATCCATGGCCAATGCTCGCGCCACCGCGGCGCGCTTCTTCATGCCACCGCTCAACTGCGATGGCATATAGTTTTCGTACCCCGACAAACCGACCTGATCCAGCTTCAACCGCAAAATGATTTCGATGGTCGACTCTTCGAGTTTGGTGTGTTCGCGGAGGGGCAGCGCGACGTTCTCTCCGACGGTCATCGAGCCGAATAGGGCGCCGCCTTGAAACGACATACCAATTTTCTTCCGGATTTCGTCCATCTCGCCGGACGAAATCGCCGCGATGTTTTTGCCCTTGAGCCAGATCTCGCCGGAGCTCGGCCTTTCGAGGCCCACCAGCGTGCGAAGCAGCGTGCTCTTGCCGGAACCGGAACCGCCCAGAATCACCAGGGTTTCGCCGCGCATCACGTCAAAGCCGATGCCGTGCAAAATTTCGCGTTCGCCGTAACTGACGCGAAGATTCCGCAATGAGATCATCGACTCTGTATCCGTCATCGCCGTCGCCGCACTGTTGCTGTGTCCCATGACGAAATCCAAATCCTATCTTTCACTCATAAAGAAAAAGAGCGCGGTAAAGACGAGGTCCACCAGTATTACCAGGAATATGGACACTACCACGGCCCGCGTGGTTGATCGCCCGACTTGTTCCGCGCCCGCGCCGGTGGACAGCCCTTCGTGGCATCCCACGGCCGTAATAGTAATACCGAACATAACGCTTTTGACTAAGCCTGTGGTGATGTCGCGCAAAAACAGGGCGTCCAGCGAGGCCTGAATATAACGGAACCACGTAAAATCCGCCTGCGTCACGCCAAAGAGCGCTCCGCCGAGAATGCCCATGGAGTTCGCCCATATCGTCAGGCACGGCAGCATCACGATCATGGCGGTGAATTTCGGCGCCACCAGAAAGTGAATCGGATCGATGGCCATGGTTTCCAGCGCATCGATTTCTTCCGTCACCTTCATTGTGCCGATTTCCGCGGCGAACGCCGAGCCGGACCGTCCGATGACCACGATGGCGGTAATCAGCGGCCCGAGTTCCCGCGTCATGGAAATTGCCACGGCACTGGCGACGAAATTTATGGCGCCAAACTTGCGCAGCTCATAAGCGCTTTGGAGCGCCAGAATCAGCCCAATGAAAAACGTTATGAGGGAAAGGATGGGCAATGCCCCGACACCGGTCTGCATGGCCTGCGAAATGGCGCGCTGCAAACGCAGCGGCTTGCCCCGTAAGGGAGCGATGAACGTGAAATACGCGGCCCGGGTTCCCAGCGTGGTCAGCGCCCCCAGATACGCAAGCCCGTCGGTAACCGATTCTCCAATTTGCGTCGTCAGTTCCACATTGCTCTCGCCGGGCTTCCTCGATTTGCGGATCTAGCAGGCTCAGGGCGCAACGGATTGTGCTTCGTTTTCGTAAATCTCGAAAATTCTCACTAGTTTGGAAAGTTGCAGAACCTCTCTCACCGTTTTATTCAAGCCGAACAAGATCAAGCGTGAGCCCACGTCTCGCGAGGCTTTGAGCCCTTCCACCAGCGACGCCACTCCGGAACTATCAATGTAGCGAACGGCACCCAGGTTGAGCACCACGCGCGGCATTTTCAGTTCGCGAAGCTCGCGCAACAGCGCCTTCCGCAGTTGAGGTGACGTCGCGAGATCGATGTCTCCCGAAATGTCAAAAATGGTGGTCTTGTCCAAGTGGCGTGCGGCAATCTGCAAGATGGATTCTCCTCAGGCGCCTTTCTTAGGCGCCTGCACATGCAAAAACTTCACCAGCCGAAGCTGATTTCTGCCGTTGTTGCGGCTGAATTCTACTGTATCCATGCATTCGCGAATAAAGTGCAGGCCCAAGCCGCCTGGCCGGATATCCTCGAGCGCGCGCCCGCACATCTTCTCCGGATTCGCTGTCACTCCGTTATCTTCCAGCACGATTTCAAGAGCATCTCCTGATTGGCCATCTTTCGGCGCATCAATCCGGTGGAAGGAGGCATCGATGGGCTGTTCCGGATTTCCAAGGTAGGCGTGGCGAATGATATTGGTCAGCGCTTCGTCGACGGCGCGGACTACGGCACGGCAATCTGGCTCGGAAAATCCTAACTTGGCGGTGAGTTCTCCCACTGCGTTTCGCACCACGCAGAGCATCTCAGGATTGCTCCGCAATTCCATTCTGAGTAGTAAACTGCCTCGGCTCACGTGAGCGCGCTCCTCGGTCCTGAGAAACTGGATTCCCCGTTTGGTCTCGGAAAGGTCGCCCCTGGCGGATTCCTGACGTAACGTATGCCCAGATAATACACGGAATCCTGCTGTCGGCAACTTGTAAGTCCCTCATTCGCAAGTTATTGGCGAGTTCCGGGAGAGGAGTGCGGAGACTATCGAATAAGTTGGCGGGCGAGCGTGAAAGCCGGATTCAGTAAATGAGTATTGAGGGCGCGAAAGTGGCTAGGCAATGGTCCGGCAACGTTGATTTATCTGCAGGAGTTCACCTGGTTTTGTGGACGGCAGGGCAAACGCTCCTGGTCCAGTTCCGGCACTGCGCCGATTCCATGTGGAGGTTGGAGCGGAGAGCTAGGATTTGAACCCGCATTTTCCCGTGGGAACAGGACGCCTTGCCGAGTTAGACCATCTCCGCCCAATATAGCCTATTACGCTTGAGGATTTCGAAAGGCAAGACGGTTGATTACCTAAGAATCCGTCAAAAAAGTCTTCAAAACTGCGTCGAGGAAAATGCTTAATCCTACTGGTGCCATCCAAAGAAACGGTCTCCAATGGCCAGACAGTTGGTTAGGTAAGGGTTAGGTTGCCTGTAAATTGTTGAAAAGTGGCGGACGGGCCTGTAAGCCGGATTCTGTGCCGCACGCAAACCGCAAAACGGCTGGCATGCGCGGCGATCATTCCTCTAGGTCACGATTCGCACCGTGACTCCAGCAGCCTACCCGAGGGTTTTCCTCCGAGATGGCTTGCGCCACCGCAGAAGGAGCTTTCGCTCATCGAGCCGGGCCGGCTCTCCCCTCCTATTTGGCCTTGCACCGCGCGGGGTTTTCCGTGCCTCCGGTGTCACCACCGGAGCGGTGGGCTCTTACCCCACCTTTTCACCCTTGCCAAACGATGCGTGCTCTTCGAAGACGTCTCGCAGGTTTCCCTGCGCGATGCCACCGTGCTGCGCTCCGCCGGCGGTATATTCTCTGTGGCACTTTCCGTGGCGCCTCTAGTGGGACAGGCATTCCTGCCTGTCCTCCCGGATTCGCCCCCTGGCGTTACCAGGCGCGTTGCCCTGTCAAGAGTTCCGCTCCCCACAAAAGTGAAGAGCGTGCCTCAGGACGGTGTCCGGACTTTCCTCCCGTCCTCGGTCATCTCCGGCCTCGTAAGAGGCCGGCTAACGACCGGGACCAGCGACCACCCGGCCCGCCCGCCAGTTTGAATTATACCCTGACTGGGAGCAGAAAATGTGTAGTTGTGGTGGTTATTCCAGCGATACAATCCGGGCCATGAAAGTCCGAGAAGCAAAGGATTTTCTCGTCGCCCAGACTGCAGAGCAGGCCGCGCTGGATGGCGTGCCTCTAACTGACCTTGAAAAAAGGATGATGTATTTTACAGAAGGACCTGAGGCCATTGAAGATCCCTCCACACTGAACGAAGAATTTGAAGCCCAGTACGACATCGCGCAGTTCGAAAAGAAAATATCGAGGCTGATGGGCCATGCATACAAGCGAATCAAGAGTCAGAATCCAGAGATTGTTCGACGTTGGGACGCAGCCATTCGAGCACTACGGAGAGGCGACCACTACATTTTGGTCTTGTGGGGACACCCGCTAAAAAAGGCTTCTCTTCGCGAATGGTTCGCAATGGCTGTGCTGGTCCTATTTTTGCTGATGCCTTTTCTCGTGGCTATGCTGGTTTTTCCACGTAGAGATGGAACATGGCCCCTCCAGAACTATGTTCCCGTTCCAAATCCTCGCTTCCTGCAGGCTTTATTCGCCTTGCTAATCATTGGAGGCTTCCTTTTTCCAAAGGTGCTTTTCTGGCCGCTCGACCGGTTTTTTGACTTCATTGATCGGCTTGTAGAAGGAAAAAAGACTGAGCCCGAACACTGATAACACTGTGCCGCCGCTATAGTCCCAGTAGTTTTTCGAACCCCCCTTCGGTGAGGATCGTGACTCCGAGTTCCTTGGCCTTCTCGTATTTCGATCCCGGATCGGTCCCCACAACGACGTAATCCGTCTTCTTGCTCACCGAGCCGGAAACTTTCCCTCCGTGCTGAATAACGAGCTCGCCCGCTTCCTCCCGCGAACGATTCGCAAGACTTCCCGTAAAGACAAAACTCTTGCCGGCAAGTTTCTGGCTCTTCACCACGCGCTTTTCTGCCGTCGGATGCACGCCCGCCTTGCGCAGCTTCTTGATGAGCTGGCGATTTGCCGGCTCCGAGAAAAATTCAACGATGCTCGCCGCCACTTTTGGCCCGACCTCCGGCACTTCCTCAAGCTGCTCCTCCTTCGCCGCCGCCAATTCCTCCAGTGAAGAAAAATGTTCCGCCAGCAATTGCGCCGTCCGCTCGCCCACAAACTGAATTCCCAGCGCATAAATCAGCCGCGCCAGCGAATTCTTCTTGCTCGCCTCGATTTCCTCCAGCAAGTTCTGCGCTGATTTTTCCGCCATGCGCTCCAGCCCAGCCAATTCGTCTTCCTTCAGCGCGTAAAGATCCGCGACGTCTTTTACCAAGCCTTTGTCCACAAGCTGATCCACAATCTTGTCTCCCAGCCCGTCAATGTTCATCGCATGCCGGCCTGCAAAGTGCAGAATCGATTCCCTCCTCTTCGCCGGGCACGCCGCATTTACGCAGCGATACGCCACCTCCCCTTCCACGTGATGAATCGTGCTCCCGCACTCCGGGCAATGCTTCGGCATGCGAAACGGCTTCCGGTTCTTCCCTTCCTTGACCACCTTGAGCACATGCGGGATCACTTCTCCCGCCCGCTCGATCAGCACGGTATCGCCGATCTGCAGTCCCAGCCGCTCGATTTCATCCATGTTATGGAGCGTGGAACGGCTGACAGTGACGCCTCCCACTTGCACCGGTTCGAGCACCGCCACCGGCGTCAGCGTTCCCGTCCGGCCCACTTGGACGATGATGTCGTTCACCACCGTCGTCTCCTGCCGCGCGGGATACTTGTACGCAATCGCCCACCGCGGCGCCTTCGCCGTGTAACCCAGTTCATTTTGAATGGCAACCGAGTTCACTTTGATCACCACGCCGTCAATTTCATACGGCAGCTTCTCCCGCTTCGCGTCCCAGTCCTCGCAATACGCGACCACCGCCTCGATTCCCGCGCAAAGTTTCCAGTCGTCCGAAGCGCGGAACCGTAATTGCTTCAATGCTTGCAAGGACTCCGAATGTTTCGCAAACGGTACTTTTCCATCCACCAGCAGGTAGTACGCAAAAAAATCCAGTCGCCGCGCCGCCGTGATCGACGAATCGAGCACGCGCACCGCTCCCGCCGCCGAGTTCCTCGCATTCACAAAAATCTTGCCGCCAATCCGCTCCTGCTCCCGGTTCAGCGCTTCGAACGCCTTCTTCGTCATCATCACTTCGCCGCGCACTTCGAAATCAGGCGGCAGCTTCACCTTTTTCAATATCCCGGCGTCCACGCGCAGCGGAATCGAGCGAATCGCCTTCGCGTTCGGCGTAACTTCCTCTCCGGTGGTTCCATCGCCACGTGTAACGCCGCGCGACAAAATTCCATCTTCATATTGCAGCGAGATGCTCAGCCCGTCGAATTTGTGTTCCGCAACGTATCCGATCTTTTCTTGTCCGCTAAGTTCTCTCACCCTGCGGTCCCACTCCCGCAACGCATCATAGGAAAACGCATTGTCCAGGCTGAGCATCGGCCGCGCGTGCCGCACCGTGGAAAACCCCTCGCGCGGCGCTCCGCCCACGCGCACAGTGGGAGAATCCGGCGTCACCAGTTCCGGATACGCTGCCTCCAACTCTTTCAAGCGGCTCATCATCCGGTCGTACGCGGCGTCCGAAATCTCCGGATCGTCGAGCACGTAATAGCGGTATTCGTGGTAGCGCAGCTTCTCGCGAAGTTCTTCAATCTCTTTTTTGACGCTAGCCGGCGCAGCTTTGGCCATGAAACCCTCGGCACTCTCTCCCGCCCGTCATTCCGAGCGAAGCGCGTTTTTTGCGTCTCGAATGCTTCTACGGGACGAGGAATCTCTCTTAGCACTCGATTGCAGGATAGAGTGCATGAAATCGGCTGGTATTATATAGAATGAATGTCTTGGCGCACGAACGGCATGAACACGAACCAACGATGACCACAAATCTCAGAAACGCTCTGCTGATTCACAACCCCAACGCCGGCGGAGGTGGCAAAGGCCGCCGCCACACGCTCGATACCGCGCGCCACATTTTCGCCTCCCGCGGCATCGAATCTGAACTTGCGGAAACCACCGGCCCAGGCCATGCCACCGAAATCGCGCAACGCGCAGCTTCAGAAGGCCGCGGCCTCGTCATCGCCTGCGGTGGCGACGGCACGCTCAACGAAGTCGTCAACGGCCTGGCCGCCAACCAAAACGGCCACCGCGTTCCTCTTGCTCTTCTTCCCGGAGGCACCGCCAACATCCTCGCCAAGGAATTGGACTTGCCCTGGGACATTCCTAGTGCCGCCGAAAAGCTCGTTCGCGGCACCGTAAAAGAAATTGCGCTCGGCTTGGCCACTCCTCTCGAACATCCCGGAAAGAAAAAGTATTTTCTAAGCGTGGGCGGGGCGGGCCCCGACGGCATGATCGTCTACTCCCTCGACCTCGACCTGAAAGCCCGCATAGGCATGCTGGCCTATTGGTGGGAAGGCGCCCGCGAAGTCTTCCGTTACAATTTCCAGCGCTTCCGCATTCGCATGGGCGATCAAAAACTTGGCGCTTCTCTTGCCATCGTCGGCCGCACAAAGAACTACGGCGGGCCCTTCAAAATCACGACCAACGCCGATCTCTTCGAAGATCAGTTCGAGGTCATGACCCTGACCACGCAAAGCGGCTTCCGCTATTTGAGCTACTTGCCAACGCTCTGGATGGGTAATTTGCGCGGGACTGAAGGCGTCCATTTCTACAAGTCCGACGCTGTGGTTTGCGAACCCCTCGATTCGAATCCCGTCTACGCCCAAGTCGACGGCGAGCCTCTCGCCCGCCTCCCCGTCGAATTCAAGATCGTTCCCCGAGCCCTAAAACTCCTCGTCCCCGGCTCTCCAATTTAGAATCCCGCCCTACATCGCCATTTTGCCCGTCGTAGGCATGAGGTCCCATGCGCGCCAGAAGGCTAGCATTTCGCTCGGCGTGCCCAGAGAGACCCGGATGTATTTGTCGAGAGCCGGATATTTGGGGCCAATGAGAATGTCGTTTTTCTTGAGGTGCTCGATGACTTCGTCGGGCGGGCGCATGGGATTCACCATCACGAAATTGGTTTGCGAATCGATGGCTCGAAGCATGCGCGCGTTAACCTGGTTCATGAACTCCTGGCGGTCGTCAGCGTTTCGCTTTATGCCGAGCCGCACGTAGTCGACATCATCGAGCGCGGCGGAGGCAGCGCGCGCGGAGACTACGCTGACACTCCAGCTGGGGAAGCCGGCGGCGAGGCGTTTGGCGATTTCCGGGGTGGCAACGGCATAGCCGATGCGCATTCCGGCAAGCCCATAAATCTTGGAGAAGGTTCGAGAGACGATGACGCGCGGATCGCCGATGGGCCGGTCAACGAAAGACTCGTAGGAAGCGCTCGGGCTGGCAAAGTGATGATAGGCCTCGTCAATCAGCACGATCACGTTTGCTGGCAGCTTGGTGAGAAACGCTTCGATCTCCTTCCGCGGCGTGATTGTGCCGGTGGGATTGTTGGGATTCACGATATACACGAGCCCGGCCGATGTGCGCGCGCGGTCGAGCATGACGCTGAGGTCATGTTCGTAGCGCTTGTTCAGAGGAACGTCCGCGATTTCGCTGCCCGCGCCTTGCGCGAGTTTGCCGAGCGCGGGAAAAGTAGGCGCGGCTTGCACGAGTTTTTTGCCGGACCCCAGAAAAGCGGCCGCAGCCATGCACAGGATTTCGCCGGAGCCGCAGCCAAGCACGATTTGTTCGCGCTTCACCTTGTGCAGCGCGGCGAGCTTGTCCGTGAGCGTCTCGTACTCGGTGCGTGGGTAGCGATTGCCGATGGCGGCGGATTCGCGCAGCACGCCGAGAACTTTTTCCGACGGACCGTAAGGATTCTCGTTGCGATAGAGAAGGATAGGGTCCGCGGCGGTAGCACCATCCGGCAGCCGTGACATGGGTACGGAGTTACGCCACAGCGCCTCTTCGGTCGCCGGGGCAATCGGCCAGCCGCGAAGCGTGGAGGTGGCCGCTCCAACGACGGCGCCGGTTCCGAGACTGCGAAGAAGGTTTCTGCGCGAAATGTGCATGCTTCTCCTCCTTGGATGCAATTGTTCTCGTGCCCTGAGCCAGTTTTAGAACAAGGACTCAGCGGATGCGCAGACACGCTGCGCATGGAGTCGTCCGCGAAGAGGCGACGACCCCTGGCACTAGGAAGTATTTTACGGTTTCGCTCTACTGAACCGTTAGGGTTACCTGCTGCGTGTGCGTCAAGCCGCCACTAGTGGCGGAGATGGTCAGGGTAAAGGTGCCGGTTGGCGTCTTGCGCATGGTGCTCACAGTTAAAGTCGACGAACCAGAAGTTGTGACGGACGAAGGATTGAAGCTGGCGTTCGCGCGGCGGGGCAGTCCGCTAACGCTGAAGCTTACGGTGCCGTTGAAACCGGAGCCAGGCGTGACGCTGACAGTGTAGCGTGCGCTGGAGCCGCGCGAGACGGTAGCGCTGGAAGGGGTGGCAGCAACGGAAAAGTCCGCGCTCACAACTAGCGTGACATTCGCCGTATGGCTCAAAGTGCCGCTGGTGGCGGTAATCGTCAACGGATAACTGCCCGGAGCAGTCGACGAACTCGTGGAAACGCTCAGAGTGCTCGAGCCGGATGTGGAGATGGACGCCGGATTAAACGAAGCGCTCGCGCCCGCTGGCAGGCCGTTAACGCTGAGAGAGACGGTTCCGCTGAAACCTGTCCCGGCCGTGACTGTAGCTGTGAACGATGTGCCGCCACCCTGTGCGACGGTTCGCGAGGCAGGCGATGCAGAGAGTGAGAAATCGGGCTGGACAGTAATGGTGCGTGTCGGCGGATTGGGATCGGTCAGGCCAACGTTGTCGGTGACAGTAAACGTCGTGACGTAAGTCCCCGGAGTGGCGTAGGTTACATTCCCTGGATTAGCGAGATTGCTGGAGCTGGGATTCCCGCCGGGGAAAGACCACGAATAGGCGCTGATTGTGCCGTCGGGATCGTTACCTGTGCCGGAATAAGATACCGATTGGCCCGTAGAGATGGTGACGTTCGAGGCAGGGCTGGTGATCGTGCCGGTGGGAGGCACATCATTCGCAGCCAGAGAGACTTGAACCATTGCGGCGACGGAAGGAACGCCGGCGCTATTGAGAATAAACAGCATGTAGTAACCCGGCGGCGCAATGTTGCCATTTGGCGGGCCGGTAACGTTGAGGACGCCAGTGCCTGCGGTGAAGGAGAGTCCAACGTAGCGCTGGTCCATGTCGAAAGCGTGAGTGACCGCACCGTTCCGCATCAGGACGACGCTGGAGACGTTGGCAGCGTCGGGAGTTTGCACCTGGAACGCGCCGCCGTACCCAATGATCGACGAAGATGTGCTTGTGATGGTGGGACGCGTAGCAGGAGTCCCGTTTGCGTTAAAGAGATACGCCGGCGAGTAGATTTCCATATGCGGTTCGTAATTGCCGCGCTGCGGATTGCCGCCGGCAACCCAGACCGTGGCGTCAGGCAGAAGCAAGCTGACGGAGTGATAGAGGCGCGCGTAAACCTCCGCGCCTGCGGGACTGAAGGTATTGGTTCCAGGATCATAAAGGTCAGCTTTCAGGCTGGCGGTGGCGGTGTCTTCGTCATTGAGGGAGCCGCCGACCGCAAGGACCCGGCCATTGGGGAGAATCGTGGCATTCATCTCAATGCGCGGTTGCGACATGGTGGGGCCGTAGACCCACTTCGGCGTAGCGGCAGAGAGGTCAATGATTTCGCTGGTGTTGGTGGAGGGGCTGCCGCCTCCCATGATCAACACTTTGGGCGTGTAGTTGTTGGCGGGAGTCAGGGGAAGGAGAATGGATGTGCCATACGTCCGTGTCCCATTGTAATTTGTGAAGGCCACGTTCGTGGTCCAAGTGTGCGTTGCAGGATTGAAGAGGCTGGAACCGGTGGTTGAGCCCGAGTAAAAAACATTTCCGTTGGGGAGCACGTGCAGACGGGGGTAAAGAGGCGGGGTCCACGGGGCGGAGAAAGCGGCGCTCCAGCCGGAGCCGGCGCTATAGAACTCAACGGAAGTGTTGGTACTGCCTGTTTCACTAAGACCGGAGAAAACCATTACGCGACCGTCGCCCAGAACGGTGCCCGTGGGATACCAGCGGCCGTGCGCCATGGACTGCTGGTCGGTGAAGGTATTGGTGGCGGGGTCGTACGTGGAGGTGCGCAGTTCGCCGTGGAACGGATCGTACTGCAACGTGCCGCCCATCACGAACGGGCGCCCATCGGGGAGAACCACCATGCCGTTGCAGAACATGTCCCAGCCGACGGGTTGCGTCGTGATGGTGCCAGCCTGGGGATCCCAGAGCGCAGCCCGGAAACTCGTATTTCCGGCCACGTTGCCGGAGCCGGAAACGATGACCACCTTACCGTTGTTCAGAAGTGCCGCGTGAATGGGATTGATCGGCATGGTGTACGGCAAGGTTTGCCACTGGCCTTGTCCAGTCTGGGCGAGGCCGACGGGCGCAAGCGGGATCAAAACTGCCAAAAGTAGACAGGCGAACACAAACAGACGGCGGGCGAATCTGTTCATTGGAGGTCCTCTTTTTGAAGTTTCCGTAGGGACAGAGGAAACCATCGAGAGTCAAAAGCAATTCATGGTCCCAGTTTGAAACTGATCGCCAGCCTCTAAGCTGTTGAATACAAAATACATAGAATCAGATGTGAGCCTGGGGACCTTTGCGTTGCGCCAGAAAGTGAAGGCAGTTGCCAAAGTGAGGAAGATTCTTGGTATCCGTCAGTCCGTTCTATTAGGGAGCCGGCGAGTCTCACGACTCTCATCACCCACCCTGTTACTGCTACTGACGCCGCATCGCTCTCTGTGAGATAACTCTTTCCGTGGATCCCCTCACCCATGCCCTGGCCTCCTACTCCCTCAGGCGCGCCGCCTTTCCGCGCCTTCCTCGCCCCGCCACGATTGCCATGCTCGTTGCAGGAACCATCGCCGACATCGATTTGTCGAGTGCGTATTTCGGGCCCTCCGCCTTCCTCAACTTTTACCGCACCTATTGTCACTCCGTGCTCGCGGCCTTGCTGCTTAGTCTCCTTGTCACTCTTCCCTTCCTCCTGCGCAAACGCGGATCTACGGAACAGCAAGTTTCTCCGCTGCCCGTCTTCTTCGCCGCTCTCGCCGCCGCCGTCTTTCATTTGCTCATGGACGTCTGCCAAAGCGCTGGAGTCGAACTCCTTTGGCCCTTTTCAGCCCGCCGCTTTGCTTTGGACTGGGTCGCCCACAGCGATCTTTGGATTGTGGGAATTCTTCTCGCCGGAATTCTCTTCCCCGCGCTCAGCAGGCTCGTCACCGAGGAAATCGGCGCAAAATCAAAGGGCCCGCGCGGCAAAGTGGGTGCGTCTCTCGCTCTAGCCGCCGTGATTCTTTACGTCGTTCTGCGCGCCGTCCTCCATGCCAACGCCTTGGCCGCCATGGAATCGCGCACTTACCGCGGCGAACTGCCTCGCAAGGCCGCGGCGTTTGCCGAATCGGGTTCGCCTTCCCGCTGGCATGGCATTGTGGAAACCGAGCGCGCTCTGCATGACGTTGAAGTTGACGTTGGCCCCGGCGCCTCTTTTGACCCCGACGCGGCCATGACTTCCTACAAGCCCGAACCGTCTCCCGCACTCGACGCGGCTCGCGATACGGCAGCCGCGCGCCGCTTCCTCCAGATTGCGCGCTTCCCCAAAGCTACCATCGAGAAAACTCCCACAGGATTTCACGTCCTCCTGCGTGCGTTCCCCTACATGCGCGACGCCAGTTCTGGCTGGCGTGTCGAAGCCGTGGTCGACACCGATCCTTCCTTCAAGGTGCTCTCTCAGGAACTCGCTTGGGATCCCATGTCTCGAGAAGTCTGGCTCAGATAGGAGGTACTTGCGGAGGCCGGTTCGTGTTCTCGGACGGCGTTCGCCGCCTGAGTAGCATTCGGGAAAGCACATAGCTCACGATTACAAGCGAGATCACTAATACGGTCACTTGGAGCTTGTGGTGCATCAGGTACGGAATCGCATCCGCCCCATACCGTATTGCCAGGTATCCGATTCCAAAGTAACGAAATAATCGTGCAATGGTGATCGCCGACGTATAGCTGAACAGCGGCACTTCAAACACTCCCGCCGCAAACACAAAAAACTTGAATGGCGTCGGCGGCGGCAGAAGCGCCGCGACCAGCATTCCCAAGAAACCATTCTCTTCCACCCAGTGACGAATGGCGTGTGAGTGCTTTCCGGCCTTGCTGTGAAACAGCGCTTCCCCGCCCTTTCGCGCAATGAAATACAACACCACGCAACCCAGCACCGAACCGAGCGCCGCCATGAACGCATACAATGACATCCGCGCCGGATGCTGAATGGACAACTCGATCAGCAACAAATCGTTGATGATTGGAAACGTGAGCACCGAAGAATCCAGGAAGGAAATTAGAAAAAGTCCAGGCGCGCCCAGTCCGCCTGCAAACGCCACGATTTTCTGTTTCCATCCGTTCAAACTCGTGGCCAAAAGGAACTCCTCCCATCCGTTTGCAGCAATTTGTTTGGGTGGGGCATCGGATCTCGGCGCAGACGGCAGATGTCAGCGCGCATTTATTGCGCAAAAGCCGCGCGATCGAAATGATTCATGAAGACTTGCATGAGCGCCGTGCGGTGCAGATTGGGCAGCTTGGGAATTTCTCCGATGACCCGGACGTGGCCGAACCGTTCGATGGTTTCGCGGTTTTCTCGGTTCTGATCGCCAATCAGCACCACGCCGTGAACCGGCAGTTCCGCCGCGTGCAGCGCCGCTAGCGTCAGCAGCGTGTGATTCACCGTTCCCAGCGCGCTGCGTGCCGCCACGATCACCGGCAACTTGAATTTCACCATGAGGTCAAGCACAAACTGCTTCTGGTTGATGGGTACCAGCACTCCTCCGGCCCCCTCGACGATCAGCCAGTCGTTGATCAAGCTGTTGGCCATGCTGATGCGCCCGAGGTCGATTTCCACTCCTGCCCAGCGCGCCGCGAGATCGGGAGAAACCGGAGGTACAAATTTGTACACTTCATCTAGCGTTCGATCCGTGCCAATCCCCGCCAGCCTCATGACTGTCACGCGGTCCGAGCCCTCAAGAGTGCCGGTCTGGATCGGTTTCCAATAAACCGCATCGAGGGCAGCGCAGAGCAGTGCCGAAAGGACCGTCTTGCCAACCCCCGCGTCCGTGCCGGTGATGAAAAAATGATGCCTCATGCGCGCTCTGCCCTCTTTCGCGCGGCCACGCGCTTGGAAACAAGGACGTTGGCTGGATTCCCCTCGCGGCGCAATATGCTGCTTGCGGCAGCGATTCGCGCCGCCCATGACAATTGTTTGCTACGCATGGACCCCCGGCTGTATAGGGTAAATGGCCTTCAAACGAATCTCGCATGTTACCATCGCTTTGCATCCGCGTCTCGCCGCAGTATTCGACGTGATACGGGGTTGCTGCCCTTTGTTTCACGGGGCGCCGGTTTGACCGGCCATGGGTAAAATGTTATAAATCTGCGTTTTGTGCAGCCCTTGCGCCGCGTACTCGAGGCGGTTTGACGGTCACTCTAGGGGTAATCTCGGACCGGCGCGACGGCTTCTTCCTGGTGGAATGTGAACAATCTGTGCTTCACCCGCCCCCAGCGGCGCTCAGTCGAAAAAGTGTGCAGGAAGCGGCTGTGCCCGGAACCGATTGCCTTGCGAACGCCCTTTGAATAAATGATCTACGGAGGATCGTGAATGCTTACCTGGCTTGCAAATGCCTGGTCCCTGAGCTGTAAATTCACAAAGTTTGGAGCCGTCGCCGTTCTCACCTTGCTCGGGGCCGGCTCGGCTCTGGCCGACGAAGCCGGTGGCGAAGCCAGCCTTAAGCTCCCCGACCTTTCCCAGGTTTCTTTTCTCGGAATCGACGGCCATAAGCTTCTGCTCTTCGGCATCGTCATCTGCATCTTTGGATTGGGCTTTGGGTTGGCTATTTATTCGCGCCTGAAAAACTTGCCCGTTCACAAGTCCATGCGCGACATCTCCGAGCTGATTTACGAAACCTGCAAAACTTATCTCTTCACGCAAGGAAAGTTCCTCCTGATTTTGTGGGTTTTTATCGCCGTCGTGATCGTGATGTACTTCGGCTGGCTCGCTCCCGTGCAGCCGGTTGCGGTCACTCTGCCGATTATTCTGATTTTCAGTCTCGTGGGAATCGCCGGCAGTTACGGTGTCGCGTGGTTCGGCATTCGCGTCAATACGTTTGCCAATTCGCGCACCGCGTTCGCTTCCCTGCGCGGCAAGCCCTATCCGATTTACAGCACCCCGCTGCAAGCCGGCATGAGCATTGGCATGATGCTTATCAGCGTCGAACTGCTCATGATGCTCTTCATCCTGCTGTTCATTCCGGGCGACTACGCTGGTCCGTGTTTCATCGGGTTTGCCATCGGCGAATCGCTTGGGGCGGCCGCGCTTCGAATCGCCGGCGGCATCTTTACAAAGATTGCCGACATCGGCTCTGACCTGATGAAAATCGTCTTCAAAATTAAAGAAGACGACGCGCGCAACCCCGGCGTCATTGCCGACTGCACGGGCGACAACGCGGGCGACTCTGTTGGCCCCAGCGCCGACGGCTTTGAAACGTACGGCGTGACTGGCGTGGCGCTAATCACTTTTATTCTCCTCGCTGTGAAAAATCCGACTGTGCAGGTCCAATTGCTCGTGTGGATCTTCGTGATGCGCATAGTCATGCTCATCGCCAGCGCGGCAGCCTACTTTATAAATAGCTTCATCGCCAACGCCAAATACAGCAAAGCCGACCAGATGAACTATGAAGCGCCGCTCACTTCGCTGGTCTGGATTACTTCCGTCGTCTCAATCGCGCTTACGTACGTCGTCTCTTCCGTGATCATCCCCGTTCTTGGCGGCGACGCCTCGCAGTGGTGGAAGCTGGCAACGATCATTTCTTGCGGCACGCTCGCGGGCGCCATCATTCCCGAACTCGTAAAAGTATTTACCTCCACTGAATCGCGGCACGTCAAGGAAGTCGTGACCTCGGCCGAAGAGGGCGGCGCATCCCTTGGCATTCTTTCCGGCTTCGTGGCCGGCAACTTTTCGTCGTACTACATCGGCCTGGCGATGGTGCTTCTCATGTCGCTCGGATTTTTGATTAGTACCCTGGGGCTCGACAACCAAATGCTCGCTCCGGCGGTGTTTGCCTTCGGTCTAGTGGCTTTCGGCTTTCTTGGCATGGGCCCGGTAACAATTGCTGTCGATTCTTACGGCCCTGTCACTGACAACGCGCAATCAGTCTATGAGCTTTCCTTGATTGAACAAATTCCGGGCGTCAAAGGAGAGCTCAAGAAGGATTACAACATCGACGTGAATTTTGAGCGCGCCAAGGAAATGCTGGAAGCCAACGACGGCGCCGGCAACACCTTCAAGGCCACTGCCAAACCCGTGCTGATCGGCACAGCGGTCGTCGGGGCAACCACGATGATCTTTTCGATCATCATGGCGCTCACCAAAGGGTTGAGCGAGAACGTCAATAATCTTTCGCTCCTTCACGCGCCTTTCGTTCTCGGCCTGGTCACCGGTGGCGCCATGATTTACTGGTTCACCGGCGCTTCCACGCAGGCCGTAACTACGGGCGCTTACCGCGCTGTTGAATTCATCAAAGCCAATATCAAGCTTGAAGGAGCCGCTGCCGCCAGCATCGCGGACAGCAAGAAAGTCGTCGAGATTTGCACCAAGTACGCACAGAAAGGCATGCTGAACATTTTCATCGCGGTATTTTTTGCCACGCTGGCCTTCGCTTTCGTCGAGCCCTTCTTTTTCATCGGCTACCTTTTCTCCATCGCCATCTTCGGCCTCTACCAGGCTATCTTTATGGCCAATGCCGGCGGCGCCTGGGACAACGCCAAGAAGATCGTTGAGGTCGAGCTCAAGCAGAAAGGCACGCCGCTGCATGACGCCACCGTGGTTGGTGACACCGTCGGCGATCCTTTCAAGGACACGTCTTCTGTCGCGCTCAACCCTGTCATCAAGTTCACGACGCTCTTCGGTTTGCTCGCCGTCGAGCTTGCGGTGCAATTGACGGCCGCGCAGCACAGCACAACTTTGACCCACATTCTCGCGGCGGCCTTCTTCGTCGTCTCTTTCTTCTTCGTCTACCGTTCCTTCTACGGGATGCGCATCCGCGAAGACGCAGGCCACTGAGAACTGTTCCAAGTATTCGGTTGTCAGTTTTCATCGAAAAAAAGAAAAACGGAGCGGCCATCCCGCCACTCCATTCCATCGCAATCTGCGGTAGAATTCTGCTCCTCTGTGACGAGGTTCAACCGATGAACAAGATTCTGTTCGCTGCAATTTGCATTCTGCTGCTGGGAGTTGTGCCGGTCATCTGTAACGCGCAAGTCGATCCGCGATGGAAGATTCACGATCCCGATCGGCCAGCGCCGCCGGTGATTGATTCCGGCACGCAGAGCACGCAGGATTCGCCGGGGCGTCCGCCGTCCGATGCGGTTGTGTTATTCGATGGCAAGGATCTTTCCAAATGGGGGCACAAAGACGGAAGCGCGGCCAAATGGAAAGTGGAGAACGGTTATTTCGAAGTGGTGCCAAAGACAGGAGAAATCCATACGCGTGAAGCTTTTGGCGACTGCCAATTGCACGTCGAGTTCGCGGAACCCGCGCCGCCGAAAGGCGAGGGCCAGGACCGCGGAAACAGCGGTGTCTTCCTGCAAGGACTCTACGAGACGCAAGTTCTGGACTCCTACCAAAGCAAGACCTACGCGGACGGCCAGGCCTCGGCGATCTATGGCCAATACCCTCCGCTGGTGAACGCTTCGCGTCCGCCGGGCCAGTGGCAGACTTACGATATCGTCTTTCACGGGCCGCGCTTTGCCAAAGACGGCAAGCTGCTCCGTCCCGCCCGCGAAACCGTTTTTCACAATGGCGTGCTCGTGCAGGACAACGTGGAATTGAGCGGCCCGACGGCTCATGGCAAGCGGCCGCCGTATGAACCTCAACCGGAAAAATTGCCGCTGGCGCTGCAGGACCATAACCATCCAGTGCGCTACCGCAACATCTGGATCCGCGAGCTGAAAACGCAAGATTGACCGAATAGTTCGTTTAGTCGGCAACGCCTGGTGCGTTTCTAGCGCAGATAATCCTTAACAGCGCGGGCATAGTCCGCAAAGGCAATCTCGGGATCTTCCAGATCAGGATGCCACACTTTTTCCCACTCGAAACAGTAGAACCCTTTGTAACCGATGGCGCGCAACGCTTCGACCTGCTCCTTGATGGGAACACTTCCTCGACCGGTCAACACGTACTTGCGATCGCCGCTCTTGCCGACAGAGTCCTTGAGGTGTGTGTGCCGGATCCATTGCCCCAGCTGCCGCACGGTGAACTTCGGGTCTTCATTCGACGCCGCGAACGTATGATGAGCGTCCCACAAAAGTGCGACCGACTTGGAATCAGCACGATGCAACACATCGGCTAGCGCGGCCGAAGACGTGAAGTCATCGTGCGATTCGATGATCACCGTAACTTTACGCGGGCCCGCATACTCACCCAATTCGTGCAATCCGGCGGCGACGCGCGCCTTCAAATCCTCGCCCGGAGTTATGGGATGACCAGAGTCAGGGCTGCAGCCGAAAACGCGCACATAGGGCGCATCGAGCGTCGAAGCCAGGTCGATGAATCGGCGGCCATCCGCCAGAACTTTGGAGCGCTTCTCAGGATCGGACTCGTGCAAGCTGGCGGAGCTGCTGACGCAGGCGACGCGCAGGCCGTGAGAAAGAATCTCGCGTTTTGTCTGCGCGATGCGTTCCGCTACAAACGCCGGGTGCGAAGGCAAATCCAGATTGCCTTCCAGTCCGCGGAATTCGACGGCAGCGAAACCATGTTGCTCCGCGAACGTCAGGATTTTTTGCAAGTCCCAGGCAGGACAGCCCAGAGTGGAAAACGCAATCGGCAAACGCGCCGTATCCCCGGCGGGCGCAAACGCGGCGGCCATCGCTGCTCCGGTGAGCTTCTTTGCAAATTCTCGTCGCGTGGTTCTCATGGAGCTGCGCCTCCAGCGGTCGCTGGCGCAAGCCTACCTGCGCGCCGGAAAAGTGTCAAAGCAACGAATAAGGATCGAGGCGAAGAAAGGTTTCCGGAAGACGAATCATGGCAACTGCTATCGCAATATCTGGATTCGGGAGCTGAAGATCGCAGCGTGATCTCCTCTGGGATCAAAAGCTTGGCTGCATAGGCCCAATTTTGCTGCGGGCACTTTGCGAGCGTGAGTACTCTCATTACCAGACTTTGTACTTGACATTTCCTGCTTGGGGGCGCAGTCTCGGGCCAGTTTTCCCATCACCTTTTCCCGCAACTTATTCTCATGCTTTCTGGAAAGTATTCTCGGGACCCCGGGGCCATTGCTCACCGACAGGCGCACTCTTTTTTCGTGTGCTGCCGACTAGGCGAAGGAGAAGGACAATGAATGACGAAAAGTCTATTTCATGGAAAAAGCTTCAGGAGAGATGGCTAACCCGACGCAATCTCATCCGCGGGGCAGCCGGCACCGCTGCCGGAGCTGGACTCTTGCTCGGCTCTGGACTGCGGTCCTCGGCGCTTGCGGACGACGAGGACAATGAAGGCAAGGAAGCATGCGGTCTTCCACTCCCCTTACCGCATACGACCGCCGGCCCTTTTGGGCCTCTACACTTCTACTTCCCGGGCCCTATCGATGGCTCAGCAGCGGCGACAGACGGCACAGGCACGCACGCGGAAGGCCGCGACCCGTCCACCATTGCGAATTTTGAAGGGTTTGTCGGCCAGGTCGACCTCACATTCAGCGGAACGGGAATGGATACCAAAACCGGCGCGACCGCTCCGTATCAGTTCCACACAGACACGCGATTCATGAAGGGCACGTTTATAGGCTCAGATGAGCGAAAGCGCCATGGAGCTTTTGCGTTCATATGAATTGACAGCATAACGGCGAGCCCGTTGGGCTTGCATTCGTACGACCCCGGGGTTTCTCCAACTTTAGGTTTTTGGACTATCGAGATCCCGAAGGGAAGCGTGGAGGTGGACTTGGATGAAGGCGAGGCAGTTCTGCACATAGAGAACGTTTGCCGCGTATTCGATGCGTTCACCGTGCCAAACAGCTTAAACCCTCTTCATCCCTTGGGCTTGGTAAGCGCTTTCCTCAAGTCGCTCCGCATTGAATGGAAGGGCATATCGAAGAGGAGATCGTTCAACAACGGGAAGACCTTCGCCGGCGATTTCGTCGAGAATTCCGCTACCATTGCTGTAACGGTGAGGACGCCAGACACGAGGCCCCCGTTCACACCAACTGCACAAGATGGCTTCCAATTCGTCGCTGACCCAGCATCGACTGTTAGCAACTTCGCGCAAATTGGTCACGAGAGCAACGGCGCTCTGTTCTCCTGAGGTGCTGAAGATCCCCCCGCACGGAGAGGCGGGCGGTATGACTGACGCGGCGAGCGGGAATCGGTACCCCGCTCACCGTGGGGCTGTCAATGCGAAGCGAGCATAGGTGATTCGCATCGATTCGATGGTCCACGATGGCTGGAGGAAGTGTCCCGATGGCCGCGAGCATACCCATGCTGTCCACGTCGACATCTAAGCTCCCCTCATACTTTCGATGCTTACTTACCCTCGGTGTTCTGATTTGGCCGCTAGGCGTAATGGGCCAAACGCGTGCGAGCGATAACGTCGTCGTGCGATGGAACGCCGCGGCATTGCAAGGCGTGCGCGATTCTCGCCTTGGTCCGCCGATGGTGGCCCGGGCCCTGGCGATTGTTCACACTTGCATCTTCGACGCGTGGGCGGCGTACGACAAGAGGGCCGTCGGCACACAGTTTGGGGATGAACTGCGGCGACCTAGGAGAGAACGAACGCTGGCCAACAAGAATGAAGCTATCAGCTTTGCAGCCTATCGCGCGCTAGTGGACCTCTTTGCGCTCGACAAAGCAAGTGTCTTTGATCCGCTGATGGCCAGTTTGGGCTACGATCCGAACAATCTGACCATCAATACAGACACTCCGGCGGGGATTGGGAATGTGGCTTGCGCCGCCGTACTCGCGTTTCGCCATGCCGACGGTTCCAACCAGCTCGGCGACCTACACCCGGGGGCGTATTCGGATTGGACTGGCTACGTATCCGTGAATCCTGCGAGCACAGTGCCGGTCAATCCCGCATTGGTGCTGGATCCCAACCATTGGCAGCGACTGACCTACGACGATGGTGCGGCCGCGCCGACGCCGCACGTCATTACTCAATCGTTTGTGGGAGCGCAGTGGTATCGCGTAGTCCCCTTCGCCATGACCTCGCCTGATCAGTTTCGCCCGTTCGTCGCCCAGTTCGGTCCAGCTTTGTACGGCTCCGAGACATATCTGCAACAAGCGAAAGATTTGATCACGCTGAGCGCGAATCTCACGGACGAACAGAAGATGATTGCCGAGTACTGGGCCAATGGTCCGCGGACGGAGCTTCCGCCCGGACACTGGGACCTATTCGGCGAGTTTGTCTCACGCCGCGACCATCACACCGTGGATGATGACGCCAAGATGTTCTTTGCGTTGACCAACGCCATCTTCGACGCCGGTATCGCCGCATGGGATGCAAAGCGCGGTTTCGATTCCGTACGTCCCATCGCAAGCATCCCCTACCTCTTTCACGGTCAGCAGATCAAATCTTGGCGCCCTTTCCAAGGCACACAAACTTTTGATGGATCGCTATGGATTCCCTATCAGATGAGCACCTTTCCGACGCCGCCTTTCCCTGAATACATCTCTGGTCATAGCACTTTCAGCGCGGCGGGCGCCCAGGTTCTTAGGTTCTTTACTCGCAGCGACAAATTCGGCGATTCCGTGACCTTTGCCCCTGGAAGCTCCAACACCGAGCCGGGTTTGACGCCCAAACAGGAAGTCACGCTTTCCTGGGGTACTTTTACTGAGGCAGCGAACCAGGCTGGAATATCCCGCCGATATGGCGGAATCCATTTCGAGCTTGCAGATCTCGTGGGAAGAGCCACCGGCCGTCTAGTTGCGGATCAGGCTTGGAAAAAAGCGCTGGGCTTTATCAGAGGCAAGAGCGAAGGTGACGAGGAGTCCGGCGAGGACCAAGAATAGATTTCCCGCGAACCCTAGGATTTTTGCAATCGCGAGTGATGAAATAGTCGAGATTTTGTACGCGTGCCCCAGAATTCAATCTGTGCCCAGAAGTAAGTAGGTCCCAGACCCGCCAGCCAATGGCCCCTGAACGTGGCCGCGTTTAGCGATCTTCACTTGGAAGTCGGCTAACCGGAGATGCGGTCCGCCTGGTCACCGCAGTGATTGTGCCCGGATCACCATGTCGGTTCAAACGGGATTTCCCGACTGCGAAGCCATGCGGCAGATCGCTCCCGAACGATGGCAGCGCGTGCACATCGAGTTTGAATTTGAGAGCAGGAATTTCCGCGACCACGGCCATCCTGCAAGCGGTTGCGACGTCATTGTCTGCTGGCGGCACAATTGGGACGATTGCCCTGAAGGAATTGAGGTGGTGGAGCTCTCAAGCATAATCAAGTCTTTGGCAAAATCCGAGGACTAACTAAATTCTTCCCTGTGCTTCCCCGTTCGTCAGGGCGGACTTTGTTCTCTTTGTATCTTTATCTTCTCTGTGAACTCTGTGCCTCTTCCCTCTGTGTTCT
The DNA here is from genome assembly GCA_001914785.1 of Acidobacteria bacterium 13_2_20CM_57_17. Taxonomy (GTDB): domain Bacteria; phylum Acidobacteriota; class Terriglobia; order Acidiferrales; family UBA7541; genus Acidiferrum. The sequence goes on along the minus strand of MNDE01000080.1, from coordinate 14,977 downwards.
CTGTGTTAGATTCTTCTCTGTATGAACGACAATGACATCACGCATCAAATCATCGGGGCAGCGATTGAAGTTCATCGCCTGCTTGGACCTGGCTTGCTGGAATCTGCTTACGAAGAGTGTCTATCGCGAGAACTAGAATTGCGGAACTTGAAGGTAGAGAGGCAGAAACCTATACCGGTGGTTTACAAAGACGTGAAACTTGAGTGCGGATATCGAATCGATCTCCTGGTCGAGTCAAGGATCGTGGTCGAACTCAAGTCTATTGAAGCGTTTGCGCCTATCCACGAGGCCATCATCCTGACTTATATACAGCTCTCAGGATGTCGCCTTGGGCTTCTCATCAATTTCAACGTAACGGTACTGAAAGATGGGATCAAACGATACATCATTTAACGCAATGCAAACGGAAGAAGAAATTTAACACTGAGAACACAGAGCTAAGAGCACGGAGGGCACTGAGAGGACTAATTCGTTCTTCCCTGCGCTCTCACCGCCAGGCTGTCCGCGCTCCATTGTCCTTGCGTCCTTATTCTTCTCTGTGAGCTCTGTGCCCTCTTCCCTCTGTGGCCTCTGTGTTAAATCCTTCTCTTTCCGACTGGCAACGAAAGAGCACAGAGTCGCGGGAATGCAGATCAAACTTTGATCAGCCCAGGGAATTTGTGAGGATTGTTGTCGAAGCCGGGGAAAACCGGCTTAAGGTCGGCGACGCCGATGTGTTTGGTCAGAACTTCTCCGATGACGGAGCGGAAGTCCGTGGTGAGCGCGAGGTCGCGGCCTTCGTTCAGCTGATGGTCGTTCAAGCCAGGCCATCTGCCGTAAACCTGGCCGCCCTTCACATCGCCGCCCATCACAAACATGCAATTCGCGTGGCCGTGATCGGTTCCGCGATTGCCATTTTCCTTGGCGGTGCGGCCGAACTCACTCATGGTCACGAAGACAATATTTTCCATGCGGTCGCCCATATCCTGATGAAACGCCGCGAGGCCCTGTCCGAGGTCCTTCAGCAAATTGGAAAGCTGGCCCTGCACGCCGCCTTCGTTCACGTGATTGTCCCAGCCGCCGCAATCGACGAAAAGAACTTCGACGCCGATGTTCGCCTTGAGCAGTTGTCCGATCTGCTGCAAACTTTGGCCAAGCCGGCTGGTCGGATACTGCGCTCCGTTTTCCGGCTGATATTTTGCCGGATCGGCTTTGCGCAGAAGATCGATGGCTTCAAACGTTTCCGTGCCGGTGCCGTGCAAAGCGTGGTCGACCGTCTGCGAGTACATCGCTTCAAAGCCGCCTTCGACAATCTGGCCCGTTCCCGGAGCCTGCGCCATCACTCTAAATTGTTTTAGGTCGGGCAACGCGATTGCTGGCGCTCCTCCGTGCAACATGCGCGGAAGGTTCGACCCCATCGCCACCGCGCGGAACGGCGAAGCATCTTCTTCAGGGACAGTCTCCAGCGCGCGGTTCAGCCAGCCGTCTTCGGTTGATTTTAGTCCTGGCGTGCCCGATTCCATGAAGTCTTGCGCGTCAAAGTGCGAACGCGTCGGATCGGGCGAACCGGCGGCGTGCACGATCGCAAGCTGGTTCTTGTGAAAGAGCGGCTCGAGCGGAGCAAGGCTCGGGTGCAATCCGAAAAATCCGTCCAGATCGATCGCGGCATCACCATTCAACTCAGGGTTTGCAAGTACAAACCCCGAACCCCGGGCGCCACGCTTGGGCTGCGGAATCGCAATCGTCGGACGCATGCGGTAATAGTTTGTTTCGCCGAAAGGCACAACGATGTTCAAGCCGTCTGCCGCTCCGCGCTGAAACAGCACGACAAGCTGCTTCTTGTTCGGCATCGGCGTCGCCGCGACGGCGCGCTGCAAAAACGCGGGCATCGCGCTGAGCCCGACCATGGCCACGCCGCCCTGCTTCAAAAAATACCGCCGCGAAAATTTTAGACCGCGTACGCCTTCGCAACATTGGTAACTCATTGCGACCTCTCCAGCCTAGCGCCTTTGAAATTCCGGCGCGCCCAGCACCAACCCCGCGACGACTCCGAGATCCACCTGCTTGCGCGCATCGTCGAGCTTCGCCTGCAGAACTTGCGGGTTATCAAGCTGCTTCTCAAGCGTCTCGACAGTCGTCGGCCCTGCTTGCCCGCCAAGAAAAACTTGCACTGCGCGGTCCAATGCCGCTTTCGGATCGGCCGATGAGTCCACGCCGAGCAACGACGCCACGTCTGTGCGCGCTCCTCGCATCTTGTTGCCGGCAAGTGCCAGAGCATAGTTCAGCCGGTTCAAAAGCGCGCCAGTGTTCACCCACGTTTCCGCCTTGTCGGAATAACCTGTCGGCGGCTGGCATTGATACAGTGGCTCGCCGATTCGCCCGACCCACTGCACCAGCGGCATGGGCGTGTCCACGTCCGTGCCCAGCGCGCGCACCGCCGAAACCACCAATTCAAAAGGCGTCTTGATTTTCGCGCGGTACGATTCTCGCGACCAGAATTCCGGCGACCAAATCATCGTGTGCAGCACTGCTTTGATGTCGCCATCGCTCGATTGAAAAGTCTCCGCCATACGATTGATCAACGCCGGCGGTGGATTGTCCGAAACAAAACGGCGCGCCAGCTTTGTGGAAATAAACTTTGCCGTACTCGGGTGATGCGCAAGCAGGTCGATGACCTGCTCGCCATCCTTCATCCCGCCCGCATGAATCTTTTTCCCCAGCACGTACTTCGCGTCGGGATCGTGCAGCCGGTCATCAAACTTGAAGTCCGCGTATTGCCTGGGCTTATCAATCGTCCAGCCCGTGAAGCAGCGCGCTACTTCCGTGACGTCTTTCTGCGTATATCCGCCGTCGACGCCAAGCGTGTGCAATTCCATCAGCTCGCGTCCGTAATTTTCGTTCAACCCGCGCTCATTTTTCTTTGCTTGTGGATTGCCCACTGGACGCGGGGGCGAGAGCCAGCCGAATCTTCCGCGGCGCCACTGTTGGCGCGCCGCGCGCTCGGCCGCTTGCCGCTGCGCGGCACGCGGATCGGCGCTCAAAAAATTGTCCAGGTAAAAAAGCATCGCCGGGCTCTTGGCCGTGGCAGCCACCAAATCCTTGAATTTTCCGAAGGCGTGCGGCTGGATCACGTCGCGTTCATACGAAGTCAGGTAATAGCGATCTTCACCTTTGCCTGCGAACACGTTGAAGTGGTTAAACCAAAAATCGTCCATCACCTGCTGAAGCTGCCGCTCGCTGTAAATCGCGCGCGTTACTTTGGTCATCCCCAGTTCGGCCACCACGCGTTGCGGCCGCTTGCTGTCGTCGGCAATCGCGCGCGGAACATTGTTGGGGTCGGTGCCTCCTAGAACGTCGCGCTTGCCTACACCTTTCGTCGCGGTATTTCCTTCGGGTTGCTCCTGCTTCATTGGCGCCGGCGCATCGCTCGTTTCCTGTTTTGCAGTCGTAGCGTTTTGCTGAGGAGCTTCTGTTTCCCCTCCGCCTTTGGTTTGTCCCTGCGGCGCCTGCATGTCTCGCGCAGCCGTCTCCGCGGCTGCATCGCTTCGGCGCTGCTCTTGCTGCGCTTGTGCCTGGGCGCGCTTCTCGGCTTGCTTCTCCGCTTGTTTGGGTTGCGGATATTCATCAATCAGTTTCGCCGTGGACATCCGCAGCGTCGGATAGTCCGCGAGGCGCGCATCCAGCGCGCGGTCATCGATGGAATTGGGATTGAGTTGATGCTCGATCCACTTGGCGAGGCCCATCTGGCGGACACGCTCGATGTCGCCGGGACGCGGACCGTAGGCCAGGCGGTTCAGCGCGTGCAGAATCGCTTCGTCAGGGCTGAGTTCCGTAATCGGCAGCCCTTTGAGCGTGGGATCGTTCTTGGGTTTCTTATCTTTCGCCGACGCAGGATTCGCAGCGCTGGCAGGCAATTCGATACCGAGCGACAAAACGCAAGCGAAAGAGAGAATGACGGCGAGAAATGACCTTGGTGTCGCGGAAATCGCAGGGATTCGTTGACTCACTGGCGAGGCGGGGGACTCTTGCAGCCTCATAACACTCTCCTGCCGTGCCGTATCATGGGCAAAATAAGGGTCACCGATAGAATAACCCTGATCCGGCGAAGAAGTTGCGCACCTCCAGAAGCCGTGTCGAATGCCTTCCACCATGGAAGCTACACTCAACAAAGGGCTTAGGGCCCTAAATGTGGAGTGAGGGAGCTTGCTACCGCTTTTCCGGCGTCCGAGAGATTTGTATTGGCGCGCAAAAACGCACTGAATTCGTCCTAGTTAGGTTGTGTTCCGATTTATGTGGCGACCATCCGTTTCCGTCACTGTGGGGCTGCGTCTTGGAAGAGAGGAACACAACATAACCGAGCAAGAACACGATGATGTGAAAGCTCCGGAGTAGACGACCCGCACTTTCAGAACTGCACGTTCCTCGTTCCTGACCGGCAATTCGTGACAAGCATCCTGTTGCGTCGATTTGTACTAGCTCGAACCCTGAGCGTTTCGGCCATTTCCGTGGGTGCACGTTTCTGAAGCCGATTTTGAACCGCAGGGCAGAGTGGAGGTTAGATGCAGCACTCGTGGAATTCGCCCTCACAGTCAAGAATAATCATTCGTAGCGGAGGGAGATAAGCGGGTCAACCTGCGTGGCGCGGCGGGCGGGGAGCAGGCAAGCGGCGAAGCCGACGAGAATAATGAGCGTCACCACTGCTGCGAATGTCCATGGATCAGTCGCCGAAATACCCCAGAGTTGGCTCGCTAGATAGCGCGTAAGCCCGAAGCTTACGAACAAGCCGATGAACGTGCCTGCAACAATTAGGCCCAGGCCCTTGCGGAGCACCATCCCCAAGATGGCGCTCTGCTGTGCGCCGAGCGCCATGCGAATTCCGATCTCACTTGTCTGCAGCGACACCGTGTAGGTCATCACGCTGAATATCCCAATGACGACTAGCAACAATCCGATCCCCGCGAATGAGCTGAGTGTAATGCTATCGAACAGAGGGACCTGATTTTCCTCTCTAAGAAGGTCCTTGATCGATCCAGACGCACTAAAGGTGACATGAGGATCCACCGCCCAAATTTCCTGGTAAACGTTCTTGAGCAGAGAGTAAGGATCTACCGCAGTTCTCGCCACGATGGAGAGTGGGTTGCCAAATCCTGCGACGCTGCTGGGGACGAATGCCTCCGGCCCAACCGAGTATCTCGTGCCTCCCGGGCGACGTTGGAAGTCCGGAACAACCCCAATGATGTCAAAGTAAGTGTTGTGTGGAGCATCTAAGAACGTCCGATCAAAAACTTGGAACTTGATCTTTTGGCTGATCGGGTCTTGGTTGCCAAAGAATTGGTGAGCCAAGGTTTGGTTGACCACGGCCACAGGCCGTGCCGAATCAACATCACTTTGCGATAACAATCTGCCCCTTAGCAATGGCAGCCCAAGGGTCTGGAAGTATCCCTCTGTGCAGAGTTCCAAATGGGCCTCCAATTTAGCATCTGGCCTTCCAAGTATTGCGACATCGGTGCCTTGTAGCCATGCATTCGGGGGGAGTTGCCAAGTCTCGCTAACGGAGATTACGCCCGGCAACGCCTTTATGCGGGGCAGTACCTGCTTGAAAAAGTCTGGCTTCTTATCTGGGCTGGCGTAATAGATCTTTCGAGGGAAGGACAGGCGAACATATAGGATATTCGCTGGATTGTAGGGCAGCTCAACGTACGCCAATGCAAAAAGGCTACGCATCATCAAGCCGCCGCCGATCAGAAGTATGATCGAGAGCGCCACTTCGGCAATCACCAGCCCGGCGCGAAACTTCCCGCGACGGAAGCTTCCACTACCGCCCTTGGCACCGCTCGCCAGACTCTGCTGCAAGTCGCCGCCCACCGCATGGAACGCTGGCGCAACACCGCAGAGCAATGTTGTCAGCACGGCGACACCCATGGCAAACGCCAAGACCGATATGTTCAATCCGATCACCGCCTCCCGCGGGATCTTGTCTGGCGGAATAATCGCCCCGACTCCTTTCAAGCCGAAATAAGCAAATGCGCAGCCAGCGACACAAGCCGCTATGGATAGCAGAAGGCTTTCTACCAAGAGCTGCCGTATCAGCCGTATCCGGCTTGCTCCCAGTGCGGTACGGATCGCGATCTCCCCTCGACGGGCCGTCGCCCGGGCCAATAGCAGGTTTGCCACATTGCTGCACGCAATCAAGAGCAACATCAAGACCGCCATGAGCAACGCGTAGAGCATCTTCTTAAAATCTCCCAAAGCGCCATCGATAAGAGTCTGGACCGACACTGTGGGTCGCGGTTCGTCTGGCAAGAAATGGTGAACAATTACCTCTAGGTCTGCCGCGGCCGCCCGTAAGGGCACACCCGGTTTGAGCCGCCCTACGAGCCTCAGGGAGCCAGTTGCGTTTGGGCTTCCTGGCAACCAGATGCTGACGTTGTAAATGTCGAATCTACTTGGCATGATGCCGACCAGCGTCCTCGGCTCGTCATTGATAACAAAAGTGGCCCCGAGGATCTTCGGGTCGCCCTCGAATTCTTTCTGCCACATCTTGTAGTTCATTACAAACACCGCCGCGGCAGCGGACTGCCCATCATCCGGCGTAATCCCGCGACCCAGGAGCGGCGGCACACCATAAAATTCGAAAGTATTGGTGGTCACAAAGGCACCAACAAGCTGACGAGTTCCCTTACCGTCGTCATAGAAGAACGAACTCGGATCGTATCCAACGATATCTTCGAACACACGGTTTTGTTGCCGAAGAGCGAGGAATTCTTGGGGAAAGTAAAAATCACGATGGGTGATTCCCTGGGATTTGGTTAAATTCTCGACGGTAAATCTTACCAGGCGATTGGAGTCTCTATACGGGAAGGGATCGAACATTAGGCTGTGAACAACGCCAAAAATCACGGTCATCGTGCCGATCCCTAGCGAGAGCGCGAAAATGGCGGCCAGAGCAAGGCGGCGATCTCTTCCGAGGCCGCGAAGGGCGAACCGAAAATCGCGGAAGAGACTTTCGATCAGAATTTCCCAGCGGAATTTGCGGATTGGTTTTTTGTCTTGCGTCACAGTCCCAGCCTATAGCATGGAGTGATCGTTAGCGTAGACCTTTCACCGCTATAGCGAGCTTCAGGCCGAAGATATCATCGGGCTTGGACCCGCGGTCAAGAGATCATCGCTCAGATGTGGCGTAACGCGGATCCCGGAGGATGTGAATCCTCTCGAAGTGGCTGCCTTCGGTAGCTGTGGGCGGGTGGCCCGGACATGCGCGCGTCTCGGTTAGTTTTTCTCGGCGGCAACATTCGATGAGAGAATACCACTACTGTAATTCATCGGGCAGTAGCAGTGGTGCCCCGCCCTCGGTTTGTGCGGGTGGGGAATTTGGTGTGGAATGCCGAAGGGATTGAAGCGCTACTACGGCCAAGGTCAGCTTCACTTTGTGACGTTCAGCTGCTACCGACGCCTGGCGCTGCTCGGAACAGCGCGCGCAAGAAACTTGTTGGTAAAGGAACTATCGAGAGTTCGCCAAGAATACGGATTCTTCTTGGTAGGTTATGTGATCATGCCGAATCATGTGCACCTGCTCATCAGCGAGCCGAAAAAGGGTACGCCCTCGACAGTGCTGCAGATGCTCAAGCAGCGGGTCTCGCGCAAGATGCGGAAGAACAGGCATAGAGCGCCGAAAGCGCAACTGGCATTCACGTTCCCGAAGTTCGCTGCTGATTTGAGGCAGTTTTGGCAGCCCAGGTTCTACGATTTCAACGTGTACAGCCACAAGAAGAAAAAAGAGAAGCTAGAGTACATGCACGCGAACCCGGTGGTGCGAGGACTTGTGAAGCATCCGAAGGATTGGCCGTGGAGCAGTTTTAAATTTTATGCACGCGACGAAGCAGGATTGCTGGAGATCGATGCAGTGCATTTGCAGTGAAACGCGCCGTCTAACCAAGCGGAAGAAAAACCACGAACTCCTGACAAGCCAAAAACAAAGTCAAAAGCCCCGCCCTCACAAACCGAGGACGGGGCACCCCTCTATAACGGCGTCGGCGTTGTCAAGAGACACGAATGGTTTTGCGAGCCAGGAGCGGAGTCAAGGGCGGTTCGGCGGTGTTGCCGAACCGTTCATCGCAGACCCTTGACGCCGCGGATGGCTCGCCAGAATTCCCACGCGACGAAGCCCACCGGGCTTCGTCTTGAACAGGATCTCTTTGTTCGCTCACGACCAAGGCTCGCTTTCGAATCCTGCGGTGGACGCTGATTCCACCACCCATCTATTCGGTCACTAACTTCCGACCATGATTCCTGCTTCAAACTCCCTCCGCGGAATCAGAGGGAGGCAAGGCGCCCACTCAAAAGCGCGATGGACTTGCGTCCACCAGGGTGCCCCTCGGGCTGCCTTGCATGCGAACCAGTTGCGCGTGATCGGCTTTCTCACGCAGCATCCAGTACAACCTCACTGCCAACTTGCGGGCGATCGCCACTTTGGCCACGGCACTCCCACGACGGGACTTCAGTCGTTGATAATTCCGACGAAGTTCCGGATGGAACCGAGATGCCGTTTGCGCCGCTTCGACCAGCAGGTAGCGCATCATGGTGTTTCCTTGTTTGCTGATCGAACCCAGATGCTGGCGGCCTCCGCTGCTGTGTTCTTGCGGATTTAGTCCCAGATAACTCACTACCTGCTTACTGCGGCGAAAGCGCTCGACCGGTCCCAGCGTCAATACGAAGGCTAGGGCCGTCACCGGACCAACTCCACGATGAGTCATTAATCGAACGACGTCTGCACGCTTTTGTGCTTCTTCCCCAACGGCTCGATCCAACTCCTCGACCGAACCATTGAGCTGATCCAACATTTGCAGCAACTCCTTTCGACGGCGGCTGGTCCACGGTCCGAGTGTCAGGCCTTCCAATGCACGACGGCCAGCGCTGGCCCAAAGCTTTCGTCGTATGCAGACGCCCTGGTTCATGGCTAGCGTCTGCAACTGGTTCTTCACCTTGATCCGAGCCCACACCAGTTTCTGCCGATGAACCAACAGTTGCCGCACGTCTCGCTCGGCCGGCGATGGCCTCCAGACTCGTGGAAAGCGGTTGGTCATCAGCAAATCGAGAATGTGCGAAGCATCGCGCGTATCCGTCTTCTGTTTTCGTACAACTGCGGCCCGAATGCGCGCGGCATCTCCCACCCACAGCTCGTGCCCTAACTCGGCCAGCAATCGTTCAAACCATTGCGCGTGACCGCTGGATTCCAACCCGACACGAACTGGGTGTGGTAGAGATCGATAAAACCGCTCGGCCTCACCGCTCTCGTGTTCCAACCGGCGCTCCACGATCTCGCCCGTCTGCGTATCCAGCATTGCAATCTGCTGGAACCGTGAATGAAAATCGCATCCTATAATCAACATGGCTCGGCTCCTCTCCTCCGAGTCTTGGTCGCGTAAGCGGCACCAAGTCTACTCAGTCGAAGGAGCCGACGCCGTTATCAAATCAAAAGTCACCTTGGGATTTATCGTCCGGGCCACCCGTCGGCTCTCGCGAGAACCAGAACGAGAAAAAAAGTACGGGATGCTCTCATCCCACGCCTCGTGAAACCGTTACTCGGCTATGTCAAAGTCCACTGAACGGTCCGGCGCATGGTTTTTCGCGCTGTCGACAGCCTGCATCACCAGGCGGTAAGAGCCTGGCTTCAGGTCGTCCACTTTCACTTTCAGACCGATGGGGACCACCGGATTTCCTTTTTGGATGTAATCATCGGCGCGCATGACGTCGGTGAAGAATATCTGCTTGTTGCTTGAACGCTCGAAAATGCGATAGCCCATGGCAACAATTGGCGGCTTCTCCGCCGCCAGCAGCGGTTCATAAATCTCCGTATAAAGAACCACGTTGTCCGTGTGCTTAAATCGATTGCTCCCGGAGGGAACGATTTGCGTGCCCTTGACTACCAGCGGCGTGCGGTCCTCCAGCAGCACGGAATCCAGGCCAGTGGCAATGTCATTCAGTCTTTGCGGAGAATTCGTAAGCGCCACGCCGCTCAGGCTGAAATGTTTTCCATCATAGGGATCGATGGCGAGGGGCGACTCGAACTTGCCGAAGGCATCGCCGCCTGCGCTCAGGACCACCGTCAGCCGGTAGGTGCCCGGCGTGGCGTCGAATTGGTTTTCATAACGATAGGGCAACTTCGTGAATTCTTTCCAGTCATCTTTCTCCAAGTCCAGGTTGACGGTATCGCTGAATCGCGCTCCCACCGTCCCATCCTGCCGGTAGGCAATTCCCAGCACGTTCAAGTTGGCGTGATACTTTCCCTTGTCCTTATTGAACTGAAATGTATCCGAGGGAATCTCCATCGCCAGATTGACGCGCGCCGTGTCAGGCGCAGTGTAGAAATACGGCGCCTCCAACGCGCCATGAATTGAACCGGGTTGCGAGCCCGTAGCGCGCGATTCGAGTTGTTTTTCCAGAGGCTTGCCTTCCAGCGCGTTCACGGAACGCGTATTGCAATATCCGCTGCGCGAGCGCGCAATCAGTCCGCCGCGATTCAGCTTTACTTTGAGCGTGTGGCAGCTTCCTTCGGGAGTGTCACCGGGCACGTAGCCCAAAATATAAAACTCATTCTGTTCTCGCCCGATGCGTTCAAGTCCGGCGAGCAAATCGTTGGTATTGAAAATCGTGAAACCGCCCGTTCCTTCCGCCAGCGCCGCCAGGATTTGCTGATTGGTCGAAGCTGAAGGCGGGAATTGCGGAACGATGGTCCGCGGCTGATTGTACGGCGAGTTGTTGTAATTGGATGTCGGGTTGTAACCTCCGCCGCGCGTGCCACCACCGCCCGTGCCGCCCCGCGTGCCACCTCCCGTCCCGCCGCCCGTGCCACCCTTTCCGCCTCCGGTGCCACCCCCACCGCCGGTACCACCTCTACCACCGCCTCCTGTACCGCCTCCACCCGTTCCGCCACCGCCAGTGCCACCTCTACCACCGCCTCCTGTACCGCCTCCACCCGTTCCGCCACCGCCAGTGCCACCTCTACCCCCGCCTCCCCCGGTTCCACCTCCGCCGGTGCCACCACCGCCCGGCCGCTGGGGGTCAGGCATGGCCATTGCAGGAAAGGCCGCGAGTATCAAGTGTGGGCGCGGTGAAATCGTTTGCGGTAGAACTCTTCGCGATGAAATCGTTCGCGCGGAAATTCTTCGCGGCGAAATTCGTTGAGTGGGAACACGATTCGAAACGGCTCTCGTCCTGCCGGCTGGGGCTCTCCTGCCGGCGCTCCCGCCGGGAGCGGTCGCCACAAGACCGCGGGCATCCAGCGCGTAGACTGCCACGTTAGATTTGTTGCAGGCATCGATGGTGGCGGTCAGCTCCGATTGGTTTTCCTGTGTCAACGCGAAGCCTCCGGAAAACAGCACCACCATTTTCCGGCCAGGGATGGAGCGGAGATTCTTCGCCAGACTGCGCACGGCCAGCAGCATGCTGCGCGCGCCAAAATCCGCGGCGGCATTGCCCAGCGACGGACCAAACGAAGATAAGCCCGACGAGGCGACAGTGACCGGCACATCCGGCGGAGCGTTTGGATCGACGGAGGAAGTCTTCACGCCCGACACGGCCGCTTGCAGCACCTGGGCGTTGGCCGTGAAATTCTGCACGATGCGGAGCGACCCGCCAAAATCCACCACGGCCATCAGACGGTCGGGACCGGCGTTTGCTTCGATGAATTTTTTGGCGGCATTTCGCGCCTGGATCTGATCTGGCGCCGCCATAGTGGAGTTGTCGAAAAACAATATCAAGTACCGGCGTTGGCCGTTCGCCTGGGTAGCGGCGTCGGCTCCCGTAGAAAAAGTAGAAACCTGCTGTTCCTTGTTGTCTTCAAATACCTTGAAATCATTCTGGGTCAAGTCGCGGATGTAGTTGCCCTTCTTGTCCGTCACCACGGAATCGACGAGCACCAGTTTTGATTCCTTCTTGATGACGACGGCCGGCTGCTGCTCCGCCGGTGAAGCAGCTTGGGGCTGCGCGGGTGGAGCGGGCTGCTCCTGCGCTCGCGAAGAACCAGGAACCACGCACATCGCTACGACAGCGAGCCACGCGGCCAATCGAATTGTTCGCCTGAAGTTCGTCAAAGTATTCATAATTCCCCCACCACAATTACTGAATTTCAAAAAGGAATAACCACTGCCCCATTGCGCGCCGCCATCTGGGCACCCACAGCGTCTCTTACAACCAGGCGCACAAGATAAGTGCCCGGCTTCACGTCAAAACTGGTTTTCACTGTAAATCCCGAGCGGCTCAATCGGGTATAGGTCGTATCGAGCAACTTCATATCCACGATTTTTGAAAGGCCGGTGACAAAATTCCCGTTCTCATCAAAAATTCCGGTGAGAATTGTCAATTGATCGTTATTGCGGCCCCGCACTTTCTGGAAGTGAATGCTCTTCACGTCAAAGTGCGACAAGACCGCGAGCCGCGCCTGAGCTTCGTCTTTTTTGAAAAATTGCGTCTGCAGCTCCACGGGCAAATCGCGGATTTCCTCCTGGGAGAACAGCGCTTCCTGCATCTCTTGCTTTGTTGCTTCGGCAGGATCGGCCACGGTCTTGGGAGCGAAGTAGCCGTGGCGCGCCTGAACGCTGTACTTTTCCTTGCTGGTGAGCGTCACCTTCAAGGTGTGAAACCGGCCGTCGATCTTCAGGTTCTGGGGCGAAAACCCAAGCAAGTAGGAGATCGCGGGAGCGGCGCCAGCTTCGCGCATGGCTTCATCCACATCGTTGCGGTTGTGATAGAAATTGCCGCCGGTTCCGTCGGCCAACTGCGCAAGAACGTCCTGCTGGGCCAATTGCGCCGCCACTCGATAGGAAGTTTTGTACCCGGCGGTACGGTAGCTGTCGTGCGGTGGATCGGCGATATCTCCACCCACGTCCGGGGCGTAGAGGCCGCGCGCATCAATCGTATTGATCACGATATTGGAACGAGTCGCGCGATCGACCATTTCGGAAGCTTCGGATTGCAGTGTCGAGCTGATGAAGCCAGGTGATACGAGAACAAGGATGCGCTGGCCGGGCATGCTTGCCAGCCGCCTCACCACATCTTCGAGATGCCGGTAGGCATACTGCGTTTCGTTGTCGCCTTGCGCTACCATGCGGTTCGCCGCAGCCTGGGCCAAGCTCTGTGCCGCAGCTATCATGCGTGTGTCCCCGCTGAAAGCGCACTGGAGAGCATCATCGGTGGCGACGGCGAGCGCTTGGACGTCCGACTTGTTCACGATCAGATCGGCCTGGTAGTAACTCACTTCGGGGCAATCATGAAGACCTTGGCCCGTCAGGGGATGCGGCAGGATTCCCAGTAGCGCTTTCGATAGTTTTTCGTGATCATCCGTGAATTCCTGTGTCAACTGGCCGGAGGTTGTGCTGAGGGAAACGCGATCGCTTGCCGCCAAAGCGCCAAAAAAACGGGTGGCCGAATCACGGACGAATACCGCGTCGGCCATCGAGAGGTGCACGTCGTCAAACACCATGGAGGCAAAACGCTGGGGCAGAACGACTGCTTTGCCGTCTGCAACGTCCGCGCTTGACGAAGAATCTCCCGCCGTCGTGGACGCCATTGCGGAGGCCGTGCGCTCCGGCATCTCCACACTGAAAGAAGAGATGGCCTGCGGCTTTCGATTGTCGTAGAGCTGAAAGTCCTCTTTCTTGAGATTCGGTACGACTTTGCCTTGCGCATCGCGCACCACCGCGCGCACCAGCACCAGGTTTACGCGCACTTTGAAAGTGGTCGGAGTATCGTGGCTGGAGACTTCTTCACTCTGGCCCGTTGCGGGCGCTGGCGCGGGTACGGCCGTCGAGTCAGGCTTAGCGGGGGCATCCTGAGTCTGCGAAGGCGGCGTGGGCGTCTGAGCAGAAAGCCGGTTGCCCCAAGCCGATAGGCAGCAAGCGGAAATCACCAAAATGGCGTGTCGGAACCCCGGGCGTAGCCGTGAATGAAACATCCCTGCCCTTCAGAACCTGCATCCTGAGGCGTCCGGGAGAGCCGGAACGGGACGAAACCAGGGGACGCTTGTGTGCTAACAGCGATTTGACTATACGCTGGACGGAATTTTTGTGTCAATCAGGAAGCTGCTAGGGTCACTCGGTAACAATGAATACAGCGTGTCGAACTGTATATCGAAACCGGGGATGATCCGGAGCGAAGTACGGGAACCGTAGCAGAATTGAATTGTCTGATCTGGCGTGAAAATTTTGTAATGGGCTGAAGTCAAAATTTGCGTTTGCCTTTCCATCGCATGTACCGCAGTCTGCGAGCCACAAGGTGACGGTAGCCAACTCGCCAAGCGTTTGAGGACGCAAGGCATTACGAAAGCGCTCCCTTCACCAAACTATTCGTCTTTTGCGCATCGAAAGAGTCGTGCTGCGTGTTCGGTTTCGTTTGTCCAAATGTCGGGTCGTGCCCGCAGTCTGTGACTACACTATGTTGTTACCCCTGCTTGAGAGAGCGAAGGAAAAGAACGCTCACTTTCTGGTGACGCCCAAAACCGGGGCAAGCTCCGGTGGGGTACCCCAGTGTGGGATGTCATTCGCCCCCGATGCAGCGGGTATCCCTCAGCGTGCTCTCTTGCCCGGAGAGCAGTACCGCTTTCATTTCGACATGACCAAATGTATCGGTTGCAAGTGTTGCGTGGTGGCTTGCAACGAACAGAACGGCAATCCCGCGGACGTCAACTGGCGAAGAGTTGGGGAGATCGAAGGCGGCTGGTACCCGAATACATACCGCTCCTATCTTTCCATGGGCTGCAATCACTGCATGGAGCCGACGTGCCTGGAAGGCTGTCCCGTGGACGCTTATTCCAAAGATCCCGTCACCGGCGTTGTGTTACACAGCGCGGAAGCTTGCATCGGCTGCCAATACTGCACATGGAACTGTTCCTACGGCGTGCCGCAGTACAACCCGGAGCGCGGTGTCGTCGGTAAATGCGACATGTGTCATGACCGGCTGGACGAGGGTCGCGCGCCGGCGTGCGTCAGCGCTTGTCCGGAGA
>MNDE01000100.1 GCA_001914785.1 Acidobacteria bacterium 13_2_20CM_57_17 | reverse complement strand
GGCCAACCATGAAAGCGGACATTTCTACTTTGCACAAACCGGACATTCTCATTTTGCGGCGACAAGCGAACTTGGCTGCGTTGACTTTTGTTCCAAATTGAGGCAGAGGGTGAAGATTGGTACCAATTCGAGACTGCTTGAGGGAAGAAGTGAGGCGCGACTAGGACTTAAATGGTGCTTTTGCGCGGAGTTAGCGTGGAGGGAGGGTGTGGGTGCAAAGGAAGGCGCGGCTGCAAAATTGCATCATTGAGGCGAACGCGTGGGGCTCCAGCAAATCGCTGATCATGACGGCTGGCATAGGCGTGAGAGCGCGCACTCATGGAGGATGTCCCACGATGAATGCAGGCACGCAGCAGATTGTAGAGGAAGCAGAGTCGGCCAAGAAGAAAAACCATTCAAACGGCGATCTCCCGACCAATAAAGCAGCAAGAGAAATTGCCGCGCGCGTGAACGGGAGCGCGGTTGTGGAGCGGAAGCCGCGCGTCTTTGTGGCCGCAGATAATCGCCTTCTGCGAGAAGCGATTTCCCGGATGCTGGTCAGGAGCGGGGAGATCGAAGTAGCCGCACCGGAGTTTGTGGAACCATTCCGGGCGGAAGACCTCCTGAAGGAACACGCGGACATCCTGGTTCTGTCCTCGCGCGGAAATAAAAATGAAGACCTGGCCGCGATTCGCATGGCGCGGACGATGGCTCCCAAGGTGCAAATCCTACTGATTGGCGCGACGGGCGAGGAGTCCGAGTTTCTGCAGTGCGTGCGGGCGGGGGTAAGAGGGTACCTGCCGAGAGACGCTTCGGCAAGGGACGTGTTGGAAGGAGTTCGGGCGCTGCAAACAGGCGAAGCGGTCTGCTCAGGCGCACTCTGCGCAGCCCTCTTTCGGTACTTGGAGAGAGAGGCAACTTCCTTCCCTTCCGCAACCGTACACCGAAGGATGGGATTATCGCGGCGAGAACAGCAATTGATTCCACTGATTGCCGAAGGACTAACGAACAAGGAAATCGCGAATCGCTTCTGCCTCTCGGAACAGACGGTGAAAAACCATCTCTACCGGATGAGGCACAAAATTGGCGCAGAGGACCGCCTGGACATCGTGCAGGTCTGCCAAACGCAAGGATTCATGCCGTAAAAAGGAGTGAGCTACTCGTATCGCAAGGCAACAATCGGGTCGAGCTTCATCGCTCGCCTCGCTGGGATGTAGCTCGCCGCAAGGGGGACCAGCATAAGCAAAGCCGCCACTCCGGCGAACGTCAGCGGGTCGTGAGGACTGACCTCATAGAGCAGGCTCGATAAGAAACGGGTCACCAGGAGGGCACCGGCAACGCCCATGCTGACACCAAGCAGGGCCAGTTTGAATCCCTGCCGGACAACAAGCTTGAGAATGTCCTGCCGATCCGCCCCTAGGGCAATCCGAACACCGAATTCATGAGTGCGCTGCGTCGAGGAATACGCAATCACACCATAGACGCCGATCATAGCAAGCGATAGCGCGAGCAAAGCAAAAAGTCCGAGCAACAACATTCTGAAACGCCGAGGCGCCACGGACTTCGCGATGACCTCTTCCATCGTTGTGGTGTCGGACAGAGGCTGATTTTTGTCAATGCTGAGGACGGCCTCGCGGACTCCCCCCGCAAGCATCAGTGGGCTGGATTCGGTTCGCAGCATGAACGTCATGCTGAAAGACGGCTGCTGGAGGTAGGGCACGAACATTTCGGGGCCTGGCTCTTTCTCGAGTGCATCTTCTCTGGCGTCCGCTACGACACCTAACACTTCCTTCCATGTGGGGGATGGCTCACCAAAGCCAATGTGCTGACCAATCGCGTCGCGCCCTCCGAACACCATTCGCGAGAACGACTCGTTGACTATGACAACCTTCTGAGCGCCCTCGACATCTCTGTCGCCGAACGCGCGACCCTTGAGCAAGCGAATCCTCATCACGTGAAAATAATCCGGGCTGATTGCCGTGACCGAGATCGGCTGGGACGGGCGGAAATTCTCGGCGCCCTGGACACGCAGTATCATGGTGGCATTGTGGGGCGGGCCCAGAGGATAGCGTTGCGTCAGCGCCGCCTCTTTGACGCCTGGCAGGCTGCGGATCCTCTCGAGCGAAGACTGAAAAAAAGCCGAGTGCTGTTGGGAGTCAAAGGCCGCCGTCAAGGGCCTCTCCACAGTCGCGAGCAACAGGCTATTCGGGTCGAAACCAAGATCGACTTCGGTGAGGCGCAGAAAACTCCTGACCATGAGGCCAGCGCCAACCAACAGAATCAGCGATAAGCCAATTTCGCCAACGGACATCAGGCCGCGCAGGCGGTGCGTTCCAGCGCTAGCCCCCAGGCGCAGTCCACCCTCCTTCAGCGTTTCGTTCACGTCGGTGCGCGAAGCAATCAAGGCAGGAATAAGACCAAAAATGAGTAACGCGAGAGCGATGATGGCGGCGGAAAATCCAAAGACTCGCGGGTCAAAGTGAACGTCGGCCGGGAGCGTCGCCGGAATCAGCTGCCTCAGGATTTTCGTCGCCCAAAGACCCGTTATCGACCCGAGCAAGCCACCGATCGTAGCCAGCAGCAAAGCCTCCGTGAGCAACTGCCGAACCAGCCGGAGACGTCCGGCCCCGAGCGCCGCCCGAACAGCCAGCTCCCTTCCCCGAACAACACTGCGGGAAAGCAACAAATTGGCGACGTTGGCGCACGCGATCAACAGAACGAAGCCGACGGTCCCCAATAGGATCAGCAGAAGGGAACGCACGTTATGGACCATCATCTCGTGCAAAGGGATTACTTCCACTGTTTCGTGTGCCCGGAACTGCGCGGCCTCTGGCGGGTATTCCTTGTTCATCTCCTGCGTGAGGACCTGCAGGTCTGATTGCGCTTTGCTGATTTCAATGCCAGGTTTCAGGCGTCCGATGGCCGCCAGCATCATCCACCGGGGAGAATGCGCTGAAAAAATATCTGCATCGAGCGCGAGCGGCGTCCACACATCCGCTTGCGGACGCACATTGGCCGTCATGACCCCGACCACGATATAGCCTGCGCCGTCCAGACGGATCGTCTCTCCAATGGTCCGCGGATCGGAGCCGAAGCGGTTGCGCCACAATGTCTCACTAAGAAGGGCCACTTTGTCTTGGCCCTGCTTCCCCTCCGCCGGCAAAAATGCCCGGCCTGCGGCTGGCTGGAGTCCTAACATCGAAAAAAGCCCGGTCGTGACGCGGGTGACGGTTACACGTGACGGCTCTCCAGCGCCGGTCAGGTTCGCACCGGAGGTCCCGCCGAAAGCGGCGATTTGCTCGAAAACGTGATTGCGATCTTTCCAAGCAGGAAAGTCCGCGCTGATCACCGTTGAGGGGCCAAACGCAAAATGCTCCGTGGCCCACACCAGTCTTGCCGGATCTATAAACGGCAACGGCCGCAGCAAGACGGCATCAACCACGCTGAAAATCGCTGTGTTGGCGCCAATGGCGAGGGCGAGCGTTAGTATGGCGACAGCGGCGAAGCCCGGACTCTTGGCCAGCATCCGCAGACCAAAGTGCACGTCCTGCCGGAGGTGATCCCACCAAAGCCAGCGGCCGGATTCGTAAAAACGCTCCTCGGCGTGCATCACGTTGCCGAAGGCGCGGCGCGCGGCGGCTCGCGCCTCCTGCTCACTCAAGCCTTGTTCTTTCAAACGCTCGATTTCAAGCTGTAGATGGGCCTCAATTTCGGCATTGAAGTCGCTTACCGGCCGCTTGCGTCCGAACATGGCTTAACCCTCCTTCGCCTCCGGCCCGAGAATCCGTCCGATGGCGGTTGAGAGCCGCCTCCAGCGCGTACTCTCTTTGACAAGCTGTTTTCGCCCAGTCTGGGTCAAGGTATAGAACCGGGCTTTCCGGTTGTTTGCCGAAGTGCCCCAGCGAGCGGCAATCCACCCTTGCGCCTCCAGCCGCTGGAGGGCGGGATAGAGCGCGCCGTGTTCGACCAGCAGCGTATCCTCCGACGTTTGCTGAATGGCCCGTGCGATGCCCTGCCCGTGCTGCGGGCCGAATACCAGGGTGCGCAAGATGAGCAGGTCCAGCGTGCCCTGCAACAGTGCCAGCCGTTCTTTTTCCTCTCGGGTAGACATACAACCCAAGCCTACGCGCCTTCAGGTAAGTTGTCAACCCAAAGGGAATGGAAGAACGTGCGCCCCCGGTGGATTCGCTTACCTCCATCAAAAATCAGAACTCACGTCTTTTCATCACTCTGACCGACACGAGTAGCATCACCCCTGCAACAGAGCAGCAGGCGAGCGCACCCAGCCATGGAAAACGGCCGGAAAGAAGATACGTGTGCCGGTCGAGGCAAAAATCGCCGGTTACTAGCCGCCACAGGTTTAGGGGCCGGAGCCACGCGTCAAATACAATCGTGGTGAGAAATACCAGCCCGAAAGCAACGGCAGGAGCGGTGTATTCACCTTCCACCAAACACGAGACCAATATCGCCATTGCGAAATAAACCAAGCCACCTGCGACCAACAGCAGAACATAGAACTCCACCTGTGAAATCAGAATTGGCATTCCGGCGTGCGACGAAACCAGAAAGATGCCGGTCCAGGGCACGACAGCGAGGATAATTGCCTCAAGGGCTCCGACTCCGACGTGAACGCCCAGAAGAAGTGCCCGGCTCACAGGCAGGCTCAGGGTTAGCGAGGAGGCACCTGTCGCCTTCTCACGAACGATTCCTCCCATTCCTAAGAGGATCACAGCCAGAATCCACATGACGACAATGTATTGCTGAGTGATGTACAAGAGACGGTTGTAGGCGGCCGTCCATTCCGGCCGCTGGAGTCCTTCTGCATGATGGACAAACACCGCGCTGAAAATTGTGAGAGTTGCCAGGCTGGTGAGGAATCTGGAGCGCGTCTCAAGCCAAACCTTGTACCAGAGCACGATTCAATTCTCCTTTACGGTCTCGAGGAAAATTTCGCGCAAGGCGACAGGAGCGACTTCGACAGAAACTGCGTTCAAATTGTGCGCGCGCTCAACCACAGCCTCTGCGTTCTTGCTGGCGAAAACGCGCATCTCGTGTCCTTTGGACTCGATTCTTTCGACTCCGACGATTTGAAACTCGCGTTCGGGAGGCGGAACCGGAAAGACCAAATCAATCCGCCGGTAAGACTGGCGCAACTCGTCGAGCGAGGCATTCACCAAGAGGCGCCCATTGTCGAGAATACAGATGTGATCGGCAACCCGCTCCACTTCGGCAATTTGGTGCGATGAGAAGAAAATAGTCACGCCATCAGCCGCTAGCGCGACGAGCATTTGCAAGAGATGTTCGATTCCCACTGGATCGAGCCCTTCGCTTGGCTCATCGAGAATCAACAGCTCGGGGCGACGCGCCAATGCCAGCAGCAAGGCGAGCTTTGTGCGCATGCCCTTGGAAAGTGATTTGACTTTGCGCTGCGGCGGCAGTTTGTACTCATTGAGGAGTTTGCTGGCAATATCCGCGCGCCAGTCGGTATAGAACGAGCTCACAAAACGAATGGTCTGTTCAACGGTCATGTAACCGTAGAGCGGCTTGTTCTCCGCGACGTAAGCGACTTTACGCCGCATCTCACGGTTTTCTTCGGCGTCAGTAATGCGCATCCCAAGCACGGTGCCTTCCCCGCTACTAGGCCGCACCAAGCCGAGGAGCATTTTGATGGTGGTGCTTTTCCCCGCGCCGTTCTGGCCGAGAAACGCCGTGATGCAGTTCGGCTCGACGGAAAGATTGAGTCCGCGAACAGCCGCCGCGCTGCCGTACGACTTGGTGAGATCGCGCGTTTGAATTACGGGCGTGCTGGTCATTGCTTCCTCACCGTCTCCGCCGGATACAGCAGCTCTGCCTCGAAGGCGCGCCTAATCTCCTCGTCCAAAAGACCATCTTCCCGTAATCGTTCGACTAGATCGCGAAGACGCCGGCGCGCAACCTGCACGTGATCCGCCAGTGAGCGTGTCCGGCGCTTCACGCAAACAAATGCTCCGGACCCTTGACGCAATTCCAGAAGGCCGTCGTGCTCGAGTTCGGAGTAGGCCTTTGCAACCGTGTTGGGGCTGACGACCAGTTCCTCCGCCAGAGTTCGAATGCCCGGTAATTGATCGCCATCCTGCAGCGCGCCTGTTTCAGCGGCGTGACGGATTTGCTGCATCAACTGAAGGTAGAGAGGCTGCCCCGTCGTTGTAGTGAGTTTGAAGAACACGTTCAATTCACTGTATCAGTGTAAAGATACAGTGTTACAGCGATTTCGATCAAGAGCTGCAGCCAGGATCGCAATTCAGGCAGGTAATGCTCCGTAGGCGCGCGCTTCGCCGGAAACGCCATTCAGCAGATTGCATCGTATACTTCTGCTCTCACGATAGGAGCGAAAAACATGGCTAAATATGTGATTCAAAGCAAGCGTGGTGCGCCCCCGCGCGGAGCGTACTCCCAGGGATGGCGAGCTGGAGATTTCATCTTCGTGACCGGAACGGGACCGCTCGATCCGTCCACCGGGAATCTTGTGGGCGATACCATTGAGCGCCAGACCGCGCAGACCATCGATAACATTTCCGCCATTCTTGAAGCCGACGGCGCTTCGCTCCACGACGTGGTGAAAGTCAACGTCCACCTCAGCGACACAAGTCTTTTCTCACGCTACAACTCAGTCTATGCGGAGCGCTTTTCGCAGCCGTACCCCGTGCGCACCACGGTTGGCAGCGATCTGGGCCACACGCCAGGAATGCTGATCGAAATCGATTGCATCGCCTACAAAACGGAGAAATCAGGCAAGAGCAGACCGCGCGCCACAAAGAAAAACGTGGCGCGCCGAAGAAAGTAGAAGGCAGTTTTTCTAGCCCTTGGCGTATACCGACTGATCTTTAGGCTGGAGCAACGGCGCCTCGCGCCCACGCGCCGAAACTTTTTCTACTGCCTGGACTTCGCCGTCTCGCACCAGCAACGCGCAATCAAAATTGTTGACCGTAGGACAAACGTGCCGGGGCAAGAGATAAAGCGCTTCCCCCACTTGCGGCCCCGCGGCGCTTCCCCGTAACGCCATCGGCTGATGCTCTTCGCTAGGTGCGAGCGGCGTCAGTTCTGAATGCCCAACAACGACGCACGTAGGAACACCTGCGTCCGCTGACACCGCTTTGTGTCCGGCATCGCAAGTGACGATTCCTGCGCGCGGCTGGCTAACCACGCGCGCCAACACCAGTACCGCCGGCCGATAGCCGTACTCGCTGGGAAGCTGCGACAGGCTTGTTGCATCACAATAGACAACGGTTCCGGGAGAGACGCGGTGGAGGAAGCCTCCTCCGCGAAAGCCTTGGAAAGCAAGCGAACACGGGAACGTGGGAGTTCCCGCGGTGATGACCTCCGGCACACTCACGCCGCCGCGCTCAAGCGCGTTCACAATTTTCAGTAAGCGTTCGTAGCCGGCATGCGCCGCTGCAGTCCTTTCACGCATTTCCAACCCGCCAAGGTGCCCGTCGTAATAGTGCAGGCCACGGAATTCCAATCCCAGACCCGCAATCGCGCGCGCCAACTGGACAACCATGTCGCTGTGAGTCTGCTCGATGCCGGTGCGATCCATGCCGGGATTGATGTCGAGGAAAACTCCCACTCGGCTGCCGCGCCATTGCCGCACTTGTTCTTCGTTTTCGGCGAGGGCAGAAATGCGCACGCCCGGAAATTGATCGGAGATTTCGCGCACGCGGAGCGCATTTGCGCCTATCGCTGGATAAGCAAAGAGCACGTCTCCGGCGCCGCTGCGGCAAGCCACAAGAAGTTCGAGTGTGGTGGCACATTTGAAATTGCGGATGCCGCGTTCAGCCAAAATGTTCAGTGTAAAGCCCAGCTTGGCGGTCTTGATGTGCACGCGCAAACGATTCGCGTCGCCGCCCAAGAAATCCAGGGTGCGCTCGATGTTGGAGACAAGAATCTCCGGATACAGCACGAGAGCCGGCGTCAGCAATTCTTCAATGGAGGAAACGCGGTAGCGCGGATCCCAGGGGAATTCACTCAGCATGGATTTTTGCGCAGCCATTTCGGGTTCGATGATAGCGCGTAAAAGAGGCCCAGGGCCATAGAACATCGATTTCACTTTTGTCTTCGCGCTGCCCCGGCGCTTCGTTGGTTGACCACCCTGGTCCCTGATAGTAGGCTCTGTCATCCTTCGTGCACGCGACGAGTCCAAATCCAAACAATCCACCCGAGCGATCGGACCTTGTCCGGGGCCTGGGTCTGTGGGCGGCAACCGCAATCGTGATTAGCGACACGATCGGCTCGGGTATTTTTTTAGTTAGCAGCGATATGGCCCGAGCCGTTGGCTCGGCTAGGCTGGTTTTTGCGGCGTGGATTATCGGCGGACTCATAGTGCTGTGTGGCGCTTTCTGCTACGCCGAACTGGGCGCGGCATTCCCAGGAGCCGGGGGCCCATACGTTTACCTTACCCGCGGCCTCGGGCCGTTGTGGGGATTTCTCTTTGGTTGGATGAGTTCGTTTCTCGATCGCCCTGTGGCGATGGCCACACTGGCTGCCGGATTCCTACGCTTCCTTGGATTCCTGTTCCCGGTTGTGACCACTCCCCTGTTTACTGGCCATGTCGGAAGATACGACTTTACCTTCGCCGCGGCCCAGCCGCTCGCAGCGTTTGTGGTGGTGGCTATCACCGCCATCAATCTCCTGAGCGTGCGCTTGGGAGGAGCTATCCAGGTGCTGCTGACGTTCCTGAAGATTGGCACGATAGTGACAATTGTGCTTGCAGGCGTGCTATGGGGAAAACCGCATGCGATGGAAGCCGCGCCCCAAGTCAGCCACCTAGGTCTCGGAACGATCAGCGGCTTGCTGGCCGCCTTGGTTCCGGCCATGTGGGCCTACAACGGCTTCAACGACCTCGGCGACGTTGGTGAAGAAATTGTTCACCCTCAGAAGAATATTCCGCGAGCAATTATCCTAGGCCTGCTCACTGTGGGCGGACTGTACCTGCTGGCGAACGTTGTTTACTTCCGTATCCTGCCATTCGCGGAGATAGCGCAATCGCAACACGTCGCATCGGATGTAGTGCAGTCGTTCGCCGGCTCTCGCGGGGCAGCTTGGCTGACGGTAGCCATGGCCATCTCCGCCCTCGGAGCGCTCCACGTCGTGGTCCTAACAGGGGCTCGCATTCCGTACGCCATGGCTCGTGACGGCGTCTTCTTCCCATTCGCCAAGCGCATCCATCCTTCCTTTCGCACGCCCACCGGCGCTCTAATCTTCCTTGGTTCTGTCGCCGCATTGCTGGCCCTCAGCGGAACGTACGAGGAGCTCTATTCGCTGTTCGTCTTTGCCGCCTGGATATTCTTCGCCTTGACGGCGTTGGCCCTATTTCGCTTACGCAGAAACGAACCCAACCTGTCCCGGCCGTACCGCGCATGGGGCCATCCCTGGACGACGCTCATCTTCCTGGGTGCAGCCGTGGCCCTCACTGTCAATCTGTGGATGGTGCGGCCGGTACGCTCGTCTATCGGCCTGGCGGTAATTCTGGGAGGCGTTCCGCTATTCTACCGCTGGCGCAGGCACGTAGGCGCGTCCATCGGATGACTGCCGGCTCGGTTTGTGCGATTCTTTGTGCTCAATTGAATTTGAGGGCGGAGAACGATGCTGAAAAAGTTCAAGGATTTGTCGGAAAAAGAGATTCTGGCGATTGCCATTGCCGCGGAAGAGGAAGACGGCCGGATCTATGGGGAGTTCGCGGACGCGCTGCGCGACGAGTATCCCTCAACGGCGCAGATGTTCGAAGAAATGCGTCAGGAAGAAGTGGGACACCGCGACCGTTTGTTTGCGATGTTCCGTCAGCGCTTCGGCAATCACATTCCGCTGATCCGCCGCGAAAACGTGAAGGGCTTCCTGACGCGCAAACCAGTGTGGCTGGTGCGGCCGCTGGGCGTGAAAGTGGCCCGCAAGCAAGCGGAATTGATGGAGCTCGAAGCCAGCCGCTTCTACGCGCGGGCAGCCAGCCGCACGACGGACGTGTCCACGCGGGAATTGTTGAACAAGCTTGCGGATGAGGAACGAAAACACGAGCGCGCCGCAGGCGAGCTGGAAGAAAAACATCTCCACGCCAGCGCGAAAGCCAAGGAGGATGAATCGCACCGCAAGTTGTTCCTGCTGCAAGTCGTGCAGCCAGGGCTTTTAGGTCTGATGGATGGGTCGATCTCAACTCTGGCGCCGTTGTTTGCCGCGGCATTTGCCTTCCAGAATAGCTGGAAGGCATTTCTGGTGGGACTGGCTGCATCTGTCGGTGCTGGGATTTCGATGGGATTTTCGGAATCGCAATCTGACGATGGTTCACTGACGGGGCGAGGTTCACCTTGGTTGCGAGGAGCCATCACGGGACTAATGACCACTGCGGGGGGAATCGGACATACGCTCCCATTCCTGATCAGCAATTTTCACGTCGCAACTCTTGTGGCGATTATCTTCGTGGCGGTCGAGCTGTTGGTGATCAGCTTCATCCGTCACCGCTACATGGAAACGCCTTTCTTACAAGCAGCGTTCCAGGTGATTGTCGGCGGCATTCTGGTTTTCTTGACGGGATGGCTGATCGGCAGCGCGTGAGCTAAGACGATTTTCTTCTGAGCCGGCGGCAGCGCGCCAGATAATTTTCTCGAAGGCTGACGGAAGCGCGAAACGTGGTCATTTCAACTAGCGAGTAAAACGCGGCCTCCGCATCAATAAAGCCTCGCTTTCCTGCGGCAAGGAGCGCGCCGAGCGTTCCAGTGACAGCCAGGCCGCGGCGTTTTGCTTCCAAGCGGCCTCTTTGTTCATCAATCAACAGAAGATTTGCTTGCTCTTCTTCTGCGAGCTGAATCGCCTCTCGCTCGCCCGGATCGAGCATGCTCAGCGACGAATCCACAGGAGCCTTGACAAAATGCACGCGCATCCAATCCGGCGGCTCGGAAGCCCACGAACGTACGGAAGCAGGAGCGTTAGGATGGCGGAGCTCCTCGAAGACACCCGACGGGACGAGAACGACCTCGTATAGGCGTGCGAGTGCGCCCTCGCAGCTAATTTGAATGAGATAGTTCAGCGGTAAAGCATCCGCGACAACGATCATGCCTGGCGGCGGTCCTTGCGAGAGGCTTCCAGCTTTCGCAAGGTTTCCATATCGTCATCGAGATCCCCGACGGAATAAGCGTGGTCATCGATACCGCGTTCTTTCAGGAAGCGTTCAAATTCAAAGCGGGAGCCGAACTCCAACAGTTGAGCAGCCTGAAAGGTAGTTAACGTGCCGGCACGGAACCCGGCAATGGCCAAAGCTTCCAGGGCTTCGCGTGCTGGATTAGGACGCTGGATCAAGTCGTTGGGTAATTCGACCGTGATCTGCATGCCGGATCTCCCGTCAATCTTCACTCAAGGCTAACATGAAAATTTCCCACGAAGGAGATTCTGCGTTTCATCAAACGCCGTGGGCAGTTCTTGCGTCAAGACTGCTTCAAAAACCCGGGGTACACAGCGCACCTGTTAGTCGGAGTGAGCGGCAGCGGGAGCAGCCTCAGGGGCGCGGCTGAAGGTGCGGCGGAGCCAGGATTGCAAGCGGTCCATGTAGATGTAGACGACCGGCGTCGTGAACAGGGTGAGCATTTGGCTGAGGATGAGTCCGCCGACGATGGTAATGCCCAAGGGACGGCGAAGTTCGGAGCCGACGCCAGTGCCCAACGCCAGAGGCATAGCGCCAAGAAGCGCAGCCATCGTCGTCATTAAAATTGGCCGGAAGCGCAGCAGGCAAGCTTTGTAGATGGCTTCGACGGGCGAGGATCCCTCTTCCCTTTCCACTTGAACGGCAAAGTCAATCATAAGAATGGCGTTTTTCTTGACGATACCGATCAAAAGGATGATGCCGATGAGCGCGATGATGTTTAGGTCCGATTTGATGAGCTGGATCGCGAGAAGGGCGCCGATTCCGGCAGAAGGAATCGTGGAGAGGATGGTGATCGGATGGATGAAGCTCTCATAGAGGATTCCAAGCACGATGTAAACGGCGGCGAGCGCCGTGATGATCAAGACTGGCTGATTGGAAAGTGAATCCTGAAAGGCTTGCGCCGTGCCTTGGAACGTGGCGTGAACAGTAGAGGGAACTTTGAGCTCGCGGCGGGCCTGCTCGATGTGATCGACGGCGGGGCCGAGAGAAGCGCCGGGAGCCAGATTGAAGGAAAGAGTAATCGCCGGGAAGATGCCCTGGTGATTGACAGAGAGCGCGGT
>MNDE01000170.1 GCA_001914785.1 Acidobacteria bacterium 13_2_20CM_57_17 | reverse complement strand
CGTGAGCGAGTTTGAAATCCTCAAGGAACGCTTCGAGCGAATGGGCATCCCAACCCTCATCGCCGATCCTCGCCAGCTCGAGTGGGACGGCAAGTCTCTTGTCGCTGAGGACAAAAAGATCGATCTCGTCTACCGCCGCGTGCTCATCAACGACATTGTGGCCAAGCCCGCCGAGTGTTCCGCCCTCGTCAAGGCCTACTCGGCGAATGCCGTGTGTGTGGCGAATAACTTTCGCTGCAAGATTCCGCATGTAAAGACGTTTTTCGCCGTGTTGACCGACGAGCAAAACGGTGCGCTCTTCTCCCACGGCGAACGCGAGCTCATTCGAAATCATATTCCGTGGACGCGCGTTGTCGCGGATGTCGGGACGGCGCACTACGGCCAGCACATCGATTTGCTTGCGTTTATCCGTAGAGAGCGTGAGAACCTGGTGCTGAAACCCAGCGATGAGTACGGCGGTTCCGGTGTGACTCTCGGCTGGGAAACCAGTGAAACCACCTGGGACGCGGCGATCGAGAACGCTCTTTCCGCGAAGAACGGCGCATGGATTGTCCAGGAACGCATCCCCATCCGGCGCGAACTTTTTCCTTACATCGCTGATGTCGGCAGGGTCGATTACCGCGACATGCTCGTGGATTTCGCTCCCTACTTGTTCCGCGGAAAGCTCTGCGGCTTTCTCACCCGCCTCAGTGCCACCGGCCTCGCCAATGTAACCAGCGGCGGCGGCCAAGTCCCGGCATTTCGCATTTCCCCGCGGGTCTCTGCGGCCAACTAGACAGTAGAATCTGTGCACAAGGAAGCGTTCGCGCAACACTCGTCCCTTGTGGCAGGTTCTTGACCGGCCCATCGGCCAGTTTAGAGAAAAGAAGTATCAGTAATTTACCGTGGATAGAAAATCTGGCCATTCTAGTAGAATAATCAAGATGAACTTTGGTTCGCCACGAACGGACTTGATGCCCGGCGCGCGAAATGCCGTGGAAACGTGTCTCGGTGTGCGTCGCGGCGAGCACGTGGCGCTGATTGCCGATGAAACCTGCCGCGCCGTCGCTGCCAGTATCGCCTCCGCGCTGGACGACCAGCACGCGCCTTACACCGGATTGCTCTTGGAAGATTTTGGGCCGCGCCCGATCAGTGCCGCACCCACGGCCGTGCTAAACGCTCTGGAGACCGCGGATGTAGGCGTGATGTGCATGACGCCTCAGCCGGGCGAACTAGGCGCGCGCATGGCCATCGTGAAAGTGGTGGAGCGCCGCCAAATTCGTTACGCGCACATGGTCGGGGTCACTCCGCAGATCATGCAGCAGGGCATGCGCACGGATTACAAGTTGGTGGATCGCTTAAGCGACAGCCTGCGCGAACGCATGCTGCGCGCCGAAACGCTCACGGTAAAAACCGAAGCCGGCACAAAGATTGCCGCCCATTTCGACCGCGGCCTCGACTGGGTGAAGACCAGTGGGCTCATCAGCCCGCGTTACTGGTCAAATCTTCCCGCTGGCGAAGTTTTCACCACACCTGCAACCGTGGACGGCACTTTCGTGTGCGACGCCACCGCCGGCGATCATTTCAATGGAAAATACGGTGATCTGCTATCTACGCCGCTTACACTGGAGATCAAAGGCGCGCGGCTCGTGGGCGTCAACTGCGCCCGCAAGGATTTGGAGCAGGAGTTCTGGGATTATTGCCACACGGATGAAAACAGCGACCGTGTCGGCGAACTCGCTTTCGGCACCAACCTTGGGCTATCAGAGATGATCGGCGTTCTGCTCCAAGATGAAAAATTTCCCGGCGTGCACCTCGCATTCGGAGATCCCTACGGCAGCCAGACCCACGCCGATTGGAAATCCAAAACGCACGTTGACGTCCTCACCCGCAAGTGCGACGTTTGGATCGACGACGACCAGGTCATCGAAAAAGGCCACTACCAGCTCAATCACCTCGGCCTGACCTAACACTCTCTCCTTAGTTCCATGCAAAATCAGACTCAGAAAATCTGCGAAACGTATTCGCGCATCTGGTGTTTCCAGTATGGCCAATCGTGGCCGCCCTGCGGGCCCCAGTTGTCCAGCGAGTGGCGGATGCCCTTGCCGGAGAGAACTTCGGATAGCCGGTAGGTCGGCCCGCTGTTTTCCCACGGCCCCGTGCCGGTGCTGAGGTGAATGTCGCAACTTGCAATCTGCTGATAGAACCAGGAATCGCTGGCATTCGACAGGTAATCGACCGGGTTATTGAAGTAAAAATTGTCGTCGTACATGCCGTCCATAAAATTCCGCAGGTCGTAGACGCCGGACATCGCAAAGCACCGTTTGATCACATCCGGATGCTTGAACAGGCTGTTCGCGGCGTGGTACGCGCCAAACGAAGCGCCCATGGTCGTGATCGCAATGCCCTGCGTCTGGCAATTATTCCAAATGAAGGGCACGACTTCTTCGCGCAAGTAAGAATCGAAAACCGTCTGGACGTAGCTGCGATGAAAGGGGTGTGCTCCCTTGTTGTAAAAACTATGCCCATTGATCGAATTCACGCTGAAAAATTTTATTCTTCCCGCATCGATAAAGTCCGCGAGCGCGCCGATCATGCTCTGGCCTTCGAGTTCCCACTCGTCGCCAGCGCTGGTCGGAAAACCAAGAAGCGGCGCGCCCCAATGCCCGTGGACGACGACGCCCAGCTCCATGCCGAGCCGGTGAGAGTACCAGCGATGATATTCGCGTTGCATCGGTCGCCCTCTTGCTTGTTGCGGGGAGAAGAGAGTATGCCAGTGGAGACCGCTTTCCGGCAATTAGTGTGCCTTCAGAAAAATGCGTTTTGAGCGAATCCGCGTATATAATCTGTGACCTCTGAACGCACGCGACAGGAGAGTTCATCCATGGCCACTTCCACGGCAACAAGCCGGCCTAGTCCGGAACGCGTTTTCAATACCCTCAACGCCTTTCAACAAACCGCCGCGCTGAAAGCGGGAATCGAATTGG
This sequence comes from Acidobacteria bacterium 13_2_20CM_57_17, assembly GCA_001914785.1. GTDB lineage: Bacteria > Acidobacteriota > Terriglobia > Acidiferrales > UBA7541 > Acidiferrum. Next base: position 6,020 of record MNDE01000170.1, on the reverse strand, counting down.
ATATCTTCACGGCCATCGCGGACGGCGCGAATACCACATCTTTGCTTGCCGAGAAGACCGGCGCCGTGGAACGCGGTGTGCGCATCCTCTGCGACTACCTGACCATCCATCAATTCCTAGCCAAGAACAATGGCCGCTACTCCCTCTCGCAGGAGTCTGCCATTTTTCTCAACCGGCATTCGCCCGCATATATGGGAACTTTGGCGGATTTTCTTGCCAGCGCTGAGCCCAAGAGAAATTTCGATGCACTGACGGAATCGGTAAGAAAAGGCGGCACATCAGTCGCGCAAGGCGACAATACCAAGCCAAACGACAAACTCTGGGTGACCTTCGCGAGAACCATGGCGCCTCTGACGACCGTGTCGGCCGGGTTTATCGCGGACCTAGCCCTCGCGAAGGACGGAAAACCATGTAAAGTACTGGACATCGCTGCGGGGCACGGGATGTTTGGCATCACCATTGCCATGCTAAATCCGAACGCGCACATCACCGCGGCTGACTGGGCTCCGGTCCTGGCAGTCGCAAGGGAAAATGCAGCGGCCGCGGGCGTAGCCGATCGCGTCGCCTTCCGGCCCGGGAGCGCGTTTGAGGCGGACCTCGGCGAAGGTTACGACATCGCGCTGCTGACAAACATCTTTCACCACTTCGACGTGCCAACTTGCGAAAAGCTGATGCGCCGTGTTCATGCGGCGCTAAAACCTGGCGGCAAAGCAATCACACTTGAGTTTGTCCCCAATGAAGATGGCGTCACGCCCCCGACGGCCGCGGCTTTCAGCCTCATCATGCTGGCACTAACGGACTCGGGTGATGCCTACACCTTTCCGCAATATGAGAACATGTTTGCGAATGCCGGGTTCGCGAAAACGACACAGCATTCGATTCCGGACTCGCCGCAGCAAGTGCTCCTCTCGGAGAAATAGGAACCCTTTGTGAAGAAAAAATCCAAAAAAATTGCGAAGAAGAAAAGCAATGTAGGAAACCACGATAACGTGCTGCGCGAGCACCTCGTCGCCCTATTGAAGGGCGGCCACGCGCACGTACATTTCATGGACGCGATCGAGGGCTTCCCCGACGCCAAACGAGGGACCTTCGTCGAGGGCCTGCCGCATACCGGATGGCAATTACTGGAGCACTCGCGGATCGCGCAATGGGACATCCTGGAATTCAGCCGCGATGCAAAGCACGTCTCGCCGGGATTTCCCGAGGGCTACTGGCCGAGAACTCCGGGGCCGCCGGATGAAGCTGCCTGGAAAAAGAGCGTGCAAGAGTTTCAGCGCGACCTGGAGGAAATGGTCAAGCTGGTGAAAAACCCGAAAACCGATCTCTACGCCACGATTCCGCATGGAGACGGCCAGACGATTCTCCGCGAAGCGCTGCTGCTGGCCGATCACAACGCCTATCATTTAGGTCAACTGGTCGATTTGCGCCGCGCGCTGGGCGCCTGGCCCGAGTCGTAAACCCTCGCGAATCGCGGCTGAACCTGGAAACTGGGAATTTGATTCAGTAGGGCGTCTTGTTTTCCTGCTGTCTCCACGCCGAAAAAATTACGAGGGAATCCTCGCGCAGTAGCTGCGTCATCGGAATACGCCGTACTGCCGGGGCGATTTTCAATTCGTCATGGATGAAAGCGTCGTCAAACCCGGCGTCAGCAGCATCAGCCGCGGTTGCGGCATAGAAAGTTCGCGCCGGGCGCGCCCAGTAGATTGCTCCGAGGCACATCGGGCAAGGTTCGCACGTCGTATAAAGGTCGCAGCCGGTCAGTTGAAAATCAGCGAGAACACGGCAAGCCTCGCGAATGGCCACGACTTCCGCATGCGCCGTCGGATCGTTCGTGCGTGTAACACGGTTCGCGCCTTCGGCAATAATGCGCCCTTCTTTGACGATTAACGCGGCGAATGGCCCGCCGCTGCCCGAGCGGACATTTTCCAGCGCCAGCGCGATGGCGTGCCTCATGAAGTCTGGTGACATTTGCCTGCCTTTCTTCCGCGTTTCAGATTGTACTGTCCAGCCTGTATTGCTTGGAATCACCTACTGCCGGGCGATCCGCGGGGCGCGCCTCTCCACTGCCCGGACTTGCAAGATAATGAAATGGCGGTACGATGGTGCATTGCACTGCGCGGTTTTGCATCTATTTTCGTTCAGTGGCGGAGAGGGCGCATGATTCACATCGAGAATATTTCCAACCGCAACCAGGAGTTATTCAGCAGCCGGAGGGGGTTCCTTAAAGGCATGCTCGGTGCAGGCGCCTTTGTTCTGAGCGTCCGGCTGATGCCTGAAGAATTGTTTGGCGCGCCCGCGAACGCAACTGCTTCGGATGGCATGGCCAAAGCCCCGCTGCAGCCAAGCGTGTACCTTGCGATCGACACGGATGGAACCGCATACATCATCGCGCATCGCTCCGAGATGGGAAGCGGCAGCCGCACCGCTCTGCCGCGCATCGTCGCGGATGAGCTGGATGCGGATTGGTCTCGCGTAAAACTTGTACAGGCCATTGGCGATGAAAAATATGGCGATCAGGATACGGATGGATCACATTCCGTGCGAAGCTTCTTCGACACCTTGCGGGAGTCCGGCGCAACCGCCCGGCTGATGCTGATCCGCGCGGCCGCCGCGCAGTGGAATGTGCCGCCGACGGAGTGCTCCACGAGCTTGCACACCGTGGTGCACAAGGCGTCAGGAAAAAAACTGGGCTACGGAGAGTTGGCAGCGGGGGCGTCAAAATTGGACGTTCCGAAAAAGGAAGAGATCAAGCTGAAGCCGCGAAGCGAATGGCGCTACATCGGCAAAGGCACAACGAGCTATGACCTGAAGGACATGTGTACCGGTAAAGCCGCATACGGCCAGGATACGCGCATGGAAGGAATGCTGTATGCGAGCGTGGCGCGTCCGCCGGTCTTCGGCAGCAGTGTGAAGTCCGTTGATGACAAGGGGGCGCTCAGTGTTGCCGGTGTAAAGCAGACACAAACCATCGAAGCGTTCAAACCACCCATTGGATTTCAGGCGCACGGCGGCGTGGCCGTGCTGGCGGATAACACCTGGGCAGCGATGCAGGGAAGAAAGAAACTCAAGATTGAATGGGAAAAGAGCCCGCACAGTGCCTGGAATTCGGATACTTACAAAAAAGAATTGCAGGAAGCGGCGCGTAAGCCGGGCAAGGTCGTCCGAGAAAATGGCAACGTGGACGACGCCTTTGCGAAGGGCGGAAAAATCGTCGAGGCGGAATATTATGCGCCGCTGTTGGCGCATGCCTCGATGGAGCCGCCGGCTGCCTTGGCGGTATACCGCGACGGCAAAGCAGAAGTGTGGGCGCCGACGCAGGGCCCGCAGGGTGCGCGCGATGCTGTCGCGCAAGCGCTGGGATTGAAGAAGGAAGACGTGACCGTGCATGTGACGCTGCTCGGCGGTGGTTTCGGGCGGAAGTCGTTTCCGGATTTTGCAGTGGAAGCGGCGGTGCTCTCTAAAAAGACCGGCATGCCCGTGAAAGTAGTCTGGAGCCGGGAAGACGACATCAAGTTCGACGTGTACCACTCCGTTGCGGCGATGTACATGAAGGCCGCGCTGGGGCCCGATGGAAAACCCACGGCATGGCTACAGAGAACCGTGTTTCCGCCGATCGGATCGACGTTCGACCCCAAAAACAATTATTCCGACCCAGGAGAACTTGGGCTGGGCTTCACGGATGTGCCGTTCGCTTTCGCGAACTTTCGCGCCGAAAACGGGCCAGCGACGGCCCATACGCGCATCGGCTGGTTCCGGTCCGTCGCTAACATCTATCATGCGTTCGGAATTCATTCGTTTGCGGACGAACTCGCGCATGCGGCCGGAAAAGATCCGGTGGAGTACTTGCTGCAATTGCTGGGGCCCGACCGCATCGTGCCGAGAGCCGAACTCCCGAAAGAATTCCCGAATTATGGCGGAGACTACGAACAGTATCCGCTCGACACCGCGCGATTTCGGCAGGTGCTGACACTGGCCGCGGAGAAGTCCGGCTGGGGCAAACAAAAGCAGGGCAACGGAATCGGCATGGGAATCGCCATGCACCGTAGTTTCCTAACCTACGTCGCGACGGTCGTGCAGGCGCAGGTGGATGATGCGGGCAAGGTGCGCGTCAACCGTGTCGATACGGCGCTCGACGCCGGTACCGTCGTAAATCCGGAGATGGCCAAACAGCAGTTTGAAGGCGCGGCCGTAATGGGCACGAGTCTTTCCTTCTATGGAGAGATCACTGCGACTAACGGCGTGATAGACCAATCCAATTTCGATGGCTTCCAGATGGCGCGGATGAACAATGCGCCGAAGGAAACGAACGTCTACATCGTTCCGAGCGAAGCACCACCGGCCGGAATTGGCGAGCCCGGACTGCCGCCGTTTGCGCCTGCCCTATACAACGCGATTTTTGCCGCGACCGGAAAGCGCATCCGGGAATTGCCTCTTTCGAAGGCAGGCTTCGCGTAGAGCCTTGTCTGAAAGATTAAGATTGCTTGCATCGAAAAGACGCAGGCACATGCTGGCACGTTCGATAGAAAAGTCCTACGGCGTTACCGTAATTTGCTTTCCGGCGTAATGCAAGACCTTGTCCGGTTTACCTTCGGGCTGCACTCCTACCCCATGGTTCTCGCCAACGAAAACAATCTGAAAGCTGCGCGCGGCAAGCATTCCCGGAAATTCGCCTTTGCGTTCACCGATGGTCAAAGCCTGTTTTGTTTCATCCCAATGGAACGGAATCGTGGCGTACGCTCCTTTTTCGTAGTTGTAGCCATCGTTCTCGTCCTCGTATAGCGTGAAATCACCGTTCGCCCCGCGATAGATGCGCAACTCCATGGGATCCTCTGGTTTCTCCGTGGACCATTCCTTCTCCGGCCCCATCGGAACGATTGATCCCGCGCGGACAAAAAGCGGTAACTTCTCAATTGGCGCGGCGGCATCAAGAATGCGTGAACCTTCCATCGAAGCTCCGGTCCAAAAGTCGTACCACTTCGCCTTCGGCAGGTAAAGGTGTCTCGAAATGGCCCCAGGTTCGGTGACCGGATTCACCAGGAAGGCTGGACCGAACATAAATTGGTCCCCAGTACTTGCTGTGCGCGCGTCCGTGCGAAAATCCATTACCAATCCGCGCATGGGCGTATAGCCCTGGCTGGTGGTCATCCACGCCAGGGAATAAATGTAAGGGAGCAGCCGGTAGCGGAGCGTGTCGAAATTCACGAGGGTTTTTTGGGCTTCGGAACCATAGGACCACAATTCATTCTGATTCGTGGAACGCGTTCCATGCACTCGCAGCAGTGGATTGAACACGCCGAACTGAAACCAGCGGATGAACAGTTCGCGGTATTGCGGATCGTCTGGGTTGCCGGAAACGAATCCGCCAATGTCCGTGGTCCAATAAGGTAAGCCAGAAATGGAATAATTCAATCCCGCCGGGATTTGTTTCTTGAAGAATACCCAGTCCGAATTCACATCTCCCGACCAAACTGCAGCGGCGTTGCGCTGCGCTCCTGCGAACGCGGACCGCGAGAGAATGAAAACGCGCTTCTTCTCCGACGCGCTCCTCTGACCCTGATAGACGGCGCTCGTCGTCATCAAAGGAAACATGTTGGCGTATCGCGCGCCGTTTCCAAGAAACGTCTTGTTCGTCACCAGAATATTGGTTTCGCGATCTTCCGTTTCCGGTTCCGTGGTGTCCAGCCACCAGGCGTCGACGCCGATCTTGAAAAGCGCTCGATCCATCAAATTCCAGTAGTACTTTCGCGCCTCGGGATTAAACGTGTCATAGAGTCCCATTTGCGCCGGATGAAAGGCGCCCACCTTCGTCTTATCGATGAAAAAACCGCGTTTGTCCATGTCCTCGTAGGTCTTTGAGCCAGGGCGGAAGTAAGGCCAGAAGGAAATCATCAAGTGAAAATTGTTTTTGTGGAGGTCTTCCACCATCCCGGGTGGATCGGGATAGCGGGATTTGTCAAAGGCCGGCTCACCCATGGTGTACCACCAGAACCAGTCCTGCACGATGTTGTCTGCGGGGATGT
>MNDE01000078.1 GCA_001914785.1 Acidobacteria bacterium 13_2_20CM_57_17 | reverse complement strand
AGAAAGTACGCCCTTTTTTCTGCTCCAAAAACCGAATTTACACAAAAGAAGTTACGCTACCTATAAGTTGTTTGTTTGCTAGGGGATAGCGATGTGTGTGCTCGGGTTAACGCGGGGGAAGGCAGAAACATAAAGGGTATCGTTCGGGAGAGCGTGGAAGGCACAAAGCAGACCCGGTGATCACCGAGGTTGTACTGGTGGTTAGGTTGACTCTAAACCCGCATACGCAACACCGGCGTATGCGGCACCCAGGCGTAGCTACGGCCCAGGTTAGAAATACTATTTTGACAGTTGTACTCGTCCGGGTTGCCATTCCACGTACACCAAGATTATTATTTCAAGACGTTTAGTTGTTTTGGCAACTTGCTTCCGGATTCTTTCTGTACGTTGTCATGTTCAAAGACAATCCCCATCAGTGCAAGCCGACATCGTGACCCCAGGTCAAAGTGACGTCGTTCGGCAGGGGGCGAAGTTCTGTCGTTGGTTCATGTTGCTGTTGGAGGCCATTCTAGCGTGGAGAAGAAGAATCGGGGATAGGAATCTTCGCATTCGGCTGTGCCGCCGGGTGGTTCAGTGTCGTTTGGAAGAAACTACTGGTTTTGCTTTTTGGGGCGCCAGTTGACGAGGTTGCTGGTGTAGAGGGCGATGCAGAGAAGGTTGGCGGGGACAAATCCGAATTGAGCGGTGCGGACGCCGATGACACAGACGACGGCGCTATTGACGGCAGCGACGACCCAGCCTTGCCACAGCTTTTTGCCAATGAGCACAGTGGCGAGAACGGTCAGAATGCAGGACAGGTAGTCAAGCCGGACATTGTGTAGGACATTTATCATGTTGGCGGTGTGTCGGGTCAATGCGCCAGGGCGAGTGAAACAAACCATTTGCTGGCGTGAGTACCGTTTGCGACCTTCCTCCTTGTAAGGTTGTAAGGTTGCGAAGCCTGTGCCGGGGCACGATCTAACGATTCCCGGAGATCTTCAGTGAATGAGCGCACGGACGACGTGTGAGCAGACGCCTTCCTCTCACACGAGTGCAATTGCGATGCCAACCGAATCTCGAGCGTTGAGAAAGAGATGGATGTAGGGGGGGCCGTAAATCTCAGTAGATACAGCGCTTAGAGCATGTCAGAAGAGAGGTCGAAGTTGCGTAGGCGATATGCCGACGCCAAATTTGCTCAGTGTGAGACAGATTGTGTCAGCGTGAAACGAGCGCGAGTGAGAATGCGAAAGTTGAAATCCGTTTGAAAGAGAGATTTCTCCCTCCCGTCGAAATGACCGATTTGCGCGCCATACCCGGAGGAGGTTTTGCGAGCGTTCCGGCGGCAGGTTCGACAGGGACGAGAACCTGGACGCCTTCGTGTTACAGTTTTCGCGTTGTGGTGCAAGGTCAATGTGGGATCAGCTGCACAGGCTAAAGCCTGTGCCACTGGGAGGAATGAGTGGCATACGCGGATTTGCGGGAGTTTGTGAGGAAGCTGGAAAAGGAAGGGGAATTGAAGCACATCCGCGCGGAAATCGATCCGGTGCTGGAGATTACCGAGGTGGTGCAGCGTGTCATACGAGGCAAGGTAGGCAGACAGGCAGGAGAAGGCAGACAGGCAGGAGAAGGCAGACAGGCAGGAGAAGGCAGACAGGCAGGAATGCCTGTCCTACTAGGAGACAGTCCGGCGCTGTTGTTTGAAAAGCCGAAGGGGTCGCGGTATCCGCTGCTGGTCAATGCGTTTGGAAGCGTGCGGCGGATGGCGCTGGCGCTGGAAGTGAACGAGCTGGATGAGGTCGCAGAGCGCATCCAGGGATTTTTGAAAATGGAAACACCGCAGGGATTTTTCGACAAGGTCAAGATGTTGCCGAAGCTCGCGGAGCTGGGGTCGTTTTTCCCAAAGAGTGTGAAGACCGGAGTGTGCAAAGAAGTTGTACAGAAGGGAAGCGAGATCAACCTTTTTGATTTCCCCATTCTGAAATGCTGGCCGCAAGACGGCGGGCGGTTCATTACGTTTCCGCTGGTGTTTACGAGGAATCCGGAGACGGGGAAGCGGAACGTGGGGATGTACCGCATGCAGGTTTACGACGAGCGCACGACGGGAATGCACTGGCAAACGCAAAAGCATGGAGCAGAGCATTTCCGGCGAGCGAGGGCCCAGAATCCCGAAGGGAAAATCCCCGTGAGCGTTGCGATTGGCGGCGATCCGGCAACGGCGCTTTCCGGGATGCTGCCGATTCCGCCGGACCTGGACGAGATGATGTTCGCGGGATTTTTGCGGCGCGAGCCGGTGGAAATGGTGACGTGCGAGACCAACGATCTGGAGGTGCCGGCCAATGCTGAGATTGTGTTGGAGGGCTACGTTAGCTTGAATGAAATGCGCACGGAAGGCCCGTTTGGGGACCACACCGGCTTTTATTCATTGGAAGGTGAGTTTCCGGTTTTTCACGTGGAGTGCGTGACGCGACGCAAGGAGCCGATTTATTTGACGACGGTGGTGGGACCGCCGCCGCAAGAAGATTTCTATATGGGTTATGCCGTAGAGCGCGTATTTCTGCCGGTGATGAGGATGCAGTATCCGGAAATCGTAGATGTGGCGATGCCGGCCGAAGGAATTTTTCACAACCTGATGATCGTGGCGATTCGCAAGTCGTATCCCGGACACGCGCGGAAGATCATGAATGCGATTTGGTCGCTGGGACAGGCGATGTTTACGAAGGTGATTGTGGTGGTGGACCATGACGTGAACATCCACGACTACAGTGAAGTGGTCTGGAAGACGCTGTGTGCGCTCGATCCTGAGCGGGACGTGCAATTTTCGCTGGGGCCAATGGATACGCTGGATCACGCGGCGCGGATGCAAGACTTCGGATCGAAGGTGGGAATCGATGCGACGCGAAAGTGGGCATCGGAAGGGTTCACGCGGCCATGGCCGGACGAAATATTGATGGATGAGCCGACGAAAAAGCGCGTCGATGCGCTGTGGAAGTCACTTTCGCTGGATAAATCGTAAGAAAATTTCATGCAAACGTGCGGGACGGAGGCGCGGAACTCAGGGCGATTTCTCGCGACGACAGAAAATAGTGAAAAAAATACAACGGCAAGAGGAAGGCGTGAGTAGTACTTTTCCGAGGAAACGGGGCTGAATTCAAAAGGATAACCGTCCCTGCGGACAGGCGGCGAGGTGTGCAAAACTACAACTAATTGTGGCATTGAGAGACATGGCCCCCAACCTGGGTAGGTACTAGTGGCGAATACCCCCCGAATTGCCTAGAACTACCCGTATTGATAGGACAACAGCCCTATAGATTCCCTTGACGGTCGGAGGTGTAGAATGTCATAAAGCTTCCACGGGTTGCGCCCTCCAACCTCCGCAAGCGCAGGTCGGCACAACTCACGGACGTTTAAATTTTGTGGTTCATCTGGATGCCGGGGTGGCGTTCTTCGTGAGCGAATCGCGCGAAGTGATGAATGTGCGGCAGGCGTCGCAGTATCTGGGCATCTCCCCGGATACCCTGTACCGTTACATCACGGAGGGCGAAATTCCCGCGTTTAAACTCGGCAACCGTTGGAAACTGCGTAAAACGATACTGGACCGCTGGATGGAACGGAAAATGAGCCAGGCCACAGCGAGACGCCGGTAGTTTGGCGCGAAAACAGGGACGCCGGTAAGAAAAGGGGCCGCGAAATGCTTGGATTCGGAAAGAAGAGCCGACAGCTGGTGGGACTAGACATCGGGTCCAGTTCGATCAAGGCCGTGGAACTGAAATCAACGAAATCCGGGTATGAGCTGGTGAGCTTCGGAATGGAATCGCTGGCACCGGATACGGTGGTGGACGGCGCGATCATGGACGCGCCGCAAGTTGCGAACGCCATCAGCAAGATTTTCGACGCACAACGGGTTAAGACAAAGAATGTGGCGACATCAGTCTCAGGCCACTCGGTAATCGTCAAGCGCGTGCCACTGCCGCTGATGACCGAGGAAGAACTTTACGACCGGATCCCATCCGAGGCGAGCCAGCACATTCCGTTCGATATCGCGGACGTGAACCTGAGCTATCAACTGCTGGAGTCGATGGACTCGCAGATGGATGTTTTGCTAGTGGCGGTGAAGAAAGACAAGATTCTGAACCACACCAACGTACTGGCGCAGGCGGGGAAAACGCCAGTTGTGGTGGACATCGACGCCTTCGGATTGCAGAATTGCTTCGAAGTCAACTATGAACCCGATGCGGGACAGACAGTGGCGCTGTTGAACATTGGCGCGAGCGTGATGAACATTAACATCGTGCGCGGCGGAGTGCCGCTATTCACGCGCGACGTCAGCGTGGGCGGGAACCAGTATACGGACGCGCTGCAGAAGGAGCTGGACCTTAGCTTCGAGGACGCGGAACGGCTGAAGAGAGGCGATTCGCTACCGAGCGTGACGGACGATCAGAAGCAACAAATACTACGCAGCGTTTCGGACATTCTAACGCTGGAAATCCAAAAGACATTCGATTTCTTCCGGGCAACGGCCAGCGGCGAGAACATTCAGCGCATCGTGGTGGCAGGCGGAACGGCGCGCGTCCCGGGCCTAGTGGATTTGTTGCGAGAAGAATTTGCGATGCCAGTGGAGGAACTGAATCCATTTCGCAAAGTGATGATTGATCCCGGCAAGCACAGTGATGACCAGATTCGCGAATTGGCGCCGCGGCTGGCCATTGCCTTAGGTCTGGCGCTGAGGAGCTTCGACTAGCCATGATCCGCATAAACCTTCTTGGACAAATTAGGCCGAAGGCCTCACGGCGCGCTTCGACGATAGACACTGGCGGGGGCGGGGCGCTTCCGACGCTGTTTATAGGCGCGGGAGTAATCCTTGGCGTTCTGGTTTTGGGGTTTTTCTATTACACGTGGCAGAACCAGCTGAATAAGGAAAATGCAGAAATCAAGAGGCTGACGGCGCAGAAGACCGACCTCGAGCAGACCAAGCTGCAAGTGGAAGCGTTCGAAAAACAAAAGGCAGTCCTGCAGCAGCGCGTGTCGACGATCGAGCAGTTGCAACGTGACCGCACCGGAGGGCAAGAACTGCTGGACATGGTGGCCAACACGGTGTCGCGGACGGAGAATCTGTGGCTTACCGAGATGGTGCGCAAGGGAAGCGTGCTTTCGATGGAAGGCTCGTCGGCGTCGGTGAACGCAGTCGCGAACTTTATCACGGCGCTGAAGCGCTCCGGTTATTTCCAGAAAGTTGAAATCAAGGAAACAAAGCAGGACGAGAAAAACTCAGCCTTGCAGACCTTCGTGTTCCAGATTTCAGCTGAAATCACTCCGCCCCCCGCAGTGCAGGCGCGGCCGACCAATACACCGGCTCCCGCCGCGGCTGCGAAGGCGCCGGCGAAGAAAGGATAAGAGAGCGCCATGGCCAATCCGTTTCGAGACATGTCCGTGATCATGCAGGCCCTGGTGGCCGCGGCAGTTGCCGTTGTGCTGGTTCTGGTGGGTGTTTACGTGCCGGGGTCGCCGATTGCGCGCGAGCGTGACGAGGTCGACCAGGCCGTTCAGCAACGCACCAAGCTCAACCAGGAAGTGACCCAGCTGCAGGTTTACAAGCAGCGCTACGGAGAGTTGAAACAGCAGATGGATGCGCTTTCAAAGCAATTGGACACGCTGAAAACCATCGTGCCCGAAGAAAAAGAGACCGACGAGTTTATCCGGCTGTTGCAAGGGGCGGCGAGCGCGTCGAACGTGCAGATCCGGCGCCTGACGGCGCAGGCTGTTGTTCCGAAGGAGTACCACTACGAGATGCCTTTTGAAGTGCAGGCCGACGGCCCGTACTTCAATATCCTGGACTTCTTTGGGCGATTGGGCCGTTTGTCTCGGATCATCAATGTGGGCGACCTAACGTTTGACGATCCGGATAAGGCGAAAGGCGGGAAGTACCCGACGCGTCCTGGAACGACGGTTTCTGGAATTTTCACGGCAACAACATTCTTTACCAAGCCCGCCGATGCGGGTGTGGCTCCGTCAGCCGGGGCCAAGCCTGCAGCCGGTGCGGCTGGGAAACCCTGAGCGGGAATGAGCGAACTATGCGTTCAGCGATAACTCTCGGACTAGGGATTTTGGTTGCAACAGCGGCGCCCGGATTGCGGGCGCAGGCGAAGCCGTCCACTTCCAGCAGTGCGAAGTCCGCACAGCAGGATGTCGGCAAGCCCGCGCAGCAAACGGGCAAGCCTGCAGCGACGACTGCGACCAAGCCCACACCACAAGCGGCCAAGCCCGCGGCACCAGAGCAGAACAAGCCAGCGACGCCAGCTACCAAGCCGGCAGCGCACGGGACGAAGCCAGCCGGCACTGCTGCTGCCAAGAGCGGAGCGAAGCCAGCCACTAAGGCAGGTAGCAAGGCCAAAGCTGCAAAACCAGCGCGCCGGGTGGTTGAGAAGGCCTCGACTCCGGGTTCCGCACCGGCGGCTGCTGAGAGTGAGATCAAACAGGCTCGGCGGGATCCTTTCGAATCTTTAGTCGGCAGGCAGAACAAGGGAGGGACGCCGAATCTGCCGCCGGGCAAGCTGGGTTTGCAGGTCAGCACGCTGCGACTTGACGGAATTGTGCGTTCCCCGAATGGGATGATCGCAGTGGTCTCAAATCCGCAATCGCGCACGTATTTCCTGCGCGAGGGCGACCGTCTATATGACGGGAGCGTGGAAAAAATTTCGATGGATAGCGTTTCCTTCCATGAAGAAGGAAAGGACGCCTTTGGAAAGCCCGTCGAACGTCAAGTGAACAAACGAATTTACTCCAGTCCAGGAGAACTGCAATGAAGACGAATTGGCCGGCCCTTCGGCATGGCTACCTAATCCTTGCCAGTGTTGCGCTGGCGACCAGCCCGGTGTTTGCGCAGACGCCCGCTGGTGCGACGGCGGCCGGCGCTGTCATCTCCAGCGTTGCCATAACCCAAGCGCCGGAACGGTCGGCTGTGCGGGTGGAAGGCGAGGGACGTCTTGACGTTCATGCCGGCCGCATGCAGAACCCGGAGCGCCTAGTGCTGGATTTTGCGGGAGCCCGGCTAGCCGTGCAGAAGACGGTCATCCCGGGGATTTCGGCTCCTGTGCGCGGAGTGCGCATCGGACAATACCGGCCGGACGTCGCGCGAGTAGTGGTGGATCTTACGACAGTGACGCCGTACCGGGTTGCCCGCGACGGCGATGCTGTAGTCATCTATTTTGAAAACCCGTCAACGACGCCCGTAGAACCGGCGTCAAGCGGCGCGACTTTGACGTCCGAGCAAAATGAGAAGCCACGGCAGGAATTCGATTACCGTACAGCGCCACCCCGCATGGTGGCGGGGCGCTCCTCTAAGGATTCGAAGATTCCTGCTCCTCGCTTCGCTTTGCCAAGCGAACTGACCCAGCCCTCAGTCACTCTGGCATCGTTCAATGAAAAGAAGGAGCCTGTCCGTCCGGATTCCACGACGCAACAAGCGGCCCAGCAAGCGGTGCAGCAGGCAAACACAGCGGCCACCGCAATGGCGGCTTCCTCGCAGGCGCAGGCCCCGGCGGTGACAGCGACTCCAGCCGGCAAGTACACCGGTGAGCCGATTTCGGTGAACCTGAAGGACGTGGACCTGAAGGACTTCTTCCGGCTGATTCACGAAATCAGCGGACTGAACGTGGTCTTGGATCCGGCGGTCAAAGGAAGCCTCACGATCGTCTTGGATGAAGTGCCGTGGGATCAGGCACTGGACATCGTGCTGCAGAATAACAGCCTCGACAAGCAATTGAACGGCAACGTGCTACGCATCGCGATGCGCTCGACTCTCAAGACGGAAGCCGAAACACAGCGGGATTTGGAGAAGGCACAAGCCGAAGCAGTCACTCCGGTGACCGTGCCGCGTGTACTAAGCTATGCCAAAGCGGCGACGTTGGCGCCGACGCTAAAGAAGTTCCTCAGTTCGCGCGGCGATATCTTATTCGATGACCGTTCGAACCAGCTGATCATTCGCGATATTCCGTCGGTCATTCCAACGATTGATAATCTGATCCGCAATCTGGACCGCAAGTCGCAGCAGGTGGAAATTGAAGCGCGCGTGGTTTCGGCGTCGCGTTCCTTCGCGCGGGATATCGGCACGCAGCTCGCGTTTGCGACCTCCGGCGGTAACAATGTAATTGGCGGCAATTCGGCCCTGGGCCCCAGCCCGATCTTCCGTTCGATAATCCCTGGTGTGTCCACTTCGCCAGCACTCACTTTCGGCGCGCCACCGACGTCGTCGGGCACCGCGACGAACGTTCAGATGCCTTTAGTGACGAACCTCGCTGCGTCCACTCCCACCAGCGGCTTAAGCTACCTTTTTACGTCGCCCAACTTCGCCATAGATTTCATGATTAGCGCAGCAGAAGCTAAGGGAGTCGGCAAGCTGCTGTCGAAGCCGAAGGTCATTACGCAGAACAACGAGAGGGCCACCGTCAAGCAGGGAACCAAGATTCCCATTCAAACCACAATCAATAATACGATCTCTGTCCAGTTCATAGACGCGGTGCTGAAACTGGAAGTCACCCCACAGATCACAGCCGAAGGTACAGTGTTCATGGATGTAGTGGTCGAGAACACGCAGATTGACACCGGTATTCCACGAGTTCAGGGAGTTCCGGCGTTAGATACCCAAGCCGCGGAAACCAAGGTGACGGTGGCGGACGGCGGAACGGTTGTGATTGGCGGGATCATCGTGTCCACGCAACGCACGGACATCTCGCAGGTTCCGGTCGTTGGGAGCCTGCCGCTGATCGGACACCTCTTCAAGCGTACCAATGTCTCGACATCATCCCAGGAACTGCTGTTCTTCCTAACACCACGAATCATTCCCGGGTGACCAGGGGACAGTTCTTTCAAATGAGGATCGAAACGAGGAAACTGAAGTTTCCTCGTTTTATTTGTGAGAACAATTTTGCATCGGAGACGCCACAACCTCACATTAAGTTTTTCTGATGCGAGAATCGACGCCCTGCTGATAACCGGCCCGGCCAACTGGTATTACCTGACAGGGTTCGCGGGGGAGTCCGGTGCTCTCATTGTGTCGCGGAAGGGCAGTAACCTCATCACAGACGGAAGATTCATGGTACAGGGCCGGAGAGAAACGTCTGGAGTCCAGATCTTCCAGCAGAAACATTCTTTGTTTGAATCCACCGGCGAGCTTTTAAGGGATTCCCGATTCCGCCGAGTAGGGTTCGATCCCACTCAGGTAACTGTCGGGCAATTTCGGATTCTTCGCAAGGTGGCGGGTGCGCGGGTGCGATGGATCGCAACTCCAGGCAAAGTGGAGAGCCTACGCATGCGCAAAGACCCAGCAGAACTGGCGCAAATGCGACGGGCGGCCATCCTAGCCAGTGAAGTGATTCAATCCGCGATCGGCCTGCTAAAACCCGGGATACGAGAGTTTGAAGTGGGAGCCGAGATCGAATACCAGATGAGAAAGAGAGGAGCGTCGGGACCGGCGTTTGAAACAATTGTCGCGTTCGGAGAACGAGCCGCGTTGCCACATGCGCGTCCCACGGCCAAGCGACTGGGGAAAAATGAGTTGGTCGTGCTCGACCTGGGTGCTATACTCGGCCACTATTGCAGCGATATAACCCGCACAGTGTACCTGGGGCGGGCCCCAAAACGCATCCGGTCGAGGTATCAGGCGGTTTTGGAGGCCCAGACGGCAGCAATCGCAGCGGCAAAGAACGGCGCGGCGTGCGGGGACGTTGATGCGGCGGCAAGGCAAGTCCTGGCCGGCTATCACCTGGACCATCTTTTTGTTCACAGCACGGGCCACGGACTTGGACTGGAAGTGCATGAAGATCCCAGGGTGGCGCGAGGGCAGAAGAAGCGCCTGGAGCCGGGAAACATCATCACCATTGAACCCGGCGTGTATTCGGCAGGCATCGGAGGGATACGCATTGAGGATGATGTAGCCATCCATGCCGGCCGTACCGAAGTGCTGACCCGCGCACCGCGGGATCTCATTGAGATCTAAAAAAAAGGCATGAAACGCAAAAAGCCGAGCAAGTCCAGCCCGTCGTTTGGCAATCCTGAAATCCAGCAGATCGAACAGCTCTTTCAGTTCATGACGGAGCACAATCTCGAGGAATTCGAATATAGCAGGGGTGACCTAAGCATAAGGCTGCGTAAGCCTTCGGCCGGGCTCCCGGTTGCGCCTGTCCGGGCCGTAGCCGCACCTGAGATTATCGTTCCCGGGTCGTTGGAAGCCTCGCAAGAGTTGCCCGAAGGGGCTGTGGCTTCCGCTGCCGAGGCGCGTTCCTCGGAAGAGCTGCACCTGGTCAAATCCCCTATCGTCGGGACGTACTACGAGTCTCCCAGCCCCGGAACGGAGGCTTTTGTAAAAGTAGGCACGTACGTGGAGGCGGGGAAGGTGCTGTGCATTGTGGAAGCGATGAAGCTAATGAACGAGATCGAATCCGATGTCTCCGGCGAAATTATGCGCATCTTCGTGGAAAACGGACAGCCGGTTGAATATGGGCAGCCTCTCTTTGGCATTCGTCCGAGCCGGAAAAAGTAGCCAGCGCGCCAGACCATGTTCCAGAAAATCCTAGTTGCCAATCGCGGGGAAATCGCCCTGCGAGTCATCTGTGCCTGCAAAGAATTGGGGATATCCACTGTTGCGGTTTATTCCGAAGCGGACCGTAACTCTCTGCATGTTCGATTTGCGGATGAGGCGGTTTGCATCGGGCCGGCGCGAAGCAGCGAAAGCTACTTGAACATTCCCCAGGTGATCAGCGCAGCGGAAATCACAAATGTGGATGCCATTCACCCGGGCTATGGGTTCCTCTCGGAAAACGCCAATTTCGCCAAGGTCTGTGAAGCGTCGGAGATTACGTTCATCGGACCGCGTCCGGAAATCATCGAAATGATGGGTGAAAAAGACCGCGCGCGGCGGGAAGTGAAGACCGCCGGCCTGCCAACCATTCCGGGAAGCGAGGGCGTTGTCGACGGGGAAGAGCAGCTCGCGAAAGAAGCGGCGCGCATCGGCTATCCGCTGATTCTCAAGGCCTCCGCAGGTGGAGGCGGACGCGGCATGCGCGTGGTACGCAAACAGGATGAGCTTCTCTCCGCTTACCAGACGGCGCGCAGCGAGGCGCAGCAAGCCTTTGGTACGCCGGACGTTTACGCGGAGAAATTTCTCGAACACCCCCGTCACATCGAGTTTCAGGTGCTGGGCGACCAGCACGGGAAAGTGGTGCATCTGGGTGAGCGCGAATGTAGCATCCAGCGACGGCACCAGAAACTAGTGGAGGAATCGCCTTCGCCGGTCATGGAGCCCAAGCAGCGGAAGGAGCTTGGCGCCAAGGTGGTGAAGGCGCTGGAACAAATCGGTTACACCAACGCCGGGACTGTCGAGTTCCTGATGGACCAGGACGGCGCGTTGTACTTCATCGAGATGAATACGCGCATTCAAGTCGAGCATCCCGTGACCGAACTCGTAACCGGCGTGGATTTAATCAAAGCCCAGATTCGCATCGCTTCCGGCGAAAAGATGGAAGATGCGACCGGAGCGATTATGCCTTCCGGCCACGCGATCGAGTGCCGGATCAACGCGGAAGATCCGGTGACCTTCGTGCCGTCGGCGGGGCGCATTACGACGTTTCAGGCGCCGGGAGGCACAGGCGTGCGAGTCGATTCCGCCGCTTATGCCGACGCGGTCATTCCTCCTTACTACGATTCGATGATTGCAAAGCTCATCGTCAAGGGGCGCGACCGGACGGAGGCCATCGGGCGCATGAAGCGGGCGCTTGAGATGTTCGTCATCGAAGGCATCAAGACGTCGATTCCGCTGCACCGCCGGATTCTGGCGAATCCGGATTTTGCTGCGGGGAAGTTTGACACCCACTTCATCGAAAGATTGCTGGGAACGAACGGAAAATAAACGTTGAAGCGCCTTGTTCTACCGCGGCTGTATGTGATATTAGACGCAGCATTGCTTACCGCTCCGGAAACAGGGCGCGCTCAAGAGCTTGTTGCCGCCGGTGTCCGGTTGTTCCAGTACCGGAATAAGGGGGCGTCCGCGCGCGAACTTTTCGAATCCTCAAGAAAACTGGTTTCGCTGCTTTCATCGCAGGGAGCTCGGTTTGTGGTGAATGACCGCCCTGATGTCGCGGCCCTTGTGGGAGCAGACGGCGTTCATGTCGGCCAGGATGATTTAGGCGTGGAGGAAGCGCGGCGCGTAGTTGGGCTGGAGAAACTTGTCGGAGTGTCCACGCACAATCTCGAACAGTTCCAGCACGCCGCCGCATCTTCCGCGGATTACATCGCTGTGGGCCCCATCTTTGCCACGGGGACAAAGGCAAACCCCGACCCTGTTGTTGGCACGGAGTTCGTTCGAAAGGTCAGGCCGCTAACTGATAAACCAATCGTGGCAATTGGCGGCGTCACATTGCAGAGCGCGCCTGAGATAATCGAGGCAGGGGCCGATTGCGTGGCGGTTATCAGCGGCATTCTTGGGGCTCCGGAGCCTGCGATGCGCGCAAGGCAATACATCGACCTGCTGGGAGCCGCTAACCACACGGCGTCAGGCTAAGGCATTCGGCGAATGGCTGACACAACACATCCTCTTGCGGACAGGGCAAAATCGGAGCCTGGCTTTGTGCGCGCCATTGGTTTGTTCGACGGCACGATGATCGTGGTGGGCTCGATGATCGGATCGGGCATCTTTATTGTGGCTGCGGACATTTCGCGGCAAACGGGTTCTGCTGGCGGGCTGCTGCTCACCTGGATTCTCACGGGACTGCTGACGATTTCCGCAGCGCTTTCTTATGGTGAACTGGCAGCGCTGTTCCCGCACGCCGGCGGTCAGTACGTTTATTTGCGTGAGGCTTACTCTCCGCTGTGGGGGTTTCTTTACGGCTGGACGCTTTTTCTGGTGATCCAGACGGGAACCATCGCGGCTGTGGCTGTTGGATTTGCGCGATATTTGGGCGTTCTGTGGCCGGCGATATCGCCGAATGCGTGGATTATTCATCCCATTGCCCTCGGTTCGAAATACGCCATCAGCCTTTCCGTCCAGCAGTTGGTGGGCGTGCTAATGATCGTGTTCCTGACGTTTATCAATACGCTGGGCGTGCGGATTGGGAAGCTGATCCAAAACGTGTTCACAGGCGCAAAAACACTCTCACTCGTGGGATTGATTTTCCTGGGCATTTTTGTGGGGAGGAATGCCGGGGCAATTACCGAAAATTTCAGCCACCTCTGGACGATTCGCAATGCGCAGACTATCGAGCCGGGCGCGAGTTTTCTAAAGACTCTTGTGCCAACGATTACTGCTGCCAGCGGCGCGTTTGGATTGTTGGTGGCATATGGTGTGGCCCAGGTGGGTTCGTTGTTTTCCGCGGACGCTTGGAACAACATCGGCTTCACGGCGGCAGAAGTGAAGAATCCGAAGCGCGACGTGGCGCTTTCGATGGCCTTCGGCACTATCATTGTCATCGCCCTCTATTGCCTTGCAAATCTGGCTTATCTCTGCACGCTGCCGCTGGTACAGATTCAGACCGCCCCCGATGATCGCGTGGCCAGCGCGGCGTTGAACGCTATTTTCGGGCCGACCGGTGCGATGCTGATGGCCGGAGCGATCATTATTTCGACGTTTGGCTGCAACAACGGATTGATCCTGGCCGGTGCGCGGGTCACTTATGCCATGGCAAAGGATGGCCTCTTTTTCAAATCCACTGGCACGCTGAACAAGAAAGGCGTCCCCGGTACGGCGTTGATTTATCAAGGCGTTTGGATCGCTATCCTGATATTGCTGAGAACGCGGCGCGTGGACGCGGCCGGCGCGATCACATACGGCAATCTTTATAGCGACCTGCTCAATTACGTTGTTTTTGCCGCGTTGCTCTTTTACGTGCTGACGATCATCGGGATTTTTGTGCTGCGCGCAAAGCGGCCGGATGCGGAGCGGCCGTATCGGGCGTTCGGCTATCCGATTGTTCCCGCACTGTATGTTTTTGCCGCGGTCACAATTATGTTTGTGCTTTTGCTCTACCAAACACAAACGGCGGGAAAGGGTCTGGAGATCGTGTTAATTGGGGTTCCCGTCTATCTACTGTGGTCGTGGTGGTCGCAGAGGCGCGTTAAGGCTGGACCAGCGCAATAATCGGATTTTTTTGTAGGGGCGCGGCATGGTGCGGCCCTACAATGCCTGAGGCCAAATTGGTAGCGTCAGCAGGAAGCGGGGCCGTCCCCCAAAGGAGGAGTTGCATGGGCAACCCCTTGTTCGCAAGAAAACCGATGAGCATGCTGCTGGCGGAAGCGCAGGAGGAAGGCGGGCACAGCCTGAAGCGCACGCTCGGCCCGTTCCAGCTGACGGCGCTGGGCGTAGGCGCGATCATTGGTGCGGGCATCTTCGTGCTCTCCGGCCTGGGTGCGCACTACGCTGGACCCGGCCTGATGCTTTCTTTCGTGCTATCGGGGCTGGGGTGCGCTTTTGCGGGGCTTTGCTACGCGGAATTTGCCGCGATGATTCCGCTGGCGGGCAGCGCTTATACCTATGCGTACGCCACGCTGGGCGAACTCTTCGCCTGGATCATTGGTTGGGACCTTACCCTGGAATATGCCATGGGAGCGAGCACAGTTTCTTCGGGCTGGTCCAACCACTTCATCGAGTTGCTCAATATTTTCAAGATCAAGATGCCTTTGTGGCTGGCCTACGACCACTGGACAGGATTGAGCACCGCTACGAAGATGGTTGCACGCCAGATGGCGCTGGCCTCGGACACCGCGCTGCAGCCGGGCACGCAGGCCTTTCTCGACAAAGTGGATGCCATCGTCAAAGCGCAGTCGCCGGAATTGGTTCAGAAAGCGCATGCGCTCCTTGATGCTCCGACGTTATTCGGATCGGAAATCGGCTTCAATCTTCCCGCCTTCCTGATCGCGCTGGTGATCACGGCGATTCTAGTGATCGGTATTAAAGAGAGTGCCAGGTTCAATGCGGCGATCGTGACGATTAAAGTGGCCGTGGTTCTCTTCGTCATCGGTCTGGGCATCCATTACGTCAACTTCTCGAACTGGGGCCATGACTGGTCCACGTTTGCACCGATGGGCTTCTCGGGAATCGGGGCGGGCGCGGCTTACATCTTTTTTGCGTACATCGGTTTCGACGCTGTCTCCACGACGGCCCAGGAATGCAAGAAACCTCAGCGTGATCTTCCCATTGGCATCCTGGCATCGCTGGTTATCTGTACTATCCTGTATATTCTCGTGGCCGGAGTTCTGACCGGAATGGTTCGCTGGCAAGACGTTAATATCGAAGCCCCCATTGCCGAAGCATTTCTTGACCGCGGACTGACGCTGGCATCCCACATCATCACATTGGGCGCTCTTGCCGGCTT
>MNDE01000003.1 GCA_001914785.1 Acidobacteria bacterium 13_2_20CM_57_17 | reverse complement strand
CGGGCTGCCTCGTCCGTATGATGTACTCGGTGAGGTGATTGCCGGCGGAGCGAGCGCGCTTCGGCAATCGCTCGCCATTCACGACCTCGAGATCGAATTGGATTTCATCGCGCAGCGGGTCAAGCTCGGCGATATAGAAGTTTTCCACGTCGAAGAGGCGGCGCAGCTCCTCCCACACTTTCCTGGTGAGGTCTTCTTTGTTCAGCGTCGAGCTGAGCGCCCGGCCGATTTCATTCAACACGTGCAGCTCTTCCGACCGCCGCGAAGTTTGCTGAATCAAGTAGCTGTTTTCGACCGCCATGCCAATCTGGTGCCCGAGCGCAAGGAGAAGCCGGAGCTCCGCGGGCGTAAAGCGTCGGCTGTCCGGCGTCCCGAGAAGGAGCACGCCGAACGCTTGTTCTTTAGCTTGCAGGCTAATGGCTACGACGCTGCGAAGGCCCTGCGCAAGCGCCAGCTCGCGAAACCGGCGGATGGACTTTTCTTTTTCGAGCGCCGAAAGGGAGTCGTCGCGGAGGTCGCGGAACCCAAGCAGTCCGCCTAGGCGCGCCACCAGGCCAACGAGATAATCATCCAGACCTTCGCTCTGCGCGGCGCGGCAAAAGTCATCACTCAAACCCACGGCCACGACCGAGGTCGGGCCCTGCGGATCACCGTGATGCAGAAAGAGCGCACCAGCCGGCAGACGCACAACTCCCAGAACGCGGTCCAGAGCTTGCGACAGCATGCGCTGAATTTCGCCACCCACAAAACTGGAAGTCGCCAGATTGAGATTCGAGAGCGCCAGCATGTTGCGTTCGATGCGGCGTTTTTCCTCTTCGTAGAGCGCCATGACCATGAGCATGGCGACGAACGCGCAGGGGGCTGCGGCAACGACGTTCATTCCCGGACCCTGGAGTTCCGGTGTCGCATTCATGATGTGCAGAGCGATCCACAGAACACCCCAGCAAGCGAAGGAAACGCCGAGGAGCCGGTCAGCCAAAGTTTCCTGGCGCCGGCTTTCCTGCCAGAACACGACGGCGACACTTACGTACAGCATAGAAGCGGGAATGAGCACGGAAACAGAAACTGCGCTCGTAGCGTTTGATGCGGCCCAGAATCCGAAGACTATGCATACAACCAGCGCTGGAAATTTCCAGGACTTACGCTGGGAATAGAGCTGCGCTCCCAAGAAGAAGAGCACACCGGAAAGCGCAAAGAACCAATGATTCAGAGCGCTTTGCAGCGGGCTCGCCGCTGAATTTGGAGCCAAGGTTGGCCCAACGTAATGGAGCGCGAATACCGCCCACGCGGCAGTCCATAGCAGCAGATACGTCTGGCGCTTGATGCTATGAATATACGCAAAGAAGCCCGCCACCAAAGTGGTGGCGATCAGCAGCGCCAGGGAGATGAAACTCTGATGCATCAGGAATACATTCGATTCTTCGCCCGCGCTATTGCCGACGATGGTACACAAGTCACGAAGGTACAAAATCCCCTCGTATTCTGCTATGTACCCACGACTCTAGCACGCGCACGCGGGGACAGTCGTGCAGCGACGCAGTAAGGTCGCGCCCGTGCACAAAACAAGGTACTAGATTATGGATTACCGTATTTTCAGGAAGCAAGTGTACCTGCGTACTGGTGGCCAAAGAGACAGCATCCCAAAGGTAACCGATTCAGTACAAAGGGAGATACTCCCCGGTGCTGGATTATTGAATCGAGCGCTAGCCAAATGATTTCAATTGCTCTTCTGACGAGATAGGGCGAGACCCTGCCTGAATGGCCAGGGTCACCAGCGCTCTTGCGCCGGACAAAGTAAATTATCTTGTGGGCTCGACAATTTCCACGTGATGGTGCTCCAACAGATCTCCTGTTGCGTGGTCCACCTGGGCGACCGCAATTTGAAAACTGATTTGGGCCTGAATGAGATTCAGCTCCGCCTGGGCGAGTTGCGTTTGCGCGTCGAGAACAAAAAATACCGGTTCCGCGCCCAATTCGTATTTGCGTTCATCGGCGTGGAGACTCTCCTGGGCGAGATTCACCGCCACTTTGGCGGCTTCCATGGTGAGTTTGGCTTCTTCCAGAGAGTGCACGGCATTCGTGACTTCCAGCATGATGCTCTGCGTCGTGCGGCGTTCCTGGTACTGATCCTGCCGGCGGCCGACCAAGGCATCAGCGAGATTCGCTTGCGCCGAGTGTCTCCTGACTGGCAGGGTCAGCAGCAGCGAGGCCCCGTAGGTCGGGTAGGTGAAATGGAACGTTTGATCCAGACTGCCGCTCAATCCTATGTCAAGCCCCGCCAGTGAATTGTTGAGACCATTCCCCGAATAGAATCCGGAAAGTTCAAGGTCCGGTTTCAAATTGTTATGTGCCAAACGAACGCTGAGTTCATCGCTGGCCAGTTGTTGGCGAACGGTCTCGAATTCAGGCCGGTTCGTGAGTGCGCGCGAAAGTGCGGTGGCGATATCGGTGGCCGGCAAGTCCCCGAGAGGCGCTGGCTGGTCGGTTAGTTCCAGATCGAGCACACGAACGGCGGGATCGAGGTCCGCGCCAATGTCACGGCGAAATTGATCAGCGGCTTGTTTGAGGGAGTATTCCGCTTGGATTAAACCAACCCGGCGGGAGGCGACCTGAGACTCGGAGCGGTAAATGTCCAGCGGAGGAAGAGCCCCCAGACTCAGAGCCTTTTTGTCGTGATCATAGCTCTTCTGAGCCTCGTCTAAGGACTTCTGTTGTACGGAAAGATTTTCCCGCGCCAGAACAGCACTCCAGTAATCCGCGATGATTCCGAGAATGACGTTGTTCACTTGGGCTGTGAAATTGGCACGCGCCTGCTTCAAGTTGCGTTGCGCGATGAGGATCGGGGCGCGATTCGGAAAGAGCCCGAAATTGCGAAGCAGGGGCTGGCTAACCGTGAACTGCACATTAGTTGAGAGGGCTGGATTCACGGTGTTGAAGGAACTGTCGGTAGAGGATTTGATGGCATTGAAGGCCGTTTGAAAACTCGTGCCGGTCAAGAAGGTTTCCTTGTAGCCCAATTGCGTGGTTTGTGTTAAATCGCGCAGAATCGAAGCGCCTTGAAGTGTTGAAGTTGTCAGCGATTTCGCCCGAATATCCGCAAAGCTGGAAGTTGCCACCGGATCGAAAGGCGACTGCGCGCGCCCAAGATTGTTTTGCGCCAAGTCGATCTGCGAATGGTCAAGCCGGACGTCCGTGTTGTTCGCAAGGGCCAGGCGAATTGCGTCATCAAGAGAGAGCACGAGCTTCCCATTGGAGACGTGGTCCTGAAGGCCCTGGAGTGGGGCGAGCGGGGGCGCTGGTTTTTGGTGTGTGCCAATGCCCAACCATCTTTCCAGGCGCGGCGCATTTTGTGCCCGGGCGGGAAGGCCAGGAATTAACAGGGAAAAAACAACGATTACGAACAGATGCACCACTCTCATCGCTCACCCCCAAAGGATTGTCCCGCCGTCTTGAACTACTCGTAGCGAATGGCTTCGACTGGATCGAGCCGCGCCGCCTTGACCGCGGGATAGATGCCGAAAATCAGACCGACCGAAATGGAAACCAGGAATGCCAGAAGAATCGAGCTGATGGTCACAATGGTGGACCATCCAGCGAGCCATGCAATAACCTTGGACATCACAAAGCCAAGGAAGACTCCGAGCAGACCACCGGTGAAAGAAATCAGCGTGGCTTCGATGACAAATTGGCGGACAATATCCCGCCGCCTGGCGCCCATGGCGCGACGAACGCCGATCTCACGAGTGCGTTCGAGAATGGCCGCCAGCATGATGTTCATGATCCCAATCCCGCCGACCAGAAGCGAGATGGAAGCAATGGCCACCATAACCGTGTTGAAAAGCTTCTCGGTGCGTTTTTGCTGTGCGAGCAGCTCGGCGGGGACGATGACGTTGAAGTCGCCCGCCCCGTGATGCGAGGAGTTCAGAATGCCGCGGACCACTTCGGCATCGCTGATGCTCGTCTCTGGCGAGGCCAGATGCAGATAGAGGCCGTCGACTTCATCCTTCAATTGGCTTTGGGAGTCCTCCAGCCGATACATAACGGCGTTCAAAGGCGCATAAACGAGATTGTTCATGTCCTCGGTACGGACTCCGGAAACCTCCGACTGCGGAGCCAGCTGCGGCGCAACGATTCCGACCACGTGGCACCATTGTTCGTTGAGCTTGACGTATTCGCCGATGGCCGCGCTTGCTCCAAACAAGCTTTCTTTAGCGGCCGCTCCAAGAACGCACACCGGCGCAGCGGCGGCATTTTCCGAGCCGTCGAAGAAGCGGCCTTCGGTGACGCGAAGATGGCTGATCTCCAGATAGCTTGGCTCCACGCCGTAAACGATGGGAGTGTCCTGTTGCGGTTTCGGGAGAATCTTGCCCGGAGCAAAACGCTTGCGTGGAGTTCCGTCCTTAATGTCGGGGATATTTTTTCGGATGACCTGGTAATCAATGAGAGTCAGTCCAGGGGAGGTTTTCCGCACCTTCTGCAACTCCTGCCAATTGGGAGATTCCTTGGCCTCGACAATAAGATTGCGGACGCCGAGCTGTTCGATGAAGGCCATGACTTTTTGCTGGGCGCCCGCTCCGATGGAGAGCATGGCCACAACCGCGGCGACGCCAAAAATCATGCCCAGCATGGTCAGAAGGGAACGCAACTTGTGGCTGGTCAGGTTTTCGAAGCCGAAGGCCAGATCGGGCAGCCATTGTTGCAGGGACCGAGGCTCGGCGATGGAACCGGCATTCATGATTATCCGCTGAGCCTCATTTCGATGTCGGACCCAGGCTGGGATTCGAGGTTCCACTGTTCTTGTTGTTTGCGGCGGCGCGTTTTTCCGGATTCACAAGCGCGACGACCGTTCCAGGCGAAATGCCACTGAGAATCGCGCGGCCTTCGCTGACCGCCTGGACTTTAACTTCTTGCATTTCGAAACTGCGATTGCGTTTGCAGTACACGACTTTTTTGCCGTCGTGTTCGAAGACAGCTCCGCCAGGAATCGAAACCGCGCGAGAAAGATTATCTCCGAGAATATTCAGGCGAACTGCGAAGCCGGGGTGCAGCCGCGGGTCGGCGTGATCGAGCTGAACGGCCACATCGAACTTGTGCCGGGCGTTTTCGTCCCAGAATTCGTGGCTCGTCGCCCCGCCAACGGTTTGCACTTTGCCCCAAAAGGTTTCGCCGGGAAGCGCATCGACCTTTATTTCCACGGATTGACCTGCCTTGAGGTTGATGCGGTCGGTTTCACCGACTTGCGCGGAAACGTCAAGGTGAGACATGTCGATCACTTCCGCGATAGAGCTTCCCGGATTGACCTGATCACCGACGTGATAATCCGGGAGTGTCATTCCCCACATGAAAAAACCGCCCGTGGAGTCCCTATTGCCGTGGATGACCACAAGACCGTCGATGGGCGAGGTGATATGCATGTTCTTGATGTTTTGCTCGGCTTGCTCCATGGAGAGCCGAGCCTTGTGCCGTTTCTCCTCGCTGATTGCCAGAGCCGACTTGTTGGAGGCGGTGTGCGATTGGATGTCCTGCTGAAGCTGGGCCAAAGCGCGCTTGGCTTCATCGAGGGCCAGCAGGTTTTTCTGTGCATCGATGGAGCTCACAAGTTCGTTCTTGCTGACCTCGAGCTCTGCGCGGCGCACTGCGTATTTTGCCTTTAGGAGCGCGGTCTGGTCCTCGGCCGCTTGGACGTCGGCGTCCGCCTTGGCTTTTACGATCTCCTGCTCTGCTTGCAGCAAGTCGCTGCGATTCTGTCCGAGATTGTATTCCTGCTGGCTGGGATCAAATTCGAGGACTACGTCGCCGGTGTGGACGTGTGCTCCCGAGCGGGCCAGCGTGACAATTTGCAGCGTGCCGCCGCCGATGGCTGGAGCAGAGATGGTCCTCGACTCGCTGGTCCGCAAGACTCCCGTCGTGGAAACTTTGAGTTGAAGATCAACCTCTTTGACGGTGGCCGTTGGAGTTTCGGAATCCGTCGCCAGGACGGTCGTCTGATGGCAAGCAAAGCTGCTTGCCGCCAGAGCCAGGGCAAGAAGAAATGCCGAAAGTTTTGAACGGCTATTCATCGCAGTTTTCTATTCCGTCAGCGTTGGATCTTTCAGCGCCAGGTGCTCTCCCGGCTGCAATCCCTTTCCGATGAGCGCCTCGTCTCCGCTACGGCGCAATATCTCGACGGCAGTTTCTTCAAACTTCGAGCCGCGCCGAACATAGGCGACCGTGCGGCCCGCCTTCCGGAAGAGCGCCGAAGACGGAATCACAATGCCGTTGGCGAGGCGGTCTACGGCTACGCGGACAAGCGCTCCCATGCCCGGCGTGAGGCGCGTATCGCTGTTCGACAATGCCACTTCAACACTGAAATTCCTGGGGACGGGCCAACCGGCGTTAAAATCCAGGCTGGCCGTCGGACTAATCGTTTCGATGCGCCCTTCAAAGTTTCCGTCGGGGACAGCTTCGACGCGCACCATCCCGGTCTGCCCAACTCTCAACTGCCCCCTCTCCGCTTCTTCGATACGCGCCGAAATCTTTAGAGTGGACGGGTCGGGAAGCTCGGCGATGGCGGCACCTGGCCATGCCCGGTCCCCCGGCTTGAAGGGAGTTGGGCCACCCTGGGGCTGCCAGTGGTTTTGGAGCGAGACAACTCCATCAAGCGGCGCACGCAGAGTTAGCAAAGCCACGCTATGTTCGTCCTGCTGCACTTGAAACGCTGCCTGATCATGCTTCTGCTTCTTGGTTGCAAGATCCGCGGATGCGGCAGAGCGGTCCGCATTCAGTTTGGCCTCGGTTTCCATGACCTTCTGCTCGGCATCCGCGAGCTTCAATTTGGCCTCCTCGCCTTCGATCACGGAAACAATCTCCTCTTTGCTGGCGTCCAAGCGCGATTTTTGGGCGGCGAACTTGGCGTTCATCACATCAGTGAGATCTTGTTCTTCCTTCAAACGCGCGGCAGCGCGTGACTGCTGAATTTCCGCTTCCGCCGATTTGAGCGTGGATTGATCCTGGGCAAGTTTTTGTTTCATGGTCGTGTTGTCGAATTCGACCAGAACGTCTCCCTTCTTGACCTTTGCTCCGTTGGTCGCAAGTTTTACGATTTGAAGGTCGCCTGCCCCGTAGGGCGCGGTGATGATCGCGGAATGAAGCGCCTTGACCTCGCCTTTGACTTCCAGGTAATCCACGAATTCTTTTCGTTTTACCTCGGCCGTAGAGAGTTTGGCCGCCGGACTGGCGAGGCGCAGAGTGCCAAAAACAAGGCCGCCCAGCACCACTGCGGCGGCGCCGGACATGGTTCTTTTCCCGAATTTCCATTTCTTATTCATTGCCGGCTCTGCCCCGACCGGTCCTCGATTGCAGTCCGCCGGATGATGTCTTCTTCGGAAAGCCCGGAATTCACAACCACGTCAAGATCATTTCGCGGACCCATTTGCACAGTGCGTTTCTCAAAACTACCCCTGGTCTCCAGCCAAACGAAGGAATGGTCCCCTTCGAAACCGATACTCTGCCAGGGAACGACAAGAACGTTTTTTTGCGAGCCGAGATCAAGATCGAGCGCCGCAGAAAGATCGGGCAAGAGCCGCGCATCCGTGCCCTGAACGGAAAAACGCGCAGTGAATGAGCGCACTGCTTCCGTGAACTGCCCCGTATGTCCGAGCGGCGAGAGATCCTCAAGAATTGCGGGGAGAGTCATACCCGGATACGCGTCCAGGTGCATCTGCGCCTGCTGACCAGGATGAACTTTCAGGAGATCCACTTGATTCAGTTGGACGCGGACCTCCATTTGGGATGGATCCACGACCTGCAGAAACGGCACGCCGGGCCTGACCTGATCACCCTGCTGAACTGTTCCCATGCGGCCGCCCAGCCAGATAGTGTTGTAGACGACGACGCCCGGCATCGGCGAGTGAACCACCATCTTCGCGGCGTTTCCTTGGGAATAGCGCATGGCCTCCAGCGCGCGGTCGCGCTGAATTTCCACAATGCGAATGGCCGCGGCGGCTGCGGCGCGCTTCAACTGGTACGTCTCTTTAAGCTGCTTGAGCGTGGTCTGCGCTTCATCGACCGCTTCCTGATTTTTCTCGGCATCGATGCGCGAAACGATCTCATTTCTCTGGAGCTCGAGCTGCGCGCGCTTGAGCTCGTCTTCGGCCTGCTTCATCGCAGTATCGTCTTTGG
>MNDE01000061.1 GCA_001914785.1 Acidobacteria bacterium 13_2_20CM_57_17 | reverse complement strand
TATGCACGCCGCGCCCCGCGAGCGCATTCAGCACCGCAGGAAGAGTGGCGACGAGCGTCTTACCCTCGCCCGTCTTCATTTCCGCGATTTTGCCTTCGTGCAAAACGATGCCGCCGATGAGCTGCACGTCGAAATGCCGCATGTTCACGAAGCAGCGGCCTGCTTCGCGGACCAACGCGAATGCCGGCACAATCGCGGGCTCCAGCGCTTTCTGCAATTCCTCTTTGTAGCTTGGCTCGGCGGGGTCGGCGTCCTTCAACTGCTCCTGGACCTGGGTGCGAAGCTCCGCAAAACGCGTCTTGAGTTCTTCATTGCTGAGCGCCCGCACTTCCGCTTCGCGCGCGTTGATGGCCGCGATGACGGGCTGCAATTTCTTGATGTCGCGCTCGTGCTTGGTGCCGATGAACCTGGCTACCACGCGGTCTAGTATTTGCGCTGCTTCCATGGATGATTTCGCAGTCTCCTGAACGGTTCTGCGCGTGCCCGCTTGCACTGGGCAGTCCATTGCGCCAGTACAAACATCTTATTCTAACTGGTGGGACGCTCCAGCGCCAAAAAACACGAGATGGCTCACAGATTCGCAGGTTTTCGAAGACTAAGGGAAAACTGTTAGCGGGCTGCCAGGCTTTCCACGGGGACAGCCGTGGGATCGGTTTCGGCCGCGCTGGGATTGCGGGAAAGATTGTCGGTGAGCAATCGGCGGTACTTGCCGCGTTCTTCGAGGTTCATGTCCACGATTTCGAAGGCCATATCCTGGGAGCGGTAGTCGCGCATCAATGCGGTGGCCTGCAGGTTCCTCATGCCGACGGAGAGCCTTAGCTGCACCTGCGTGCCCGGCGCGAGGTGGCGGCTGATGGTGGCCACACCGCCGCTCAAGCTGGCGGTCTTGATTTCCAGTGAAAAATTTTCTTTCAGGTTAGTGCTGACGGCGCGGACAGGCCTCCGCAAACGAACGCGCGTGTGCCGACGCTGCCGCACGAATTTCGACGTGAGGGGAACGTCCAGCGGAGCAAGAGCGTACTCTTCCCTTTCGATTCCGCTCTTCGGCAAAAAGTCGCCTACCCACTCCGGGTCCAATTTCTCCAGCGCTTGCAGAGCGGCAATCCGCAGCTCTTGGGGATGAAGCCATCCGAAAACTTTCTTGGACTCCGCGATGCGTTTCAACGTGCTGACCGACTCCGGCGCATTGATTCTTCCCAGCGCTTCGACGGCTTTGACGCGCAGGTAAGGGCCGCCACCGGTCGGCAAGTCGCCGTCGGCAATGGTCAGCAGTTTGCCGAGCGCCTCGCGATCCGCCGTAACGCCGATCTCGTCGATCACCAGCGGCGTTACCAGCGGATCGACGTGATCGAGCAGCTCGAGCAGGATGTGGCAGCGCCGGGCCGCTCCGCTGGCGGAAATCTGCCGCACCATGCGGTCTTGCGATGACCGCGCAAAATCTTTCATCCGCCCCGGCAGGAATACCATGACCGATTCCGGGTCGAGCCGGCTCAACAGCCCGGCCATCTCCACGGCTTCCGCGATTGGTCCGCCGCGTACCGTGCTGCGGAGATACTGCACACCCTCTTCGCCCAGGTCTGCCGCCAAATTCGCGACATGTTCGGAATCATCCCGGAGGCTGCAGCGGTTGAAGCGCGCCGCGAGGTGCTCCATAGTCGTTTGCGGGAGCATCTTTAGAACGTTGGTCAGTCCCGCGGCTACCTGACGCGCCTTCAGGGCTTCCTCGACAAACTCCGGGACGCGCTCTTCAATCCCCATTTTCCCGCGCAAGCTGCGCGCGATTCCCGGACGCTGCGTTTCCACTCCGGCGATAAGATCGAGCGCCTGCTGCATCGCCGGGAAATAGTGGCCGGTAGCGGCCTCCTGGCTCAGGCGCACAAATGCCGCGCTCACCAGCCCCTGCAACTCCGCGTCCTGCTCAATGCTCAACCGCAAACCTAAATGCCGCAAGGCTTCGCCCAGCAACTTTGGGTCGGCTTTGGCGTACAGTTCCGCCATCTCGGAGAGCCCGGCAGCGGTTTTCTTGCGCGCTTCAGCCTCTTCGCTGTCCGCGCAAGCCGCATAATTCTGAAGGATGCTGACGGCATCGGCGATGTCGCCATTCTTGATCAGGTCGCCGACGTAAGATTGCACGTTGCGCGCGGGAATGCACCAGGCCTCTTCAGAAAGCAGCACGGCGCGCTTGCCGCTATCCGGCACTGCCGCCCAGAATTGCCGGTCGAGAATCTCGCGGTGCGACTCTGCCAGGATACCTGCGTCGGTCATCTTGTCTTCGTGAGCGCCCAGAATCTTCCGCAAATTCTGAATTTCCTGGTTCATGCGGTCGAGCATCTGGCGCACGGCGTTGACTTTCACTTCGCCGCGCTCGAAGCGTTCCAGCGCGAACCGGATCGCCAGGTGTTCAGCCAACTGCACAATCACGGAATCGTCTGGCTTCGTACTGGGCGCTTGTGCGGCCAGGCTCGCGAGCGCCTGCTTCAACATGTCCTGCGCGCGCCCCGGCAGCTCGGCCATTTGCTCCTGGAAAACGCCTGCCGCGGCCACTCCACCGTGACCCGTCCCCACGCTCCCGAAACTCGTCAGCGCGCCCAGAATCGCGTAAATCTCTTCCTCGCTCGGCTCGCCACGGCCAATTCCACCTCTTCCCGGCCCTCTTCCGCCGCCAAGCGACCCTGGGCCTCCTCCCGCCAGGCCAGCCACCACATCGGACATCTGGACGCTTCCATTGCCGCCGCTCGTCCAAAAGCTCCCGACTGGCGCCGCCGTCTGGCCGGTTCCAATTCCGCCACTCCCTACACCCCCTCCACGGCCGCTTGGGCTGCCTTCAAGGCCGGGTCCAATGCCGGAACCTGAACCACCGCCCGTTCCTGATTCCCCTTCGCCACTTCTCGCCTCGGCAGAAACTCCGGTACCCGTCGGCCCTCTGGACCCAGCAACACCCCCACCCTTGGCCCCCTGCGCCGCCGCAATCAGCTCCAGCAGTTTCTGTGGATCGTTTAGCCACTTCTTGAATTCATCTTGTTCGCCGCCGAGCGACGCCGCCGCAAGCTGAGCGGCCATGCTCGCTTCCTTCAGTCGCGAGTCCGTAGCCACAAAGCAAATCTCATTGATGCGGATTCCTTGCGCGCCAGTGAGCGCGTCTTTCAGCTGCAACGCTAGTTCCGCGGGTTTGGCTTTGCCGGTGGGAAAGGCGCGCGCAAATCGGCCGATCTCTTCTTCTGTAATGCAAGAGAAAAACTGAATGCTGGCGAGTCCTGCCGCTGAGAGCAATTGCGCGAATTGTTTTTCAGCAGGCGAGCCTTCCAGGGGCACGCCATCGAGCAAAAGCTGTGAATTCGTCGCTCCGAGCAGCAGCCCCGCCTCCGTCCCCAGGGGGATGGCGGCACGAAGCTCCTGCCAGGCGATCTGGAGCTGTTCAATAGTCCGGGTATGCTCGTAGCCGTATAGGCGGGCAAACTTCAAGAGAATGTTCAGGCTTCTTACGAATGCGCGTCCGGACGCTGCTTTTGGATCTGCTTTCATCCTGCGCCGACTTCTTCCTTCAATGGGACTCCCTCACTAGTACCGTAGGGCCAGCGTCCGTTCGCCGCAATGGTACAGCCGGTCTATGTGTCCCCGCGGTCAAGCCACCAAAGGACGGGTGGATTCCCTGACCAGTCGTACGGGCACACCGAGAGGGAGGACAGGTGGGAAAGGGCGTTCTCGTCGGAAAAAAATCAGTTTTGCGCGAATCTAGCTCTTCGCCAGCGCCACTCGTCCGCGGCGGCGGGTGCGATTCGTGACTTGCGCGACCAGGGGCAATCCGCCGAGCTCCAGCAGCAGTTTTCGCAGGCGGTAGCGCTCATCCAGGTCCATGTCCACGAATTCGAATGCCATTGCTTGCGGCCGCGCTCCGCGAACGATCGCTTGCGCCTTGATGGTGCGCACGCCGTGCGAAAATTTCAGTGACAGCAGCGAACCCGGAGCCAGATGGCGCTCCCCGGAGCCGATTCCACCGCCGAGATTCAATTCGGGGATGGAAAGCCTGAAATTCCCTCGCAAATTCGTGGTCACCGCAATAAGGTTGCGCGCCAGCTTCAAGCGCGCGTAGCGCCTCTGCCGGATCACGGAGGCATTGGCCTCTGGGTCGCTTGGTTCGAGCGTCAATTCCTTGCGGTCGATCCCGCTGGCGGCGATCTTTTCCATGCCCATAGTGGGTTCGACGCGCATCAGCGCCTGCGCTGCGGCGATTCTCAATTCGTTCGGATATACCCAGCGCCAAACCTGCCGTGTCTCCAGAATGTGTTGAAAAAGCTGGCTGGAACCCGAAGCGCGCAATCGGCCGAGCGCCTCTACCGCTTTCAGTCTCGTAAAGCCTGGAGTTGCATCGTTCTGCACCAGTTCGATCAATTTAGGAATGCCACTGGCCTGCCCGCTCATCCCCATTTCGTCGATGGCCAGCGGGCGAATCAGCGCGTCCAGCGAGTCGTAGACGGCAACGAGCAGCCGCGCTCGCTCTTCCGCCGGAGTGGCGGAAAGTTGCCGGACGGCGCGGTCGTGAGAGGAGCGCGGCCATTGCGAAAGCCGTGCCGGCAGAATCTTCTCGACGCTTTCCGCAGAAAGCTGGCTAACCAACCCGATGGCTTCCACGGCTTCCGCCGCCGGTGCCGTCTGCAACGTTTCGAGAAGGCGTTGCGTGGCGTCCTCTCCAAGGTTGCGGATGATCGTGGTTAGCAGTTCGCAGTCCTCGCGGAATCCGCAATGTCCAAATCGATTCGTTACATAGTGGATCGTGGCCTTGGGCATCAGGTTGAGGATTTCCATCATTCCGTCGGCGATGTGGCCGCTGCGCATCGCTTCTTCGATGAATTCCGGCAGCCGCTCCTCCGCGCCGATGCGTGGCCGGAGGCTCTGCGTCGATCCCGGCCTCTGCACCTCCACACTCTCCAATGACGAGAGTGCTTGTTGCATAGCCGGGTAGCAGCGCTTAGAGGCCGCTTCCTGGCTCAAGCGCACAAACGCCGCGCTCACCAACGTCTGTAATTCCGGTTCACGCTCGATGGCCAATTGGTTGCCGAGCTTCTTGATCGCCTCCATCAGCGCACTGCCGTCGCCGCTGCCGTACAATTCACCCAAATCCGAGAGCCCGATCGCCGTCGTTCGCCGTGCTTCGGGCGCTTCCAGTCCCACGCACGACGCGTACTTCATCAAAATTTCATTGACGGTCTTCAATTCCCCGCGCCGTAGCATGTCTTCCAGGAACGCGCGCACGTTTCTCGGCGGCACGCACCACGCCTCGTCCGACGTCAACACTTCTTTCTTGTTCTCTTCCGGTACCTGTTCCCAGAATTCCTGGTCCAACAACTCCGTGTAGGACTGCACCGAGAGCCCGGCCTGCGACATCATCTCTTCTTGCGTCGACAAAATCTTCCGCAGCGCTTCAATTTCTGTATTCATGCGGTCGAGCAGTTGTTTCACCGCGTTGACCCGCAACTCGCCTTTTTCGTAGCTGTCCAATGCGAAGCGGATCGCCACGTGCTCCGCCAGCTTCAGCAACATTGGCTTGTCTGGTTTGGCATCCGGCGCCTGCGCCGCCAGCCCCGCGAGGGCCTGCTGCAGCGTGTATTGCGCCCGCACCGGCATCGCGCTCAGGCGCGATTGGAATGTCGGCACGTCCATGCGGTGTTCGGTGTCTTTTCGCGATTTCCCAAGTTGCGCGAACAATCCCAGCATCGAACGAACATCTTCTTCTTCGACGCTGTACGCCCCTCCGCCTGTCCCAACTCCTCCGCCGATTCCGGGTACGCCGCCTACTCCTGCACCGCCGCCTGCGTGTAACATTGCTGACGCCGTCCGCCATTTTCCAAGCGTTGCACCTTCCATTCCCGGAGTCCCTACTCCGCCGCCGGCTCCGGTCCCCCCGCCGCCACTACCCCCAAATCCACCTCCGCCCGCCCCGCTACCAGCGCCGCCGGTTCCTGATCCTCCGCCGCCGTATCCGCCGACCCCCGTGCCGCCTGTGCCACCAGTTCCGCTTCCACCACCAGGCCCACTAGCGCCAGTCCCGGCACCGCCGCCATATCCGCCACCACTACCCGTTCCCCCTCCAGTTCCGCTTCCGCCACCTGGGCCACCGGTTCCTGGTCCCGTGCCGCTGCCACCGCCTGACCCGCCCGACTCCCACAAGCTGGAGCCTCCGCCACTTCCTAGCGCGCCAGGGCTACCGCTCCCTCCGGTTCCGCCGCCCCCAGTTCCTGCGCCGCCTGAGCCTCCACCACTGCCCATCCCGAACCCAGGTCCCGCGCCTCCGGGTCCGTGTCCTGGTCCACCCATCCCGCCACCACCACCGCCGGTGGCGCGCATACTCTCGGCAGCCAGGATCATTTGCAGCATCTTGTTCGGGTCTTCAAAGAAATCCCTGAATTTGTCGCCGGCCGCGCCGAGCACTTTTTGCGTAAGCTGCGCGGCAACCTTGATCCCCGCTACGGATGAATCTTCCGCCACATAGCGGATTTCATTCACCTTGATGCTGGTGTCTCCCGCCAAAGCGCTTTTCAATTGTTCGGCAAGGGAAGAAGGCTTCGCGTTTCCGCTGGGGAAGGCGCGCACAAATCGCGCAAATTGCGGCTGTGTGAGTGTGGGAGAAAAATGAATGCTCGCGATTCCCGATGAAGTAAGGAGCTGCGCAAAACTTCGTTCGCCCGCGGCCGATCCAAGCGGGACTCCATCCAGCAGGATCTGTGTTCCCGACGCTCCCAGCAGCACACCGCTGCCGCCGCTGTCTTCCAGCGCATTGCGCAGCTCTTTCCAGGTCGTTTCAAACTGCTGCCCCGTTTTCGCGTGCCCAAACTCGTACAGACGCGCGAATTTCAGCAGAATGTTCAGGCTGCGGACAAACGCCCGCGCCCCGCCTCGTTGTTCCTGAATCATAGCCGTCGGCGCTGGAACCCTGCCCCTCCTTGCACTTCTCTTACAGTAGATTTACCGTGGTCCTGAGACAAGCCTCCTGCATTCTCCTGTACCCTTCTCAATAACAGATTCCCGTACCATTTTGGGAACATTGTTGCCTTGGCTTGGTCTATCGCGGTCTTAGCACGTCGAATCTCGCAATGGAATAACCCAGCGCCGCCCCAAGGAACACATCCGAAGGGAAGTGCGCCTGCGTCGTCAACCGAGAAAATCCAATCGTGGCGGCTACGCCGTACGCAACCCACGGAACCCAGCGATGCTGGCGATAACGATGTGCGAACACTGTGGCAATGGAAAACGCCGCCGCCGCATGTCCCGAAGGAAAGCTCGTACTTGTGCCGCTGAAACCCTTATGACTGTTGAAAAAAGTATCGGAGAAATTGCCGTTGGGCGCGATATCCGAAGGACGCAGCCGCCGCGTCGTCATCTTCATTGCCACGTCGACGATGGCGCTGTCGGCGTATGCTTCTCCCGCCAGCAGCGCGGTGTGTTCCGTGAAGGAATCGTGCCGGAAATATCCCACGACCAGAAAAGCCGAAGGAACACCCGCCATTATTGCTGACGTGTTGCGCCCGGAAAAAACTTTGTTGAAGCCGTCGAATCGCGCGGTACGGCGGAAGTACGGCGTGTCGTGCGGATCAGCGGCGATCAGTCCTGCTGTCACTCCCGTTACCGCCACCGCAGGCAGCCAGTGCCGTCCCTCCGCGAGCCGCACCGGAAACAACCAGATATCTTTCTGATCCAGCAAAAAGTTTCGCGGCAGAGTGCGCCAGGAAACTTCGCGTTCAACCCCTGCTGGCGTTGAGATATGCGTCGTCGTTTGCCCCGTGGAGATTTGCGTCGCTTCCTGCGCCCCAGCTAAGGGACACCAGGACGCAATTCCCAGGCACGCCGCGCAGCACAACTGCCAGCGTCGTAGAACTCCTTGACCCCGCAGCGATTCGGTACAGCAGCTCACTCTTCTCCACATGACACCTTCAAGCGTACTCGCGCTTGGGAGTCGTCATCAACTTTCTACGCAGGCCAATTGTGAGTTCGGTTGGCCTGACTTTGTTTTTCGGTTTCCACTTTCAACTGCCGGTTGTCAACTTTCTGCTCTTTGAGTATAGAATCAATGCTCAGCCAAATGACCGACCAGCCCCCATCGGACCGCTTCAAATCCGAAATGCCGCAAATTCCCGGCGTTTCCGGCTCGCGCGCAACTACCGTGCCGAATCCTGCGGTCAAGCTTGTTATCGGACTTCTCGCCGTGCTTCTCATGATCTTCCTGGGAGCACGAGCTCTTCGTCCGAAGCGTGTAGCGCCGCAAGCCGTCGACCAGCAGCCTCAAATCGAAGTTCCCGCGCCGGCGCCCGATCCGAGCACGCTCTTGCCTCATGCGACCGATGCGAACCCCGGCATCGCCAGCGTTACGGAGATGGCCAAGCCGTGGTCCTCGAAAGAATTTTTCATTCGCAACCGCCTCAACGGCGAAAACATTTCGGGGCTGCTCGTTCGATTGCCGGGGGGCTCTCCCTCCCATGCGAGTGGCTATTGGGCCTTCGCGCAAAAAGCACCTTTCGGCGATTGCCAGCTCGAATACGTCACCGACCTTGGCAAGCTGAAAAACGACTACGGTTTTAGCGCCACCAAACATCCTATGGTGGGAAACCCTTGCAGCCGCACGGTATATGACCCGCTCAAGTTGAGCAATCTTCCGGGAAGCGTTTGGGCGCGTGGCGCCATTGTGCAGGGGTCCGATCTGCGCCCGCCCCTGGGCATCGAAATAAAAGTGGAGGGCAAGAAAATACTTGCTGTAAGAGCTGAGTAGAGCTGCCCAACCTCAACTATTCTGTACGTTCGGTGCAGATAATTGCGCTTCCCGTCTTCCCTTTAACCTCCCCGTTACGCATACCTGAATCTAAATTAGATAAACCATCTAGAAGTATCGAATTTTAACTTTTCGACGGTCCGTTTTGCCTCGTAAGTCATAGAAATGACAGCACGTTACTCCAGTCACGCATTGGCGAACAACCTGCACCTCGAAGTGTAATCCTGATGCTGGCTATTCCCATTCGCGTGAACGGTCACGCCGGATAGCAGCCTCAGAAATATGGGACAAATCAAAGGCAGTTCGAATTTTGAGGGGGAAATGATGAAATTTGATAGACGCGTGCATGATGGGCTATCTGGATTCGGGCTCAGCAGCGTGAGAGGTTTGCTTTACTCTGCGTTGATTTTGGGATTGGCGTTGGTTCTTTCGATGCCAATGGCGGCGCAGAGAATTACGGGAACGCTGCGAGGCCAAGTCTTGGATCCTTCCGGCGCAGCGGTTCCGGATGCGCAGGTAACGGCGACGAATCAGGAGACGGGTGTGTCGGTCAAAATCACGGCGACTTCGGCGGGAACCTACTCGTTTCCGAGCCTGATTCCCGGCTTGTATAAAGTAGAAGTGGAGGCGAAGGGATTCAAGAGTTTCGTAAAGACGGATGTTAACGTCGTCGCTAACCAGGATAACGTGGCGGATGCCCACGTGGACCTGGGCGTCGCAACGGAGGTAGTGGAAGTTTCCGGCGGCAGCGTGGCCATTCAGACAACGTCATCGGAGTTGAACAACACATTTGACTCGCGAGCCATGGACCTACCGAACGGGGCAGGAACGCTGAACGGCAGCCCGCTCAATCTGGCGGTGCTGGCACCCAATGTTGTGGCACAGCCGGGCGGCGTCACGGGAATCGGCGGTTCTGTTGGAGGAACGCGTCCACGCGATAACAATTTCACTGTGGACGGAGTGGACGACAACAACCTCGGAGTAACGGGAAACAACTCGACGGTCATTCCCGATGCGGTTGGGGAATTCAATCTCACGACGAATCAATTCAGCGCGGAGTACGGACACTCCGCGGGCGGACAGTTCAGCCTAGTCACGAAAACCGGGACGAATAGTTGGCATGGTTCCGGCGAATGGTACAACCAGAACCGCAACTACAACTCGCTGGATAACCTGACAAAAGGTTCCATCTTAAACAAATCGCTTCCAGGCCAGCCAGCATTCGACAACAACCGGTTTGGTGGCACGGCCGGCGGACCAATCATTAAGAGCAAATTATTCGTATTCGGCGCCTACGAATATACGACCCTCCATGGCCAGGGCGCGCCCACCGCTTTCACCGCGCCCACGGCTGCTGGAATGACGACTCTCCAAGCCCAGGCAGCCGACTCCGCGGTTACCGATCTCTTAAAGAACTTCCCGATTGCCCCAGGCAAGATTCAAGATGCGAGCAAGTATCCGCTCGTAAATGGCATACCGGTTGAAATCGGCAACATCACCATTTTCAGTCCGGTTTTCCAGCGCGAGCATGACGTACAAACGAACGTCGACTACACGATGGGCCGCCACCAATTTGGCGCGCGGTTCCTGCTCAACCAGGAGAACTTCATCCTGCCGGTGAATTCCACTCAAGCCATCTTCAACCAGGCTGAGCCCATTCACAACCGCAAGATTGCCCTGAACGACGTTTGGACCATTAACAGTACGCTGGTGAACGACCTACGCTTGCAGTATTCGTACTTCTCGCTGGATACCCTCAACCCTTGCACAACGTGCCCGCAGGACATCACCATCAACGACCTGCTCGGCGGGGTGACCGTGGGGCCGGGCGACAACACAACGCAGAAACAAAACACGTATCAAGTTGCTGATACCTTTTCCTGGTCCAAGGGAAAGCACACATTCAAGTTTGGTGGCCAGTACAATCACTTCATTTATCCGCAGTTCTTCCTGCCCCGGAGCAACAGTGACAATCAGTACAAGACGGCAAACGCCTTCATCAACGACCTGCGGCCGGACAATCCTGGAAGAACACTGCGCAACGCCGGAACGGGGAGTTTCCTTGGCACCCAGAGCTTGTTCAGCTGGTTCGTGCAGGACGACTTCAAAGTCACGCCTCGGCTCACCGTGAACTTGGGCCTGCGGTACGAATACTGGACGAATCCGGTCGGATCGAGCACTCAGACCCTGAACGCGATTTCCAACGCGCCGGGAGTCATCACCTTCGGCGACCCCAAGACGGACAAGAACAACTTCGCTCCCCGCGTGGGTTTTGCGTATGACCCAAGGGGAAATGGCAAGACTTCGATTCGTGGCGGATTCGGGATTTCCTATGATGTGAAATTCCAAAACTTCGCGTCGATCACTCTGCCTCCGCAACTGCAGAGTGAACTCGACCCGAACTCCGCGTGCACGCTGGCGCCAAAGCCGGGCTGGTGCACCACTCCTGGCAACGCGGGATTTCTCCAACTTGGAGGATTGCCGCAAACCTATGTTCCTCCAACCGGACAAGCAGGAGCTCGCGCGCTGACCACCAGTTTCATCGACGATACCGTCATGCCCAAGATTCTGACCTGGTCTCTGGGCGTGCAACATGAACTAGCACGGAATACCTCGGTCGAAGTTCGCTACCTGGGCACGCGCGGCTTGGAATTGCCGGTACAGTTCCGCCGGAATCGAGAGAGTGCATTCGACGCCGGGATTGTTCCATTGCCAACATTCTTCAGCGCGTCGGACATTCCAACATCATTCACGGCCAGCACGCCAACAGACACGCCCTTCAACAACTTCAACTCGAACATTTATTCTCAGCTTCCGTGCACAACAGGGGGAGGCATATGCCCCTTCACCGCGAACGTTACCTCCGATCCCCCGTTTGGGAGCAGCATTTACCATGCGGGCTCAGTCAACTTCACGCAGCGGGCGCGTCACGGCCTTACGTTTAATGCAAACTATACTTACGCTCATACCATCGATAACTCGACGAATGAATTCTTCACCAGCCTGCTGAACCCACGCCGCGCCCAGGACACGAACCGAATTAACGAAGACCGCGGGAACTCGGACTTGGACGTGCGTCATAAGTTCGCACTTTCGCTCATCTACCAGGTGCCCAACGTCAAGTCGGACAGCCGCTGGGTCAAAACTCTCGTTAACGGGTTCAACATCGGCTCAGTCTTCCTTGCACAGACTGGACAGCCGGTGACTCTCCAGTCCGGAGGAGTCGACTCAAACGGCAACGGCGATTCCGCCGGCGACCGCGCGTCCGTCAATCCCTTGGTATCGGGAAACATAGGGTCAGACGTGTTCCCTGTCTGCGAGGCAACAGCGTTTACCGGTTCCGGGCATCCAGTTGGAAGCGTCTATGTCGGTTCGACGAGTGTCACCAACACGACGACAACAAACGGGTGCGCACTTAACTCAAATCCTAACACGACTGTGAACCCATTCGGCTTCGACCCGGCCATTGGCTACACGCCAGTGAGCGCCTCAGCCAAATATCTAATTACTGGACCGGGCGCGAGATCGAACCTGGGGCGAAACAGCTTTACGGGTCCGGGATTCGGTGTACTTAACCTGGCCGTCGGCAAAGATTTCCATTTTACCGAAGGAAAATACCTGCAGGCCAAAGTGAACATTTTTAATGTTCTCAACCATCCCAACTTCGCGCTCAGCAATGGCAACGTCTTTAGCACCACAGGCGTGACTACAGCCACCACCACACCGGGATATGTGATTCCGACCGATTCCAACTTCCTGGCGGCTAGCACTCTCTTCAGCGGTGGATTCCGGTCCATGACGCTGGGACTGAAGTTCGTGTTCTAGACGTCAGTTCAGATCGTACATTCCGGGAGGCGCTCGTTGAGCGCCTCCCGGTTTTTTTTGCGAGCCGCTTCGGCAACGACGGAACAGCTGAATTGCATTTCTGGCCCGGTTCCCGCACAATGCTAATAAAGGCAGCAGATTCTCCTTCAGCCGCACCCTACGGAATGCGGCACGTCGTGCACGCTGGTGCATGCGGAAGGAACGTCACTTGGGGCTCCCCCAGTCCTCCCGAGCATTTTGAAACTGCCGACGCGGAGGAAGAAATGCCCAAGAATAAGATTGGTGTCCTGGCTTTAGTGCTGGCGCTTACGATGAGCGTGTCCTGCTCGCGCGTCGGCAAGCCAAGCGATGACGCGATCACCACGGACGTCAAGGCAAAAATGTTTTCTGAGCCCGCGCTGAAAGCGGCGACCGTCGATGTGGTCAGCAAACAGGGAGAAGTAACCCTGACCGGACAAGTGCCTGACGATGCGGCGAGGCTGGCGGCTTACAAGATTGCTTCGGAGACCAAGGGAGTGACCCGCGTAAATGACCAGATGAGTGTGGCGACGGCACAAATCTCGGTGCCGCAAGCTGCCGCGCCAACTCGCGAAGCCGCGCGTGCCAAGCGCATCGCAAAAGCGAAACCCTCCCCCAAGGCGGAAAAACCACGGCAAACTGCCGCTGCTGCGCCAGCAAGCTCGATGGCGGAGCCCACGCCCGCGCCCGCTGCTGCGCCTCCCGCAGCGGCGCCGGCACCTCCTC
Organism: Acidobacteria bacterium 13_2_20CM_57_17; assembly: GCA_001914785.1. Lineage (GTDB taxonomy): Bacteria > Acidobacteriota > Terriglobia > Acidiferrales > UBA7541 > Acidiferrum. The sequence continues at coordinate 9,263 of MNDE01000061.1, read as the reverse complement.
CCGCGCCCCAGCCAGTGACCGTGACGGTGCCGGCGAATACGATTGTGACAGTTCGCACGATCGACAGCATTGATTCGAAAACGAACCAGGCTGGGCAGATGTTCAAGGCTTCGCTCGACGCTCCGATCGTGGTGGATAACAAAGTGATCGTGCCCGCCGGCGCGGACGTTTATGTCAAGCTTGTGGATGCGAAGTCCGCAGGCCGTGTGACGGGCCGCAGCGAGCTCGGACTGGAGTTGGTCAGCATCGCCTTTCAAGGAAAAACGTACGCCGTGGTTAGCAGCGACGTGAAGCAGTCTGGAACTTCCCGAGGCAAGCAGTCCGCGGAAAGAATTGGCGGTGGGGCGGCGCTTGGCGCGTTGATTGGCGCAGTGGCCGGCGGCGGAAAAGGAGCGGCGATCGGCGCTGCCGTCGGGGGCGGAGCCGGCACAGGTGTGCAGGTCTTCACCAAAGGACAGCAGGTGAAGATCCCGTCGGAAACGCGCCTGGACTTTACGCTGCAACAGCCGCTGGACATTACTTACTTGCCCGAGAAGAGGTCGCGGCAGCATTCGAATGCGAACCAGGCGCCTGCTGATCCGAATTCGCAAGACCCACCGGCGAGGTAACGCAGCGTGAAAGCAGTCGAGGGAGGGACGGAGTCGATTCTGTCCCTTTCCTCTTTCTGGTGATTCGATCTGCCTTGACAAGCTGCGGTCCCGCCAGATAAACCTCTTCCCTGTCATGCACAAACTAAAACAGGAACAGAGTTACCAGACTTCACGACGCCAACTTTTGATGGGTGTCGCGGCTTCGTCCGCGCTGGCGCTGACTCCGGCGGTGCGCGCCGAAGATAGGGACACGCCCAGTGGGCTGCCGCAAGCGTTTGCAGGACTGAAGCCGCTTGGAGGACGAGTGCGGCCAATCACGGCTGATGAATTTCACGGGCGGATGGGGCACGCACAAAAATTAATGTCGGAGTCGGCGCCGAAATACGATGCGCTATTTATCGCGCCTGGGACCTCGCTCTACTACTTCACCGGCATCCGCTGGGGAATCAGCGAGAGGCTGCTGGCGCTAGTGCTACCTCGCACTGGAGAACCAATCGTGGTGGTACCCGCATTTGAAGAAGGACGAATGCGGGAGAAGCTAACGTTCGCCGCGGAAGTGCGGGCGTGGCAAGAAGATGAAAGCCCGACGAAGATTGCGGCGGCGGCGTTGGAGGACCGGGGAATTCGAACGGGACTCGTAGGTGTGGAAGAAACTGCGGCGTTCACGTTTTTCGATCATTTTCACGCGGCGGCTCCGGGGTTCCAATGCGTTTCCGCCGATCCACTGACAATCGGGTGCCGGGGACGAAAATCGGATCACGAACTGGAGTTGATGCGGCTGGCCTGCGAGGCAACGTTCGATGTCTTTCGGGCGGTGTTTGCATCGTTGAAGGAAGGGATGTCACAAGAAGACATTGCCAAGCTCGTGGAAGCGGGCTTCTCGAAAATGGGTTTACACGGCGGTGCGCTGGTTCTGCTGGGCGCATCCGCGGCGCTGCCGCACGGCACGATTAAACCGCAAAAATTGAAAGAGGGCGACGCAGTGCTGATCGACGGAGGCTGCGCCGTGGATGGCTACCAATCGGACGTGACGCGTACGGGAATTTTCGGCAAGGCGCCGGAAAAAGTGGCGCGCGTTTACGAAATCGTGCGCAAAGCGCAGGACGCGGCGCTCGGTGCGGCGCGTACCGGGCGGCTTTCCGGCACTGTGGATGACGCTGCCCGCAAAGTGATCACTGACGCCGGTTATGGACCGGACTACAAGTTTTTCACGCATCGTCTTGGCCATGGAATCGGACTCGACGGCCACGAGCATCCTTATCTGGTGCGCGGAAGCAAGACGGTGCTTGAGCCAGGCATGACTTTTTCGAATGAGCCGGGGATCTATATTCCCGGCGAGTTTGGCATGCGCTGCGAGGACGACATGGTGATTGCGGCGGAAGGGCCGGCGCGGCTTTTGACGCAGGGATTTGCGGTGTCGCTGGAAAAACCGCTGGGATGAGGTTGCGATCAGCGCTTCACTTGCATTCTGCGATGGAGGCGCAGAAATCAACAACGCGCTGCTCCGCCCAGAAGCGCTCGCTTCCCGCATGCCTCGAAATGAAGCCGCAATGGCCTCCGTGCCGGGGCGCGACAAATTGTATCGCGGGATTCTCGCTGATTTTGGCCGCGAGGAACGAAGCGTAGGGGACGAAGGGGTCGTCCTGCGCGGTGATCATCAGCATGGGCACGCGGACTTGAGCGGCGACGCGCTTGGCGCCGACGTTTTCGTAATACTCTTGCGCGTCTCGATAACCGAATTGCGGTGCGGTGATGACGTCATCAAATTGACGCACGGTTCGGACCGGCGCGAGACCGCGAATCGGGTAGCGCTCCGGGAACAATTCATGCTTTCTGGCGTAGCGGGACATCAAACCTTTCACAAAGCGGCGCTGATAGGGATAGTTGTCCACGCGCTCGAGGGCGTCGGCGCAAGCTGCGAGGTCAATGGCAGGGCACACGGCGCACACGCCGCGCAAAGCCTTCGGCACTGCGGCGCCAAACTCTCCAGCCATCTTGGTCACCAGGTTTCCGCCCATCGAGTAGCCAGCGAAGAAAATCTGATCGAAACCGTCGGAGTCTGAAAGCTCCTCGAAGACAGCGCGGTAGTCCGCGCTCATGCCAGAGTTGTATAACGTGGGCGTCAGGGCTTCGGTGCCGCCGCAATTGCGCTGGTTCATGCGCACGACGTGGAAGCCGCGATGGAACGCCTTCTCCGCAATGCCGCGGACGTAGTTTCCATCGCTGGAACCCTCAAGGCCGTGAACAATGACGATGACGGGCGCGTCCTTGCGCTTCCCGGGCTGCCAATGGCAATGAGCGAGCAGGTGGGACTCCGGGTCGACCTGAAAGAGCCTAGCTTCGGCGGACGGTATGTCGAACCGCCTGGGGACAAAAGCCGAGATGATAGTCATGACGTGGCCATTTTTGAGCAACGGATGCGGTTTAAAGGGCGGGAAGGAGAAATCCACATTGGAAATGTATTTCACGGGGGGAGGACAGCACAAGTGGAAGCCGGCAAGACGAGAGTGATCTGGTCGTAGCGGTCCAAGGTGTCTTGGAAGGGGCAATTTTGGCTACCCACTCAGATATGAATTTTCGTATATTTTAGCGAGTTAGTTCCCGAAATCCATCTAAACACTCCCTCAATTGCTAAATATATTGTTTATTATCAGTGATTTACATCGACTCAATATTGGCATGGCAATTGCGCCTGTGAGGGAGACAGGCCAACGATTTGCGTTCAATTTTCAGGGAGTTGAGCGCGATTGCTCCGGTCGCTGAATCGGTTTGTCTCAAACCTAGCAATCAACGAATTGTGCTCAATTCCAGGGAGTTGAGTTCGGTTTATGAAGAGTTGGGCCAAGTTATCGCACTTACTAGGGTTGAGCTAGAGGGTGCTTCCCGGGATTGTTGGGGGAGCGTCGCCATGTTTTTCTCAATGCTTCTTACTGGCTTGGGCGGCTCTCCAGCTCAATCAAGCTCGCAAAAATGGGGATGAGTTCATTCGGCAGATCGGCGTAAGGAGAGAGTGATTGCAGCTTAGCTGCATCAGGGGGAATTGAAAAATGAGAAAGCTTGTGCAGGTACTTTTGGTTGGGCTTCTGCTTCTTAGTCTAGGGAGCGGGAACGCATTCGCCCAGGCAACGGCGAGCGCCACGATCCAGGGTACTGTCACGGATAAGTCTGGTGCCGTGGTGTCCGGAGCTCAGGTCGTGGCAAAGAACAAGGCTACCGATGTGTCGCGAGCGGCGACTACGTCGGACGACGGTTACTACAAGTTTGAATTGCTGCCGGTAGGCACTTACACCGTGACCGTCAGCAGAGCTGGCTTCGGGACAGTGGCACAGACGATCGAAACTTTGATCGGCCAGACCGCTACAGTCAACGCTCAACTGAGTCCCGGCGCGACGAGCGAAGTGATTGAGGTGACTAGCGAGGCGCCGCTCGTAGACCAGTTAAAGACAAGCGTCAGTCAGAACATCACTCCAAGTGAAGTTGAAGAACTACCGTTGTTGGGCCGCGACGTCGCAAACCTGGCCTATCTCGCGCCGGGTGTGAAGGCCACGGATTCGTACGATCCGACGAAGAACCGTTACGCGATTCTCTCCGTGAATGGTCAAAGCGGCCGCAACGTCAACGTGACCGTCAATGGCGTGGATAACAAGGACAACACGGTCGGTGGCCCCGTGATGCAGCTGCCTCTGGAGGCTGTTCAAGAATTTGTGATCAGCACGCAGCGCTTCTCCGCAGCTAATGGGCGCTCCGAAGGCGCCGCGATAAACATGATCACGAAGTCAGGCACCAACAAGTATCACGGCTCGGCGTTTGGATTCTTCCGCGAACAGCAGTTCAATGCGGAAAACTTCTATGAAAAGCAGCCGGGGGGACAAAAGGGTCCGTACAGCCGTCAGTTCTTTGGCGGATCCGCTGGTGGCCCGATCGCCAAGGACAAACTGTTCGGTTTCTTCGCATTCGAGCGGCAGCGTGAACATACCAGCATATCGGAAGATTCTCTGGCCCTTTCGCAATTGCAAACCGCCCAGGCCGCAGGACTGGCCGCTCAGCCTTCAGCAATCATCCCAAGACCATTTTTCGAGAATCGGTATAACGGCCGGCTGGACTACAGGTTCAACGACCGTGAAACTGCCTATGTCAGTTACACTTCGCAGGCCAACGACAGCTTGAACGATCAATCAACCCAAACGGGTGACCTGACGGAAGGCAATTTCACGAAGAACCACCTGCAAGCGGCCAACTTTACGTTGAATTCCGTTCTTTCCAATTCGCTGGTGAATAGCTTCCTAGTTGGGTACCAGTATTGGAACAACGTCATCGACAGCACCATCAAAGTCCCCCTAGTGACTTTCCCAGACGCTTCGTTCGGCACCAACGGGAACGTTCCGCAACAGTCGTATCAGCGCAAATTCCAATTCCGGGATGACATCACAAAGACCTACGGGAGACATACCCTCGGGGCAGGAGTCGACTACATTTACAATCCGAGGCTCGGCGGATTCTTCGAATCCAACTCTACGCTGGAAGTCGATTTTAAGGATGACCCGACCCTGATTTTGTCGCATCCAATGACTTGCGGACCTAATAAGAATCAAGACTGTTACCCGAATGGATTCGCGACACCTGGGGCGGTGATCGGCATGTCCGCCAGTGCGGGGAATCCTTACTTCGATATGCCCGGCGGCACCAAACAGTTGGGCTTGTTCTTCCAGGATGATTGGAAGGCCACGAGCAGACTCACTTTGAACCTGGGAGTGCGCTGGGATAAGGATTTCAATTTGGTCGGCGCAAGCGCTATCGCCAAGAGCAGGACATACCTGGAACTCTTAGCAATTAACAATCCCTACGCAGTGCTTTCTCACGACGACAACCATGACTTCAGCCCGCGTGTTGGCTTCGCCTACGATCTCACTGGTCACGCCAAGCACATCCTGCGCGGCGGGTATGGCCTGTATTTTGGCAACATCTTCCAGAACATACCGCTGTTCATGATTCAACAGGCCAACCCCACTATTTATCAGGGCTTGTTTTCCCTCACCACGCCAACCGACACCGTCCCCGGGACCGGCATTGCCCTAGGCAACTGGCGGTATGGCGTGGACCCGAATCCGACAATTCCACCGCCGCTGACTTCGCTGGTCAGCGGTGCGACCGGTCGGCTGATGGACCCGAAGTATCGCAACCCGGTTTCCCAGCAATTTAACTTCGGGTATCAGTGGGCCGCTACGAAGAACTCTGTTGTGGAAATCGAATACGTCCACGAACTTGGCCTGCACGAAAACAAAACTGTCAACATCAATCCGCACATCGCCGTTTTGGGCGTCGATAGTTCGGGTAACCCGACCATTGTGAGTGATGCTCGCCCTCTTTCGGCGGCTTTTGCGGCAGCAGGAGTGCCTGATCTAGGCCGAGTCATGGATGAACAATCCGTTAATCGCTCGCGCTATGACGGATTAAATCTCAGCTACCGACAGCACATGACGAAGCACTTCAGTCTGAATGCCAACTACACTTTGTCCCGTGCCATGGGATGGGGAGTTGAATCTGGTAGTCCGGATGCAACTTCATCTTTCCGGAACTACCCGCATGATCCGCTCAATATCTGGGATCCGCGGGACTTCGGGCCGACAGATAATGACGAGCGCCATCACACCTCGCTCAGCGGCATCGTTCAGTTGCCCGCGGGATTCCAACTGGCGCCGATCATCTCTTACGGCTCGGCACGCCCCTATGACCTGCGATCGGGTTTCGACGTCCTGGACCGTGGAAGTGGCTATTCGAGGCCGGTCATCGTACCGAACAGCGCTCCGACCAACTACACGGCGATTAGCGATGCTGCTACTGCATTGGCGTGCCTAGCGGCGGCTACCTGTCATCAGGTGGGTTACGACACGGTTCGAGGCGACCCATTCTTCCAGATGGATATGCGTATTGCTAAAAACATCCGGGTGCGTGAGGGTTGGAACCTCCAACTCATCTTCCAGGCGTTTGACCTGACAAATAAGACCAACTTCGGAAGTAACTTCCACAACACGAATACATCGGGATCGTTCATGAAGCCCGAGGGCTTCATCAACCCGAGCAGTTCGTTTACTCCCCGTGCCTTCGTCGGAGAATTCGGCGCGCGCTTTACATTCTAAGGGGACAGCTTAGCCGGAAACAACTAAAACCGGGGCCGACCCACCTGAGTCGGCCCCGGTTTTTCTTTGGGAACCCTGAGATGTATCGGGCTTGGGGCGAGGGAATTTTCGGGCTGAACTGTCGTCGTTGGAAGATTTGGCCGGTCAACTTGACCGGATTCGCGTTGCCGCTTAGAATTAAAGATTCACGGTGATTCATTTTTTCAATTGGTGGAATTGTGTGACAGCCCAGCGGGCGCCCGCTGGGCTGCGCTGCTTTAAGGCGCCCGTTTGCGCGCCCAGTGTTTTTGTGTGAGGCTGGGATGATGGACAGTGCTATTCCCGAAGGTCTTACGTTTGACGACGTGCTGCTCTTGCCGGGGCGGTCAGCCGTCCTGCCGACCGACGTGGACACCACCACGAAGTTCGCGCGCAAGCTGACGGTGAACATTCCGCTGGCGTCGGCGGCCATGGACACGGTGACGGAATCGCGGTTGGCCATCGCCATCGCCAGACAAGGCGGCATCGGAATGGTCCACCGCAACATGCCCATCGACCGCCAAGGCGAAGAAGTGGACCGGGTAAAGCGCTCGGAAAGCGGCATGATCGTCGATCCGGTGACGATTTCGCCGGACATCACGCTGCGCCAAGCGCTGGAAATCATGAACAAGTACAAGATTTCCGGCCTGCCGGTGACTCGCGGCTCGCGGCTCACGGGAATCCTGACCAACCGCGACCTGCGATTCGAGAAGAATCATGCGCAACTGGTCGGCTCGGTGATGACGAAAGACAATCTGGTGACTGTCCCGGTGGGCACCACGCTGGAAGAAGCCGAGCGCATCCTGCAAAAGCACCGCATCGAGAAGCTGCTGGTCGTGGACCAGGACTTCAACTTGAAGGGCTTGATCACGGTCAAAGACATTCAGAAGAAATTGGAGTATCCCCGCGCAGCGAAAGACGAACATGGGCGATTGCGCGTGGGCGCAGCAGTTGGCGCGACCGGCGATTTTCTGGAGCGCGCCGTGGAAATGTCCAAAGCGAAGGCCGATGTGCTGGCCATCGACACGGCGCACGGGCACTCCGAGCGAGTGATGGAAGCGATCAAGGCCATTCGTCACCGCTTGCCGGAGATGCAGCTCGTCGCCGGCAACGTGGCTACCTACGAAGGCGCAAAGGAATTGATTTCGCTGGGCATCGACGGGCTGAAAGTGGGCATCGGACCGGGCTCCATCTGCACAACGCGCGTAGTCACCGGCGCGGGCGTGCCGCAACTGACTGCGATCATGGAAGCCGCGAGAGCCGCGAAGGGCATGGACGTGGCCATTATTGCCGACGGCGGCATCAAATATTCGGGTGACATTTCCAAAGCGCTCGCGGCGGGCGCGTCGTGCGTAATGATCGGCAGTCTTTTCGCCGGCACCGAAGAGTCTCCTGGAGAAACCATTCTGTACCAGGGCCGCACGTTCAAGTCCTACCGCGGCATGGGTTCGACCGGAGCGATGGAATCGGGCTCGGACCGCTATGCACTGGTGCAGGATTCCGGAGAGCGCAGCAAGTCCGTTCCGGAAGGCGTCGAGGGGCGGGTGCCCTACAAAGGCCAGTTGGGCGCGCTGACCGACCAGCTCGTCGGCGGGCTCAAGAGCGGCATGGGTTACGTGGGAGCGGCGACGCTAAAGGAATTCACGGAAAAGAGCCGGTTCGTTCGAATTACCGCGGCAGGATTGCGCGAGAGCCACGTGCATGACGTCATCATTACGAAAGAAGCGCCGAACTATCGTATGGAATAAATTGAATAGGGCTCATGGAATAATGGCGCGGCGAACAAAAACGCGCGAATTAGCAAGAAGAAAGAGAAACAAGGAGCCAATTCTTAGTGGCGGAACTCCAACCGTGGCGCAATCCGCGCCCTGCTCCCCAATTGCAAGAGATTCAGGCGCGCGTGCAGCCGCCGCGAATGCCCGAATGGGTGCGCGCGTGGTGGCCCGTCGCGATATGGGCATGCTTCATCTTCACAATGTCCACAGACAGCTTTTCTGCGGAACACACCCGCTGGTTCTTTGAACCGATCCTGCGCTGGCTGGATCCTTCACTGACGACCCCTCAATTCGAATTCATCCATCACATCATCCGCAAGTGCGCGCACTTCACGGAATATTTTATTTTCTTCCTGTTGCTTTATCGCGGCGTGCGCGGGGACCGCAAAGGATGGCGCTGGACGTGGGGCATTGCGGCACTTTTCTGCGCCGCAGGATATTCGGCGCTGGATGAAATTCACCAGGCGTTCGTGTCCAGCCGAACTGCCTCGCCTTACGATTCTCTGCTCGACTCGATCGGCGCTTTTGTGGCCTTTATCGCGCTGTGGATATGGTTCCGCCGACGAGCTGAAGGCCAAGCGAAAGTATCCGCAATCGACACAACGGCTTCCTGATAGAAACTCCGCTACGCACGAATTCACCGAAAAAACCGCAAAAAACGGCATAGGGGGAGCGGTCGCCCGCTCTCCCCTGCCACACCACCCGACATGCGGGTCCGCATCGGGCGGTTCAGAGGGTTACGC
>MNDE01000138.1 GCA_001914785.1 Acidobacteria bacterium 13_2_20CM_57_17 | reverse complement strand
TGAGCGCTTCCTTGATCCCGTCCTGATTGGCGTTATGCCGGAGACGGGAACGGTCAAGATCGCGCACCATGCTTACGCCAAAGAGATTCTCTTGATGGTGGCGTCGCTTGCAATCGTCGGTTTAGGATTTTGGCTCGCATACGAATTCTATTGCACCAAGCGCGTGGCGCCGGAGCTGGTCGCCAGCAGGCGGCCGGCATTGTACCGGTTGCTCCTCCACAAATATTACGTCGACGAAATCTATGACGCGGCCGTCGTCGAGCGTACCAAAGACCTCGGCACGCTGCTCGGCCGCTTTGACGCCAACGTGATCGACGGTGTCGGCGTCAACGGCGCCGGCTGGCTCGCGCGCTTCGGCTCCACCCTATCCATGTGGTGGGACAAGTGGATCATCGATGGGCTGTTGAATTTCGGCGCGAAGATGATGCAGCTTTTCAGTTATCCGGTGCGTTTGCTGCAAACTGGTCTTTTTTCCAGTTACGCAATGCTGATTTTGCTCGGGCTCGTCGTTCTTCTGGCGTATTACGGGCACCATGTGCAGGTGTTGCTGCGCAGCGTGCGCTGAGAGGCGATAAGAATGGACTTTTTTGCACATCACATCTTGAGCGTCGTCCTGTTCACTCCGCTCGCAGGCGCCTTGTTGATGCTCTTCATTCCCCGCGAAAACGAGCTGGCGCATAAGATCGCTGGAAATATTTTTGGGGTGCTCGGTTTCCTGGTCTCGCTTCCGCTCGTTCGCTGGTTCAAGCCGGAGTGGGGCGGTTTCACGTTTCAGGAAACCGCCGATTGGATTCCCTCCATCGGCGCGAAATATCATCTCGGACTTGACGGCATCAGCCTGCTGCTCGTCATGCTCACGACGTTTCTCGGGATGATCGCCATCCTCTCGTCCTGGAGCGCCATCCATCTACGCACCAAGGAGTACTACATTCTTCTCCTGCTGCTCCAGACCGGCATGATCGGCGTCTTCGTTTCTCTCGATTTCTTCCTTTTTTATGTCTTCTGGGAAGTGATGCTCGTCCCCATGTACTTCCTCATTGGCGTTTGGGGCAGCGACCGCCGCCTCTACGCGGCCATCAAATTTTTCCTGTACACGCTGGCCGGCTCCGTCGTCATGCTTCTGGCAATCTTGGCGCTCTATTTCTACGCACCCGTGCTTGCCGGCGGGACACGCACCTTCGACGTTCCGACGCTCCTGGCCGCTGCACAGCACTTTTCCGATCCGCTAAAAGTGTGGCTCTTCTGGGGATTCTTCTTCGCGTTTGCCATCAAGGTTCCCATGTTCCCGTTCCACACCTGGCTCCCTGACGCGCACACCGAAGCGCCCACTGCCGGCTCCGTCATCCTCGCCGGCGTCTTGCTGAAAATGGGCACGTACGGTTTCATCCGCTTCTCGCTCCCCTTGCTGCCAAGTGATCCGCTCCTGCGCCACAAGATCATTCAGATCGTTATCGTGCTTTCCATCATCGGGATCATTTACGGCGCGCTCGTTTGCCTCATGCAGAAGGACATGAAACGCTTGATCGCCTACAGTTCGGTCAGCCATCTTGGTTTCTGTACGCTGGGAATTTTTGCGCTCACGCCGAACGGCCTCGCTGGCAGTGTGCTGCAGCAGATCAACCACGGCATTTCCACCGGCGCGCTCTTCTTGATTGTCGGTGTGCTGTACGAGCGACGTCACACGCGCATGATTTCGGAGTTCGGTGGCCTCGCGACACCCATGCCCAATTTTGCCGCCATCTATCTGATCATCAGCCTCAGCTCGCTCGGAATGCCGTTACTGAATGGTTTCATCGGAGAATTCACTATTCTCCAGGGCGCTTTTCAGGTCAGCAAAGCCTGGGCCGCCTGGGGCTCGCTTGGCGTAGTGCTCGGCGCGGCGTACCTGCTGTGGCTGTACCAGCGCGTCATGTTCGGTCCGGTCACGCAGTTTGCCAATGAGGATTTGCCGGACTTGAACCTGCGCGAATATGCCACGCTCGTGCCGCTCGTGATTCTGGCCTTCTGGATCGGCATCTACCCGAAGCCGTTCTTCGCCCTCATCGAAAAGCCAGTAGAAAATATTGTTAGGCAGGTGAATCCTGACTTCTACAAGGCGGAGCACGCTAAATTGCCTCCGGCGGAACTCCCCGCCGCTGCGGCGGAGATGAAATAGCCCGCCCGCATGAACATCCCGATTATCAATTCGATTGTCAGCTATCTTCGCGGCGACGGGGCCGTCATCCTTCCGGAGATCGAGCTCGTTCTTTTCGGGCTGGGTATTTTGGTAATCGATTTCTGGATCGAGCAGAAGGAAAAATACATGAACGCTGGCCTTGCGCTGGCGGGCACTGTATTCAGTGCTTTCACGCTGTGGAGGCTCCGCGCGGCGGTCGTCGCCCGGGGTGAATTCGCCGGATTCCACGATTCCGTGGTGGTCGATCCGTTCTTCCTTTTCTTTTCCGTTCTTTTTCTCGCCGCCACCGCGCTGGTAATCCTGCTGTCCGTGAAATTCTTGGACATCGAGAGGGAACAAGAGGGCGAATACTACGCGCTGCTTCTCTTTGCCTGCGTCGGCATGATGCTCATGGCTTCCGGGATCGACCTGATCGTGCTGTTCCTCGGACTGGAGACGATGGCGCTCAGCTTCTACGTCCTGACCGGTTTCTTGCGCCGCGAAAAGCGTTCGAATGAAGCCGCGCTGAAATATGTCCTCCTCGGCGCCTTCAGCTCCGGAATCCTGGCCTACGGTTTTTCGATCCTGTACGGCCTGAGCGGCGCGACGAGCCTTGGCGGTATCACCTCGGCGCTGGCGCGGCGCGAAAATCTGGTGCACGTCGTTGCTCTCAGCCGTCTCCCTAGCGCGCAAGGCCAGCAGATGCACGACCTCTTAGCAAGGCAGCTCCCCATCGCGCTGAACTTCGATCCTCTCACTCTCCAGCTTCTTCCCGTACTCGCGTTCGTTCTCGTCACCGTCGGGCTATTCTTTAAAGTTGCTGCCGCGCCGTTTCATCAATGGGCGCCGGACGTCTACGAGGGCGCGCCCACGCCGGTCGCTGCCTACGTCAGTGTGGCTTCCAAGACGGCCAGTTTTGCTCTTCTTTTGCGGCTATTCACTTCCGTCTTTACTCCTTCGCAAAAAACTTCCCAGGAACAATGGATGTACCTCATCGCTGGCGTGGCCGTAGCGTCGCTCACCTGGGGCAATCTCGCCGCGTTGACGCAGACGAACGTCAAACGTCTGCTCGCCTATTCCTCAATCTCTCACGTCGGCTACATCTTGCTCGGTCTCGTCGCCTGGAACAAAACTGCTTTTACGGGCATCGCTTTCTACCTATTCGCATATGTCTTCATGACCGCAGGCGCGTTCGCCGTCATCATCGTGCTCCGCCAGAAAGGGCTCATCGGGGAGGAACTCGAAGACCTGAACGGCCTGTACCAGCGAAGCCCCGCCGCTGCTGTCCTGCTGCTGATCTTCATGCTTTCGCTTGCGGGCATCCCGCCCACGGCCGGTTTCATGGGCAAGTATTTTATTTTCCTTTCGCTCATCGAGACGCACCATCCCGTTCTCGCCGTTTTTGCTGTTCTCTACATCGTTCCCGCGCTCTACTATTATTTTCGCATCGTCGTGCACGCTTGGCTCAAGCAGCCCGGCGAAGCCCCGCGTCCCGTCATAACCAGCGCGCAGGCCGTAGCTCTCGGCGTGGCCGTGTTTGTCACCCTCGCCGCCGGGTTGTATCCTGAGCCGTTCACTAAGCTCGCCCAATATGCCTTCGGACAATAAGCCGGAAAATTCCGACCCAACCTCTCCCACGCGTGAGAAAGCGAAAGACATTTCCAACCAGACCGCCATCGCCATGGAGCTGCCCTTCGTCCTCGTTTCAGCCGTAGTCGTCGGCGGGTTTCTCGGTTATTTCCTGGACCGCTGGCTTCATACCAAGCCGGTTTTTCTACTCGTCCTTGGCGGTATTGGCTTTTATGCAGGTGTGCGCGACGTTCTCCGGCGGCTCGGAGGAAGCGGCGATGGCAGTAAGCGCGGCTGATTTTTCGTCTGCTGCCGTCACAGAACGGCGCATCTCGTGGCTGACCCTTCTGATTGGCCTGACTGCCGGACTCTTGGTCGCTCTGCTTCGCGATCGTTTGTGGGGCGCGGGCCTTGCGATTGGCACTGTGCTCTCCTGGCTCAATTTTCGCTGGCTCAGTAAGGGCATGGACGCTCTGGTCGTGGCTTCCACCGCCCAAGCTGGCAAGGAAAAGCCCGCCGTACCTCTGCTCAGCTACTTCGGCATGCTCTTCCGCTACGGGTTGATAGCCCTCGCCGTGTATGTTATTTTTGTTTATCTGAGAGTTCCCCTTGTAAGCATGGTCGTTGGTTTGTGCGCTTTAGGAGCCGCGACAATCGCGGCGAGTGTGTACGAAATCTGGCATCCTGCGGATTAACGCCCAGGGATTAGCGAATGACCGAACACGTTACCGGACTAACGCAACTGGTGAACCATTACCTCGGGCGATTCGCCTTGGCGCTGCTTTCCGCGCTCCATATCAGCCCTGAGAATCCCGATTTGCCCATCCCAGAACACGTCGTGATGGGTTTCATGGTGCTGATTCTTGGCACTGTTTTGGCGCTCTTGCTCCGTTCACGGCTTTCCGTGGAGCGCCCTGGCGGGGTTCAGCAGGTGGCGGAATTGCTTATTACCAATCCGCTTGGGTTCGGCATCAAGGATTTGCTGGAAGAGAACGTTGGGCACGAAGGGATCAAATACGTCCCTTGGGTTGGTTCGATTTCCGTCTTCATCCTGGTGGCCAATCTCTTCAGTGTCTTCCCCCTTTTCGCGGCGCCGACGGCCAATGTCAGTGTCCCTCTGGCTTGCGCGATTCTTACGTTTCTTTATTTCAACTGGCAGGGAATCCGCCATCACGGCCATATTGCCTACCTTAAGCATTTCGCGGGGCCCGTCCCGCTGCTTTCACCTCTCATCTTTCCCGTCGAGATCATCAGTACTTGCGCCCGTGTGCTCTCCCTGACCGTCCGTCTATGGGCCAACATTTTTGCCAGTGATCTTTTGTACTCGATCTTTTTGAGCCTCCTGATCGCCCCCGTGCTATGGGGATGGCACAAGACGCCGGTTCTCGGAATAGTCCTGGCAGTTTTTCCTGCCCTTATTCCTCTCGCGTTTATCGGTCTGCATATTTTTGTGGCTATCATTCAAACCTACATATTTACAGTGCTGCCTTCGGTGTATCTGGGAATCGCGACGGGGGAGGAGCACTAACCGTTTTCCCTGAGTTTTTCTGGGCCAAGTCTGTTGTGCCGTTCCAGTGTGAGCCCGGCGGCACGGTGTCCGGGAACCACCTCCTGGCGGCGATTCATAAGGAGGAAGTGATGAAAAAGTGGACGATGGTGTTGGTGGCGCTTGCGGCGGTGATGTTGATTGTTCCGTCCGCGTTTGCCCAAGATACAGGAGCTGCGGCAGCCGGAGGCAAGGGCCTGATGGCCATTGCTGCGGGCTTCGGCATGGCGCTGGCGGCGTTTGGCGGCGCGCTGGGGCAGGGCCGTATCGCTTCGGCGGCTTGCGAAGGCATGGCCCGCAATCCGGGGGCGGCAGCCGCCATCCGCGCCGCGATGATTCTCGGCTTGGTGTTCGTCGAGACCCTCGCGCTCTTCACGCTGGTAATCATATTCGTGAAGATATAACTTAACCAGAAGGCATTCGAAACGGCCCGGCGGCTGCCGGGCCGTTTTCATTTTCGCCGCATGTACGGCTCCCCTCCACCCCTGCCATCATTTCGTATGAATATCAAAACAAGGGACTTACAGGAAAAGCATTTCGTAAGTTGCTGATTCTAAAGGGTGCGATTTTGGTTGTTTTGGGCTCAGAAGGGCGGGATGCCTGCGCGCAAAAAAGAAAAGCGGGAGAAGGCTGCCGCATTGCATGCGCAGTTATCTACAGAATGAAGTATATCACAGATTAGAGATTCGTCAAGGACGATTTTGTCGCAGGGATTTTAGGTGACTTGAAGGCCGAATTGGTTGCCCTGGAAAAGAAAAGCGGGAGCAAGCTGCCGCACTCCAAACGCGCCGCTGAGGCCTTCCCGGCTAATGGCCGAGAAGCGTGGGCTGCAGAATGAAGTTCAGCACCTGATTGGGGAAGAGCCCGAAGTAAAGCGTGCCCGCCACCGTGAACGCCAAAACAAAGTTGACCGTAAGAGGAAATCCCACCGGGGGAGCCGCCGCAGCTTCCGCGCTGGACTCGCGCATGTACATCACCACGATCACGCGCAGGTAGTAGTAAGCCCCGATCACGCTGTTAATCGCCATCAGCACCGCGAGCCACAGCAGGTGCGAATTCACCGCCGCCTTGAAGATGTAGAACTTTCCGAAAAAGCCCGCCGTCACCGGCAGCCCGAGCAGCGAAAGCAGGTAAACGCTCAGTGCCGCTGCCACCCACGG
Organism: Acidobacteria bacterium 13_2_20CM_57_17; assembly: GCA_001914785.1. Lineage (GTDB taxonomy): Bacteria > Acidobacteriota > Terriglobia > Acidiferrales > UBA7541 > Acidiferrum. Next base: position 51,727 of record MNDE01000138.1, on the reverse strand, counting down.
CTGCCGCTGCGAAAGCCCAGCATAATCGTCCAGCGAAAGATTCTTTTCGCCCGCTCCGCCCAGTTGCGAAACGATGGTGAATGCCCCCAGTTTCACCAGCGCGTAGCTGAGCAAATAAAAAAGGACCGCGGCGTAAGCTGGCGCTGCTTCCGCCGCTCCGCTGCGTGCCATGAACGTAACCGCCGCAAACGCCACCATAATGTAGCCGGCGTGCGCAATCGAGCTGTACGCCAGCAGCCGCTTGACGTTGGTCTGCACCAGCGCGCCCAGGTTCCCGGCGAACATCGTCAGCGCCGCGAGCACCCAGAATGCCCAGAACCAGAAATGCGTAGCCGCCGGAACCGTCGCGAAAATACGCAGCAACAACGCAAACGCTGCGGCCTTCGGTCCCGCGGAAAATAGCGCCGTCACCGGCGTGGGCGCGCCTTCGTAAACGTCCGGCGTCCACACTTGGAAAGGCGCCGCGGCCACTTTGAAGCCGAGGCCGATCAGAATCATCGCCAGCCCAAGCTCGAAATACGTGCTATGGAAAAGCTCTTCGGAGCCCATCCCGGTCAGCTTGGTCGTTCCGCTCGAACCGTACACCAACGCGATCCCGTAGAGAAAGAACGCCGTTGCAAACGAACCCAGCAAGAAATACTTCATCGCCGATTCGCTGGACTTCAAGGAATCGCGGCGATACCCCGCAAGAATGTAGCTGGAGATCGAACTCATCTCCAGGCCGATGAACGCAGTGAGCAACTCCTGTGCCGATGCCAGCACGCCCATTCCCGCGGTGGCAAACAGCAGCAGCGCGTAAAATTCCGCGAAGGGAAGCCGTTCCCGCTCCAGATATGGCTCCGCCACCAGAACCACCAGAAACGCAACGGTCCCTACCAGCAGCCGGAAAAAGAAACTGAACGAATCGGACTGCACCAGACCGTCAAAACCAGGCCCCGCATGCATTGCTGAAGTCACCGATGCCGCCGTTCCCGCCAGCGCACCGATCAGCGCAAGGAACGTGAAAAAGTGCCGGCTGCGCACGAACGGCTGCATCAGCATCGCCAGCACGCCGAAGCCGCACCACACCAGTTCCGGGAGCACACGATGGGCGTCGATAACGCGGGGAAGCATCTAGCGGATTCCCAGCCTTTCTCTTGCAACGATGTTCGCGGCGGCTCTTGCAGGATCTTGCTCAGTCTGCGTTGGGGTTGCATTCAGCTTCACAACATTGCGCTTGAACTCGCTCGGGGCCGCAGCTTCATACGGCCGCTGTGGCTCGACTTGATCAATGACGTCTTGCGCCGCCGCCGCCATGCGCTTGGTGATAAACGTCGAGCCGATGCCCATCCACAGTGTGACCACCGCCATGGTCGCCAGAATCCACTTCTCTCGCGCGGAGGCATCGGGAAGAGCGCGGTTTTTCTCCCGCGTGATCTCGCCAAAGAACACCCGTTGGTACGACCACAGCAGGTAGCACGCGGAGAAAATCACACCAAGCGCGGCCCACGAAGCCCAGCCCCAGTGCCGCTGGTAGGTGCCCAGCAGCACCAGGTATTCGCCGACGAATCCATTCAGCATCGGCAGGCCCAGCGACGACAGTGCGACAAACAGAAAGAACGCCGCCAGCTTCGGCATCGGCGTAGCCAGCCCGCCATACTCGCTGATTTCAAACGTGTGCCGTCGGTCGTACAACATACCCACGAGCAAGAAGAGCGCACCCGTCGAAATCCCGTGCGCCAGCATTTGGTAAACCGCGCCTTGCATGGAAATGTTATGAAACGCGAAAATGCCCAGCACCACAAAACCAAGGTGGCTGACCGACGAATAGGCGACGAGCTTCTTCAAGTTTGGCTGCACCATCGCCACCAGCGCGCCGTAAATAATGCCGATGATCGCCAGCGCTGCCACCCAGCCCGCAGCGCGGCGTGAAGCTTCCGGGAAGAGCGGCAAACAGAAGCGGATCATTCCGTACGTGCCCATTTTCAGCAGCACGCCAGCCAGCATCACCGAACCGGCGGTGGGCGCTTCTACGTGCGCGTCCGGCAGCCAGGTGTGCAGCGGGAAGAGCGGCACCTTGATCGCAAACGCCAGAAAGAACGCGAGGAAGAGGAGCGTCTCCGTTCTTGGCGCAAGCTCCAGTCCGCCTTGCGACGCGGGAGTGTGCAGCAGCGTCTGAATGGTCGGCAAATCAAACGTGCCCGTGGCGTTGTAGAGCCAGATGATGCCGATCAGCATGAAGATCGAACCCGCCATGGTGTAGAGGATGAATTTCACGGCAGCGTAAACGCGCCGGTCGTGCCCCCAAATGCCGATGAGCAGCGCCATGGGAATCAGCATCACTTCCCAGAAAAGGAAAAAGAGGAAAAGGTCCAGCGAGAGGAACACACCGACAACGCCGACTTCGAGCATCAGCAGCATCACGAAAAACTCCTTGACGCGATGCGCGATGCTCTTCCACGACGCCAAAATGGAAATCGGCGTCAGAAACGTCGTCAGGATCACCAGGAACAAACTGATTCCATCCACGCCCAGGTGGTAATTGATCGGCGGCTGGTTGATCCACTTGGCGTATTCCTCGAGATGATACCCGGCCGCGCCGGCAGGCACTGCGCGGATCATCAGCAGCGAAAACAAAAATTCCGCCAGCGAAACGATCAGGGCGATGATGCGGATAAACTTGTGATCGTCGCCGCGCAGCAGCAACAAGGCCAGCGCTCCGACGGCAGGGAAGAAAATCAGCACGGAAAGCAAATGTCCGCCGTGCAGCATCAGTGCACCATCCCGATAACCGCTTTTCCGCCGAACGGCCAGAAGAAGATTACCCCGATTACCACCAGCGCTCCAACGACCACCCACACCGCGTAACTCCGCGTGTTCCCGGATTGCGCGTGACGAACCCCGTCGCCGATGGCAGTCGCGCCTTCAGCAATGCCGTTCACGGCGCCATCGATTCCCGCAATATCGGCGCCCTTCCATAGGACATTGGTCGAAATCCACAGCAGCGGCTTGACCACCACAGCCGCATACAATTCGTCCACGTAATACTTGTTCAGCAGAGTGCTGTACGCGGGCTTCAGCGACTTGGCAAGCGCGTCTGTCTTTTCAGGCCGCTTCAGATACAGCCAGTAAGCAACTGCGGCGCCGAGCAGCGCCGTAAGAACTGCAACGATAGCCAACGTTACTTCGAGCGAGCGCGCTTCGGCCTCCGCTCCTGCTGCTTCCACGCCGCCAAAAACAGGCTGCAGGAATTTCGAGAAATAGTCCGGCCCTGTGCCGAGCATCGCCGGCGCGGCCAGCCAGCCGCCCACTATCGAGAGCAACGCGAGTACCATCAGCGGCGCGAGCATATTGTTTGGCGATTCGTGGACGTGAACCTTGTGCTCGTCAAATCGTGGCCTGCCGTGAAAGGTCAGGAAGATCAGCCGGAACATGTAGAACGCCGTCAGCAGCGCCGTGGCCAGTCCGAACCCGTACAATGCATATCCAACGTTGCGGCCGCCATACTCATTCTCGAAAGTGCTCAAAAGAATCGAGTCCTTGCTGAAGAAACCTGCAAACGGCGGGAACCCCGCAATCGCCAGCGTGGCCGTCAGCATCGTCACGTACGTCCAGCGAATCTTTTTGCTCAGTCCGCCCATGCGGAGCATGTCCTGCTCGCCGCCCATGGCATGAATCACGCTGCCTGCCGCGAGGAAGAGCAGCGCCTTGAAGAATGCATGCGTCATCAGGTGAAAGATGCCTGCGGAAAACGCGCCCACGCCGCACGCCAGAAACATGTAGCCCAACTGACTAACGGTGGAGTACGCCAGAACTTTCTTGATGTCCGTTTGCACCAAGCCGATGGTGGCTGCAAAAAACGCCGTCGTGCCACCAACGATGGCGACGACCAGCATCGCCGTCGGCGCATGCGCAAAAAGAATGTGCGAGCGCGCTACGACGTACACGCCCGCCGTCACCATGGTCGCCGCATGAATCAAAGCGCTGACCGGTGTCGGCCCTTCCATCGCGTCCGGCAACCAGACGTATAACGGCAACTGCGCCGATTTTCCGCACGCGCCCATGAAGAGCAGCAGGCACGCGATGGTGAACGTGCCAAGATGCCCCATCGCATCCGCGGGCCAACGATCCGCCTTCGCGAAAAGCTGCGCGAAATCCAGCGTCCCGAATGCCTTGAACAATAAAAACATCCCCAACATGAATCCGAAATCGCCGATGCGATTGACGATGAACGCTTTCTTCCCCGCATCCGAAGCCGATTTTTTCAGAAAGTAAAATCCAATGAGCAAGTAGCTCGAAAGCCCGACGCCCTCCCAGCCAACGAAGAGCAGCACGTAATTCGCCGCCAGCACCAGGATTAGCATGAAAAACATGAACAGATTGAGGTAGGAAAAGAACCGGTAGTAGCCGCCCTCATGCGCCATGTATCCGGTGGCGTAAATGTGAATCAGCCAGCCCACTCCGGTCACTACCAACACCATTACCACCGTGAGCTGGTCCATCTGCAGGTCGAAGCCCGCGCGGAAATTGCCCGCCGCGATCCAGGTGAAGAATTCCTCGTGAAAAAGAACTTGCCCGGACTCGAAAAATTCGCGGACCGCTTCAAGCGCGCCGAGAAACGAAAGCCCCGTGGAGCCGATCGCCACCCAGTTCACAATCTTGTTCGGCCACTTCGCGCCAAAAAGTCCGTTCACCGCCGAGCCCAGCAGCGGCAGCAGTGGAACAATCCACAGGAATTCGAGCATCGGGTATTTCGGCATTAGAGTTTGAGCAGGTCCACGCGTTCCACGTTCAGCGTTTGCCGGTTGCGCGCAATCAAGATGATGATTCCCAGTCCCACGGCGGCTTCCGCCGCCGCCACCACGATCACGAACAGCACAAAAACCTGGCCGTCGACTTTTCCCAGAGGCTGGCTGAACGCCACAAACGCGAGATTGACGGCGTTGAGCATCAGCTCAATGGACATGAAAATGGTGATGATGTTGCGCTTGAAGATAAACGCAAACACGCCCAGCCCGAACAGGATCGCGCTCAGTATGACGTAATAGTTCGTCGGTACCATCTCAACTTTTCTCCCGCTGGGCCAGTACCGTGGCCCCGAGCACCGCCACGAGAATCAGGAACGAAGTCAGCTCGAACGGATAAACGAAGTCCTTGAAGATCATGTTAGAAATTTCGAGCGTCGAAGCAAGTTCTCCCGTTTGCGGCGCGGCATGCACGCTCTCCGCCGACTTCGCGATCGTCGCCGCCACGAAGCCCGCCAGCGCCACCACCAGGAGCAATCCCGGCGCTCCCGCCATCTTGGAAAGGTTGGTGTGCTCCTCCACGCCCGCGTTCAAAAGCATGATTACGAACACGAACAGCACCATGATCGCGCCGCCATAGACTATGATCTGCACGGCAGCAACGAACTCCGCGCCCAGCAGAAGATAAAGTCCCGCGAGGGCAACCATCACCACGATCAGCGACAGCGCGCTATGAATCGGGTGCTTCTGCAAAATCAGGCTGACCGCGCCAATCACTGCCAGCGCCGCTAGCACAAAGAAAACAACGAGCGGCGCCGTCATTTCGCGCCCCATGTCATTCTCACTAGGATCACAAAGCTGGTGACAATTACGTTCACTATGGACAGCGGCAGAAGCAATTTCCACCCGAAGGCCATCAACTGGTCATAACGGAAACGCGGCAGCGTCCCGCGCATCCACACATACACAAACAGAAAAACAAAAATCTTGGACAACAGCCAGAAGGGCGCCTGGATAAACTCATTCACGTTAGGGAGCAAGACAAAAACCGCGCCCAGCCCGGCAATTGCCGTTCCGACCCCCGGCAAAATAATGCGGCCGAACATCGTTTCGTAGCGGAAGCCGTCCAAAATCACCCACAGCCCGAACGGAATCAGGATCACCGACGGCAAATAATGAGTGAAGGTCCACGAAGCAGGGAAGGGAGACAGCCAGCCACCGAAAAATAAAATAGAGCACAAGCACGAAACCGTGATCATGCTGGTATATTCCGCGATGAAGAACATCGCGAACTTGAAGCTGGCGTACTCGGTATGAAAGCCCGCGACTAGTTCAGACTCGGCTTCGGGCAAATCGAACGGCACGCGATTCGTTTCCGCCACCGCCGCCACGAAAAAACAAAAAAATCCCAAAATCTGCGGCCACACATTCCAGCCAAAAATTCCCCGCTCCGGATGGTGCGCCTGCGCTTCGATAATTTGCTTCAAGTTGAAGCTGCCCGCCATCAGCAGCACGCCGACCACGGACATCGTCAGCGCCAGCTCGTAACTGATCATTTGCGCCGAGCTGCGCAGCCCGCCGAGCAGCGGATACTTGCTGTTGGAAGACCATCCCGCTAGCGCCACGCCATAAACGCCCATCGCCGTGATCGCGAACAGCGCCAGAATTCCGATGTTCACATCCGGCGACACGATTCCCAGATAAATGTCGTGATTGAACAATCGAATCGGCTGCGGCCCAAACGGAATAAGCGCAATCGACGTCAGCGCCAGCGCCAAAGCCAGTAGCGGCGCCAGGTAGTAGACAAATTTATCGGCGCCCGCCGGTGTAGGGTCTTCCTTGAAAAGAAATTTCAGGCCGTCGGCCAGCGGCTGCAGCAATCCATGCGGACCCACGCGATGCGGTCCCCAGCGTGACTGAATGTGCGCCACGACTTTCCGCTCGAACCACGTCAGATACGCGTTCACTGTCAGGACGATGAAGAGCAGCAGCGCGATCTTGACGGCCGTGATGACCAGCTCCGCGTTTGTGGACAAAAAAGAAGTCACGGCTAGGCCTTGGCCTCCGGCAGGGATTCCATCATGGTGCAGAAGCGCCCCAGCGTCCCGCTCGTAAACAAAGTGTCCTTCGCGGGCCGAATCAATCCCACCGGCACGTCGTACGGCGCGTACCCATTCCTCGAGAATTCCACGCGCGTCGGCTCCGCGCCCCCGGTCAGCAGCCCCGCCGGCTGCACGTTATAGCCGCTCACCGTCTTGCGAATTTCTTCAAACACCGCGGCCGGATTCTTGTAATGAAACGCTTTCCCCAGTCCCAGCTTTTCCAGTTGATGCGACAGGATTCGCAGCAAATCGAAATCGCTCCTCGGCCCCATCACTTCCGCGCCCTTGCGCAGCATCTGAATTTCGCCCGAAGTGTTAGTGACCGTCCCGTCCTTTTCGTACGCTGAGGTCGCGGGAAAAACGATGTCCGCGACGCTGGCCGTCTCCGTCAGAAACATTTCGTGCACGATTAGCGTGTCCAGTTTGTCGCGCCCAAGACTCAGTGTGCCGAAATGCGCCAGTGGGTTCGCGCCCATCACGTACAACGCCCTCAACTTTCCCGCTTGCGCTGCTTCCACCATTTGCGGCGTGGTCAGTCCTGGCTTTGGCGGAATCGGTCCGCAGCCCCACAACTTTTCAAAGGAAGTGTGCGCGTGCGGACTGCCGACGTAGGCGTATCCCGGCAAACGGTCCGGCAGCACGCCCATGTCCGCGGCTCCGCGCGAATTCGCGTAATCGCCCAGCGCCATGTAGCGCGTCTTGCCCGGCAGCTTCGAACCGAAGGCTACTAGCATAGCAATCGCGGCGCCGGAAATCTCCGCGCCAAAAACTACGGCGACATCGCTCACCGCCTCCAGCCCGGCTTTCAACTGCACCAATTGCTCGACAAGCTCCGGCGCGAGCTGTCCTTGCTCATGCGCCAGCCACCGCAGCGCGGCGGACTCCTGGCCGGCTGACACTTTCACAAACTGCGTGGCCTTGCGCTTCAGCTTGATCTCGTTCGCATTGATGACGAACAGCTTGGCGCCAAAATGCCGGATTCCGCTGCGAATCTGCCACGCGACAAGTGGGTTCTGATTCGTGGGGTCATTTCCGATCAGCAAGACGGCCTTCGATTCGTACAATTGCTTCATCGTCAGCAGCGAATCGGCCGCGTGCTCGCCCAGCGCGGTAATCAATCCCGTATAATCGGCTGTGCGGTGGTGATCGACGTTGTTTGTTCCAAACGTCGTGCGCGCCAGCTTCTGCAGCAGATAGTTCTCTTCATTCGAAGCGCGGTTCGAGCCGATGAAACCGATCGCGTCTTTGCCGCCGGAATCGTAGACGCCCTTCAGCATCGTCGCCGCGGCCTGCGCGGCTTCCTCCCACGATGCAGGACAAAGCTTGCCGCTCTTGCGAACCATTGGCTGCCGGATGCGCTCGGCGTGCCTGGTGAAATCAAATCCAAACCGCCCCTTCACGCAAAGAAAATCTCCGTTGATCCCGCTCAGGTCGCGGTTGTTCGAACGCAGAATCTCGTGGTTGCGCACGCTCAGCGTGGTCTTGCAGCCATTCGAACAATGCGTGCACACCGTCGGAACGTACGCCATTTCCCACGGGCGCGTTTTATACCGGTAGGTCCCGCTGGTCAGCGCTCCCACCGGGCAGATATCGATGCACATCCCGCACTCTTCGCACTCCAGATGATCCTGGCGGTTCGGGATGATCACGCTGTTCGCCCCGCGCATGCCCACGCCCAGCGCCTTTACGTCCATGCCTTCATCGCACACGCGCACGCAGCGGAAGCACAAAATGCAGCGCGGTGCATCGTAATAGACCAGCTCCGACCATTTTTCTTCAGGCCGGTGAATTTTTTCCTCAACAAATCGGCTGGAGTCCGCGCCGTAACGGAACACCATGTCCTGCAATTCGCACTCGCCGCCCTTGTCGCACACCGGGCAATCCAGCGGGTGATTCGTCAGCAGGAATTCCAGCATGTACTTGCGCGCCTGGCGCACCTGCTCAGTGTCCGTTCGAACGATCATCCCTTCCATCGCCACCAGCGTGCACGCGGTCTGCAGCTTCGGCGCTTTTTCGACTTCCACCAGGCACATGCGGCACGCCGCTTGCAGCGACAAGCCGGGGTAGTAGCAGAACGACGGCACTTCCGTCCCCATGCGCCGCGTCGCTTCAATCACCAGCGTTCCCTGCGGCACCTGCACTTCGCGTTCGTTAATTTTCAGCTTGATCAGTTTCTGCTCGGCCATGGATTCCTATCGCGAACCAACCAGCACGCCCGCGGATTTGTACGGGCAGCGTCCCCGCAAGTGATCTTCGAATTCGTTGCGCCACTTCTTCATGATGCTGATCGTGGGCATCGCCGCCGCGTCCCCGAGCGGGCAGAACGTGCGGCCTAGCATGTTTTTCGCCAGGTCCGCAATCATGTCGATATCTTCCACGCGTCCCATTCCGGCGTGAAAACGCTCCAGCGTCTTCCGCAGCCAGGTTGTACCTTCGCGGCACGGGATGCACCACCCGCACGATTCATGCGCGTAGAAGTGCATAATCCGGCGCGCCATGTCCACCATGCAGGTGTCTTCGTCCATGATCACCATGCCCCCGGAGCCCAGCATCGAACCGGCTTTCGCCACGGAGTCATAGTCCATCGGGATGTCAATCTCGTCGGCAGCCAGCAGCGGGCAAGAGCTTCCGCCGGGAATCACCGCCTTCAATTTCTTTCCGTCCGGAATTCCTCCGGCCACGTCGTAGATGAACTTTTTCATGTTCATCCCCAGCCGCACTTCGTATATTCCAGGCTTGTTGACGTGTCCCGCGATGCACAGCATGCGTGTGCCGCCGTTTTTCGGCGTGCCGCGGCTGGCATACGCATCGCCGCCTTCGCGGATAATCGAGGGCACCGCGCTCAGCGTTTCCACGTTGTTAATGATTGTCGGGCATCCGTACAATCCCACCACGGCGGGGAAGGGCGGCTTAATTCGCGGGTAGCCGCGCTTGCCTTCGAGCGATTCCATCAGTGCGGATTCTTCGCCGCACTCGTAAGCGCCTGCTCCGGTATGCGCCAGCAAATCGAAATCGAATCCCGTTCCGAGAATATTCTTCCCCAGGTAGCCGCGCGCATACGCTTCGCCGAGAGCTCCGTCCACGATATCCAGCACGTAGCGGTATTCGCCGCGAATATAAATGAATCCCTGGTGCGAACTGATGGCGCGTCCCGCAATCACCATTCCTTCGATCAACTGGTGCGGGTCCATCTCCATCAGCGGCCGGTCCTTGCAAGTTCCCGGCTCGGATTCATCCGCATTGCAAATCACGTATTTGGGCTTCGGCGTGTCCTTGGGCACGAACGACCACTTCATTCCGGTCGGGAATCCTGCGCCGCCGCGACCGCGCAGGTTCGACTTCTTCACTTCCTCGATGATCGACTCCGGCGTCATCTCTTTCAGCGCTTTCTCCAGCGCTTTGTAGCCGCCTTGCATCAGGTAGACGTCGATCTTGTGCGAGTCCTTCATCCCCCATCGCCGGCTGATGAGCGGCGTTTCCAGCTCGTGCCGTTCGTGCAGCGCGCCTGAAATTACCGGTTCGGGTGCGGGATGTTTGCCGACGTCGAGGTCTTCGATGATGCGGTCGAACTTAAGAGGCGTCAGGTTTTCGTAGAAATCGTAGTTGACCTGCATCGCGGGAGCGCCCGTGCACGCGCCGATGCATTCCACTTCTTCCAGAGAGAAGACTCCGTCGGCCGTAACTTCCTTCTGGCCGATCTCCAGCCGTTTTTTCGCGCGCTCCAAAAGCTCGTTCCCGCCCTTCAGCATGCAGGCCACGTTGGTGCAAATCTGCACATGATGCTTGCCCCAGGGCTTGCGGTGCAGCATCGAGTAATACGCCAGCGTCTCCTCGACCTGCACGTTATTCAGATCCAGCCGCCGCCCGATCTCCGCGATCATTTCGTCGCTGACGCAGCCGAATTCGTCCTGCGCGTACATCAGCATGGGAATCAGCGCGCTGCGCTTCACCGGATAGCTCGTCTGCAACTTCTCAAACTTCGCCGAAAGTGCTGTGGAGAGTTCCATCATTACCTGTCGACTTCTCCGAGAACGATATCGATGGTTCCGATACAGGCGATGACATCCGCAATCAACTGCCCTTCAATCAGCTTCGGCAGCGCCTGCAAATTAATGTACGAAGGAGAACGGAAATGAACGCGGAGCGGCTTTGGCGAGCCGTCGCTGGCCACGAAGCAGCCCAGCTCTCCGCGCGGAGATTCAATGGTCACAAATGCTTCGCCCGGAGGAGGCGAAAAACCTTCCGTGAAAATCTTAAAGTGGTAAATGAGCGCTTCCATCTCCGTCTTCATCTTTTCGCGCTGCGGCGGGATGATGCCCGGCGCGTCCGCCTTGATCGGTCCTTCGTCCTTGATCTTGTCGAACGCCTGCCGGATGATCTTCAGGCTTTCGCGCATTTCCGCCACGCGCAACAGGTATCGCGCATAGCAATCCGATTCCGTTCGCGTCGGCACGTTGAAATTGAATTCCTCGTAGCTCGAATACGGAAACACTTTTCGATTGTCGTAAGCAACGCCGGCCGCGCGCAGCGTCGGCCCGCTCATGCTCAACGCAATCGCATCCTCGGCCGAGATGTACCCGACCCCCTTGGTGCGCCCGATCCAGATGCGGTTTTCCGTCAGCAGTGTTTCGTATTCGTCCACCCGGCTCGGCATCATTTTCAGGAAGCGCTCGACCGGTTGCCGCCAGCCCGCCGGCGGATCCAGGGCCAGCCCGCCGATGCGAATGTAGCTGGTCATCATCCGCTGGCCCGTGAACAATTCGAAAATTTTTAAAATCTCTTCGCGCTCGCGGAAGCAGTACAGAAAAACCGACATCGCTCCCAGGTCGATCGCATGCGTGCCTAGCCACACCAAGTGCGAAGAAATTCTCTGCAACTCCACCATCATCACGCGGATGTATTGCGCGCGCTTCGGCACTTCCAGGCCAAGCAGCTTTTCCACTGCCAGGCAGTACACGAGGTTGTTGCCCAGCGGATTTAGGTAATCCATCCGATCCGTCAGCGTGATGACTTGCGAATAGGTCTTGTCTTCGCAGGATTTTTCGATTCCCGTGTGCAGGTAGCCGAGATCAGGAATTGCCTTCACCACCGTCTCGCCGTCCAGCTCCAGCAAAATGCGCAGCACCCCGTGCGTCGACGGGTGCTGCGGTCCCATATTGAGGACCATCGTTTTCGCTGTTCCGATTGCGGTTTCAACGGGTGTCATGGTGTGCTGCTTTTCCGGAATAATTCGCCGGTGTTGGGCACGTCTCGATAGCCTTCCACGGGATAATCCCGGCGCAACGGATAACCTTCCCAATCTTCGGGAAGCAGAATGCGCCGCAGGTCGGGATGCCCGCTGAAGCGAATCCCGAATAAGTCAAAAATTTCCCGCTCCAGCCAATTCGCTCCCGGCCACACGGGAACCAGCGAATCGGCGACTGGATCGTTTCCGCCAAGCCACACGCGCAGCCGCACTTTTTCACGCCGCGGAATGGAAACCAGGTGATAGTTCAATTCGAATCGCGGCTCCACGGGAGAGCGGTCCACGCAGGTAGCGTCAGTTAGGAAGTTGTACTGCAGCTTGGCGTCCTGGCGGCAATGTTCCGCCGTAGCACGCAGCAGTTCGCGCGGCACGACGATCGTGGTCTCTCCCCGGTATTCACTGACTTCCGCGACCGCTTTCGAGTTCCACGAACGCAGGCACTCAGCGACAACATTAGCGTTTTTACTGGCAGGCTCCGTCACGATTTAGAATCCCACTTGCGCCGTCTATTTATGCCAGTCCAGCGCGCCCTTTTTCCAGAGATATAAATAACCGACCAACAGGATGGCAATGTAGAGCATCATCTCCCCGAAGCCGTACCACCGCAGACTGCGAAAGATGTACGCCCAGGGGTACAGGAAGATGGCTTCCACGTCGAACAAAATGAAAACCATCGCTACGAGGTAAAATTTGACCGAAAAAGGCGCGCGCGCGTCCCCCGTGGGTTCCATGCCGCACTCGTATGGCTGCAGCTTGGCCCGCGTCGGACGCCTCCAGCCCACCAAAACGGAAACAGTCGTCAACGCACCGGCGAGCACCGTGGCAATCAGCAGGTGTAAGAGAAGCGGAGCATAGGTATGTAATCCGGAACCACTCATAGGCGAAGAGTTATAATAGCGATTCGAGCGCCACTCGGTCAAATGCGGTGGAAAGATTCGTGCGAAGCGCTTTCGGCTCTTCGCAGGGTCAGGACGAGCAGCGAAATGCTTTTCGGTCACAATTCGAACGTGGAAGCGCGTGGCACGACCTATCACGTACAAACCGAAGATCGCGGCACCACGAACGCGCTCATTGATACCACCGTTTACTTCAACGGACGCGTCTTGCACCGCAGGACGAATAACTATTTCGATCTGCTTCCTCTGAATCCCGGCCGCGAGCAAGCTCTGAAGGTGCGTCTCGACGAGCAACACCGCGCCGTTGTCGAGGAGCTTCGAACGGGAGCGCTGCATCTCGCGCTGCCGCGCGAGGAAAAGGCTGCTACCTCGTCGGCGGAACCGGCCACCGCGCCCGCGACTGGCGTTCTCGCGTTGGAATTGATCAATGCCAAGACATGGCTCACGGGGAAACGCGCTTTGTTGCAAATCGTGGTTCGAAACGAAGCGCGCCAGGCAGTGGGTGACGCCACTGTGATTACCCGCGTGGATGGCGCGGCAGAGGCAACCCAGTTTTCCGCCAAGACTGGCGCGTCCGGACAGGCCCAGTTCGAATTCGATATGCCGCGCTTGGCGGGCGGTGAGCCGGCTCTGGTCATCGAAGCATCGAAAGGAAATGCCCGGGGGCATTTGCGCTTTCAGTTGCGCGGCAAGCCGCGTGTGCCTTCGGCGGGCTAGCAAATGGAAACTACAATTTCAATTGTCGTGAATGGAGAAAATCGCGCCGCGAAGCCCGGTGCTACGGTCATAGAATTGCTTCGCGAACTCGGGCTCGATTCCGGACGCGTAGCCATCGAACGGAATCTGGAAATCTTGCCGCGCCCGCGGTGGACCGAAACCCAGGTTGCACCTGGCGACCGTTACGAAATCGTGCAATTTGTCGGCGGCGGCTAAGAGTATTCTCGCGGACTCAAATTCCTTTCAGCAGATGCCCCATCTTTCGTTTTTTCGTCTTGAGATAGCCGCGGGAAATCTTTGACACGCGCGGCTGGCACGGCACGCGTTCGACGACGCGGATCCCCGAACTTTCGAGCTGCCGCACTTTCTCCGGATTGTTGGAAAGCAGGCGAATTTTCGTCGCGCCGAGCTTTTTCAAGATTTGCGCGGAAAAATCGTAATCGCGCGCGTCGGCCGCGAAGCCCAGCGTTTCATTGGCTTCGACCGTGTCCATGCCGCCGTCCTGCAGTTCGTAGGCCCGCAATTTGTTCATCAGTCCGATCCCGCGGCCTTCCTGCGGTAAGTACAGGAGAATTCCCGACGACGCTTGTCCGATTTTCTTGAGCGACAATTCCAGTTGCGCGCGGCAATCGCACCGCAGCGAAGTCAGAACGTCGCCGGTCAGGCACTGTGAGTGCACGCGCACCAGCGGCGTGGACTTGCCGTTCATGCTGCCGCGTACCAGGGCGACCGCTTCCTCTTGCGGGCCGCGCCCCTGAAAGCCATATATCGTGAAACGCCCATAGCGTGTAGGCAGCGCAGCGTGCGCGACCATCCGCAGACCGCTGGCTTTCCTCTTCGGCTTCGTCTCTTGTCGTGATTTTGCGCGCATGGCGAAACGAGAAGTATAGCAGGGACTTTGTTTCGCACCGATTTCCGCGCGCGGCCAACGGCGGATTCCTTCCCCGTTTCCTGCGCGGCCTCATGCGAATTCTCCCATCTTTACATCCAGCGGCGGATTGGCTAGCGTTAGCCTGGTACTAGCAACAAAAATGGATACGGCAACCTCCGTTCGCGACCTGCTGTTTACCCTTCTTCTGAAGGTCGGCGTGGCGTCGTCGATTGCTGCGCTGCTGGCGCGGTGGACGACGTTCCGGCGCGTGCTCTTCACCGAACAACGCGAACCCGACCAAAAACTAAAGCTGATGCTGTTCCTGACGCCGGCGCTGATCGTTGGCGTGACGTTGCGCCTGGTTGGCGGGCCTGCGTACGCGTTTGCGGATTTATCGCTCGAAGGCGCTTTTTTGATGGGGCTGCTCGGCGGGCGCGTGGTAGGACCGATCGGAGGCGCGATCATCACTATTCCAGCGCTGATTTCGCACGAATGGCTAGCCATGCCCGCAGCGTCTACGGCGGGGCTGCTCGGCGGACTAATCCGCCAGGCGATTCCCAACAAGGAAGACCTCTGGAATTTTGGCCCGTTCACGTTCCTGAACATCCCGAAAGCGACGATGCGCCTGCTGCGCAAAGCGGAATTGTCCTGGGAAATGGCACCGCTGGGCGCGTGCGTAGGCCTGGAGCTGGGCCGTGTGGCGCTGGTGCTGGCGACGACCAAACCGAAGTGGCTCTTCGCCGTTGACTCGCACTGGGACTGGTGGCTCGTGCTGGTGGTGATTGCCACGCTGATGTCCGTCGCCTCGCCGCTGAAGATCTGGAACAACACGCGCGTGGAGATGAACCTGGAGCAGCACCAGCAGTTGCTGTTGAAGGCGCGCATGGACGCGCTTTCCAGCCAAATCAATCCGCACTTTTTGTTTAACACGCTCAACACCGTCTCCGCGCTGATTCGCTTCGACCCGGATTCGGCGCGCGGCGTGGTCCTGAAGCTCAGCAACATTCTCCGGCGCCTGTTACGCAAGCACGAAACGTTTGTGCCGCTGCGCGAGGAGTTGCAATTTATCGACGATTACCTGGACATCGAAGTGGCGCGATTCGGAAAGGACAACTTGGACATCGTGAAGCACATTGACGAGGCGGCGCTGGAAGCCTTCGTCCCGAGCATGCTTCTTCAGCCGATGGTGGAGAATTGTCTGAAACACGGGCTGGCGCCGAAGCTCGGCGGCGGAAAAATCGAATTGCGAACGACGAACAGCGACGGGCGGCTGCGCATCGAGATTGAAGATAACGGTGTCGGCATTTCGGAAGAAAAAATGCCGCACGTGTACGTCGAGGGTATCGGACTGAGCAACGTGCGCGAAAGGCTGCGCGTGCTGTACGGCACCGATTTTCATTTGGACATCGAGAGCCGGCCGGGCGAGGGAACGGTCATTCGCATTGAGATTCCAGAGTTGGTCTCGACGATGCAGGAAGTTGGATGACCCGGATTTGGTTGTAGTTGCTGCAATACAGGAGCAAACTAAGGGCGCGGCCCTCTCAGTGAATGGTCACCCCCCCCAGGCTTGACACTTGGCTATCTGCCAGTTCGGATGCGACACTATGGGGGCCCCCCAGTGCTGAATGACCGCTACGGGGTGTACAATGAGTGAGGAACTGTGAACAGCATGAAATCAGAAAATGGAAAAACGGTGGTCGCAGTACGCGGCCGCGGAGTGCGTGCTACTCCTGAACAGGCTCGTGAGATGTGCACGTGTGGGCATCGCGCCAGCAACCACGCGGCGCTGAAGTATTCCTGCCAGGCCCCCGGCGACCACAAAGGCTTCTGCCGCTGCATGCGGTTTCTTTCCGCAAAGGAATGGCGGGGAAGTAAAGCGAAGGCCTCGTAGCGAATCCTCCGCACAAAAAAGGCAAGGCCACATCAAGCGGCCGCCGAGTAGAGAGAAAACATCTCCGCGCGCTTGACAAGTCTACTGCGGCGAATTGAATCGCTCAGTTCCTAAGCTCTTGCGGATTTGGCGAGCGGCCGCGCCGTCTTCGATTCCCAATTCTTT
Organism: Acidobacteria bacterium 13_2_20CM_57_17; assembly: GCA_001914785.1. Classification (GTDB taxonomy): domain Bacteria; phylum Acidobacteriota; class Terriglobia; order Acidiferrales; family UBA7541; genus Acidiferrum. The sequence continues at coordinate 35,116 of MNDE01000138.1, read as the reverse complement.
CGCAACTCTTCGCGTTTTTTCAGCACGAAAGCCTTGGCCTCTTCGAAATTACCGTAAACGCGCGTGCCCTTGATGGTGTTGCAAGGTGTGCAGCAAGCTACCAGATTGCTAGGCTCTTTCTTTCCTTTGCGAGCCCGTGGAACGACGAAATCCACGCGCATCGTCAGAGCGTTCTCAAAACTGGCGCGGCCGTCCAATCCGCAGTACTGACAGCGATAATCGTCGCGTTCCAGAATCTTCAGGCCTTCCTTTAGGGTTACCGGTGAGTCCACCAGGGATAACGTCATTAGGCTTAGTGGCATGGCATACCTCCAAAGCGGAAATCTTTGTGAGCAGGCGGGAGCTTGCGACTTCCACTTTCCTTGCGCAAGACCATAGGGTGCTGCGCGTCTGGTGTCAAGCCGGGAGACGATCCCGAACCGCTATGATGGGTACGAATTTCGAATCGGAACGGACTCAATTTGGATTGCGACTCTTTGAGCGGAGATTGTCTCTCGCTGCGTACCAATCCAGCCAGCGCTGCGGTTGCTCTCCCAAATCACGTCCGACGATTTCCGAAAGCGCAGCTTCGGCTTCTGCCCCGGCAAAGCCGTCGGTCACGAATGGCGCGAGCAACGGCACCGTCTGTGGATATTTGTGCGCGCAGAGCGCCTCGATGACATCCACGTGGAAAATCTCGTCCCCGTCCCCGCTGCCAAGAGGGAATGTCTTCCAGATGAGGGCAATCACTGGGAGGTTCTCTTCATCAGGCATGGTGCGAAATGCGTCTAAGGCCGCCTCGGACGTTTGTTCCAGGCGATACTTGACCGCCCAGCGAGCAATCTCCCTGATCAAGGGCAGATCGTCGCGGCGCTTAAAACTGGCGAGGCCGGCGAGGCCGTAGTAGATATCACGAATCGTGTCCTTGACGTGCTCGGGAAGCGTATTCCAACGAGTAAGCTCATCCTGGCCATTAGAAACTGAGGTCGACTCGAACTCTTCGTAGATCCGTTGTTGCGTTTCTATGTGATTTGCCAGGGTTTCGCGCAGTTTGTCTCCGCCGTAAGCGCCAGCGTTTTGGAAAAGGTCTGCGCGATCCCAACGCTCCATGGAGGCAAACTGCCCTGCGAAGAAGTCTCCGGACACCGGCGCGATCTTCTGCAGGGCTGACTCGGTGTGTTTGCGGATGTCGTCTCCGTATTCCTTCATCGAAAGAAAAGGCCACAGCACCTCCGCTCGTCGGCTCGAGTCTGGAGTGGTGGCAGCTTCCTCCCATCGCCGGCGCAAAGCCACCGCCTGTTCTGCCATGTTCCTAAGCTGACTCACTTGTTGGGAATCCTGCACCCAAAAGAAGCAGTTTCCAAAATAGGTCGGCTCCCACGCCGCGGGAGCGTCTTTCTTATGATGCAAAAACAGCAGAATCCTTGTGCCAGAGGTAATGGGTTCGACAGTGTCGGGACCATACCTCTGCTCGGTGAATAGCCGGAAACCCGGCAGCTTGATGGAATCACCCCTGCTGGCGTTTCCTAGAAACACCTCTTCCACTATAAACTTGCTGTGTGATTCTTGGTGGACGATGACCACAAGCTCGGCGTCCAAGACCCCATAACTAAAATCTCTAGGAGTAAGCAGCTTGGAGAAGGAAGCAGGGCTACAAAGGAATACGCAGCAGAGGAACAAAATCATTCGACCCGTCTTGCTAGGCCACCGTGGGATGCGCATGGATGAAGAAAATGGTACGCCCGCAGAGGCCTCAATTCAATCGGGTTGACATGATTGGCGTCTAGCTGTGACGCCATAAAGACGCCTGGTCTGTGATGTGACGGCCTTCACTCGTCGCGCAGGGCCACCATGGGATCGACCTGCGTTGCGCGCCGCGCGGGGATGTAGCACGCGAGCAGCGCGGAGAGCAGAAGAACAGCGGTAACGGCGCCGATGGCTCCTGGATCGACGGCATTGACTTGGTACAAAACGGTCTTCATCACGCGGCCGACAAAATACGTGCCGCCCAGGCCCACGCCCAAACCAATCAGCGCGAGCAGCATCCCTTCCCCAATCACCAGCCGTAGCACCTGCCGCGGGCCGGCGCCAAGAGCGATACGCAATCCGATTTCGTGAGTGCGCTGCGCCACTGCGAACGACATCACCCCATAAATGCCGATGGCGGCAAGTAGAAGCGCCAGGCCCGCAAAACTGGCGAAGAGCACAGTCGAGAAGCGATCGCTGGCCAGCGACTCATGGACGAGTTGATCCATCGTTTTTACCTGGTCGAGGGGAAGTTCGGGATCGAGGGTGTGCACAACGCCCGCCGATGGCCAAGGTGATTGCCAGAAGGGAACATCAATCTCCGGGAAGCCCTCGCGTCGGACGCCGCCGTTATGAACGTCACCGTAGACGCCGACAATTTGCCATTCAATGGGCGGGCCGAGTTTCGTAACGCCCGGAATCAACTGCTCAACCACAACCCGCTGCGTTAGGGGATCCACTTTCGACAAATACTTTTTCAGGAAGGTCTCATTCACGACGGCAACATGCACGCTGCCGGCGACGTCCTGTTCGGTAAGAGCGCGGCCCTGTAGCATGCGGATGCCAAAGGTGCGGAAATATTCGGGAGTGACCATATTGAAGCCCGCGCCGGGACGCGAGGAGGGGTCGACAGCCTGTCCCGCGAGATTAAAGGGCACGCCAAAGTTTGTGCCGATGATGGGCATGCCGGTGGAGGCAGAGACGGAGGTGATTCCCGGCAGGGCGCCGATCTTATCCATGAGTTGCCGATAAAAGGTGTTGATCTGTTCAGGATGGGCAAAGCGGTCGTTGGTGATGGGCAAATAAAACGTAAGGATGTGGTCCTGTCGAAAACCCAGGTCCACGCGCGATAATTTCCAGAAACTGTGAATTACCAATCCCGCGCCCGCGAGCAGCGTGAGCGCTAAGGCGAATTCTATTACCACCAGTGTGCGCCGCAATCCGTGGCCGCCGACGGAACTGGACGAGGAGCGCCCGGATTCCTTCAGTGTGTCGCTCAAATTGAGCTGCGCGGTTTGCCACGCAGGAGCGCAGCCGAACAGCACTCCACAGACGATGGACGCGGCCAGGCTGAAGAAAAGCACCGACAGGTTCAGGCGAAAGTCAGCTTCGGACGGCAGAGTAAAAGGTGGAATCATGGCGACGATCACTTTGAGCAAGCCCCAAGCCAGACTTATGCCCAGCACGCCTCCAATCAAAGACAGCGCAACGCTCTCGGTTAGAAACTGGCCGAAGAGCTGCCAGCGTGTTGCGCCGAGGGCAGCGCGGACCGCTATTTCTCTTTGCCGCGCCGTGCCGCGGGCAAGTAAAAGATTGGCTACGTTCAAGCAAGCGATCAACAGGATGAAGCCGACCGCGCCCATCAGCAGCCAGAGATTCTTGATCGTGTCTTTGCTGATGAAGTCATTCTGCAAAGGTTCGACCGAGGCGCCCCAGCCCTTGTTGGATTTTGGATAGACTTCGGCGATGTGGCGCGTGACGGAGTCCATATCCGCGTTGGCTTGCTGGATAGTGACTCCCGGTTTCAGGCGCCCCATCACTAAAACAAAATGAAAATCGTGATTGATCTGTTCCGGCTTGAACGCCAGGGGGACGAACAACTGGTTTTCCAAGCGATCAGGCTGCCCGGCTGCCAGGACACCCACGACAGTGTAGGGCTCTCCATTGAGGCGGATGGGCTTGCCGATGATGTCGCGGTCGCTCCCGAAGCGCTCCATCCAGAGCCGATGGGTCATGATCACCACATGTTCCCTTCCGACTTGCCCTTCCTCTGGCAGAAAATCCCGCCCCAGGAAGAAGGGTGTTCCCACCATGTCGTTGAAGCCGGGCGTGGTTAGCCGAGTCTCAATCATTTCGGGATGGTCAGAGCCGGCGAGCGCGAAATTGCCACCAGTCCAGGCACACAAGGACTGAAAGACGGTGCTCTGGCTCTTCCAATCGAGAAAGTCCCCGGCGGAAACGCCGTTACGGTTGCCATTAGCCGCGATTTTGGACCAGACTATGACGAGTTGATCCGGATTTGGATATGGCATGGGGGAAAGAAGAGTGGCATAGACCACGCTGAAGATGGCGGTGTTCGCCCCGATGCCTAGCACTAGCGCGAGCAGGGCTACCGAAGTGAAGCCGGGGTTGTTGAGCAACAGCCGCAGGCCATAACGAACATTGCGAGCAAAATTTGCCATGACTCGTCCTCCTGGCTCGCCAAATGGCCACCCGCTGTGGTGGTTGGACGTTTGGAAGGCTGGCTAGTCGCACATCGAATGTCAAAATTTAACTAGTTTTATCCGGTTGACGGGTCACTGACTTAGGGGCGGCGAGGCGCCAGGCGGCTTCGAGGGCGCGGCGCACCGTGGGCTTTCTGACTCCCTTCAGGCGCACGTTCGTGCAACCTCGGCGTCCCCAAGCACCGCTGCATGGGTTAAAGACCTTAGGCTGCGCCTTGACGAACATCTCCTGCTCCAAGGGCGTCAACTTGACCATCGCCCAGTCATGGTCCGGATAGCCTAGCGTAGCAAAGATCTTTCCGGCAACGCGAAAATCGGGGTGGTGCATGTGCGCGCGCTCCTCTGTCTCGGGGAAACTCAAGGCCAGCCTGCGAAAGTCTTTGGGTGTCATGGAAGCATCTCCAGTATTTGAAGGGTCCGTGGCCTAGCACAACGGCCGGTGGATGGAATCTACATCTCACAGACCAAGGGCCATTTTCAAGGCCCGGTTTAGCTCCAGGAGTTTGGCGGGGGAGAGAGAACTCACGAAATTCGTGAGTTCCGTTTTTCGCAAGCTTACGAGGTTGTCACACATGATCCAGCTTGAAAGCTTCCAGCCTTCTTCCAGATCAACCGCGACTTGCGTGGATAATCCTTCACCATTCGTGAACACCGGCGCGCAGATGACCGTCGAGAACTTTGAATCGATCAACACTTGGCGGCTGACGACGACGAAAATCCGGTACTGTTTGGGATCGCCTCCCGGCTTGAAGACACGATAGAGCTCCCCGCGGGTCATCGGCACGTATGACGCAAGGCGGTCATTCTTCGGAGGCCTGGTATTCCAGAATTTCCGCAGCCTCGCGGTTGAGTCGATCCGCGCCGCTATTGAGGCGTTCCAGGTCTCGCGCCTCCAGGGCTGCCTTAGCGCGATCGCGCAGGTATCTTCGGAGCACGCGTTCGATGAACGCGGAACGCGAGTACTTCGACCCCGCCAGGCGGTCCACGTCCTTCAGAACGTCCTTCGAGAGTGTGACGGAAGTCTTCTCTTTCATACTACCATCCTACTACCATCGCCATGCTTCCGCAAGCAGCGAAGCGGGTAAACTAAAAAGAGCTTGACAATAGGCTGAAATAACTGTATATTCTGTATTAACAGAAATAACAGACACAACGAAAGCGGCGAGAAGGCCGCCAGTCACGGAGTGGAAAAAATGAGCGAACCCGCAAAAAACACACTAACCCCGGTGGCCCAGAAATTCATTTTGCATTGGGGAGAAATGGGCACGCGGTGGGGCATCAACCGCACCGTGGCGCAGGTGCACGCACTGCTGTTCCTGTCGCCACACCCGCTGCCCGCGGACGAAATTTCCGAGACGCTGGCCGTGGCGCGCTCGAATGTGAGTACCAGCCTGCGCGAGCTGCAAGGTTGGCGCATCGTGCGTGTGGTGCACGTGCTGGGAGACCGGCGAGACCACTTCGAGTCGACCAAGGACGTGTGGGAAATTTTTCGCATCGTTTCCGAAGAGCGGAAGCGGCGCGAGATCGATCCGACGCTGAACGTACTCGCGGAATGCGTGCGGGAGGTCAAGTCCAACCCGCAGGGCGATGCATACACGCGCGAACGCCTGGAAAGCATGCTGGAGTTCTTGACGGCGATGACGGGATTGTTTGAAGAAATTATCCGCATGCCGACCGGCGCCCTGAAGGGCGTGGTGAAGCTGCGCGGGAAAGTAATTACGCTTCTCGGAAACGATCGGAAAAAAGCAGCGGGATAGCGGCAGCGGAGAAAGATCATGATTTCGCTAGTGAGTGAGTATACGGACGGGAAAGGGCGGCACGCGCGAGGGTGGCTGTTTTTTGACGCAGAGTGCAAGTTCTGCACGCGCATCGCGCGGTGGCTGGCGCCGATTCTGGAGCGGCGCGGCATGGCGCTGGCGCCGCTGCAGGATCCGCGCGTGGGGGCGCTGCTGGGGTTGTCGCGCGAAGAGTTGATGCGCGAAATGCAATTTCTTCTGAGCGACGGAAGCCGGTTCGGCGGCGCGGATGCGGCAGTAGCACTGGCACGCGAAATTTGGTGGGGCCTGCCGCTGGTATGGATTTCGAAGATTCCGGGAATGATGGAAATTCTGCGCAAAGGATACAGATGGGTTGCGGCGAGCCGCAGCTGCGCGGCGGAGACTTGCCCGGCATCCGAAACCTCGAAGCGAGTGTAGAGCTGGAAAGGAGCCGCACGAAAATGAGTCCGGCCGTGGCTTTCTTGTTGGATGTTTCCCTTGCGGCGTTCTTGTTTGTCGGCATCGTGGCGTATGTCAAAAAGCATCTAAGAACTTTGCTCATTGAACTCTGCGGCACCACGGAACGCGCGAGCTTTTGGCTGGCATTTTCCAACGTCGCGCTTGTACTCGTCCCGCTGATCTTCGCCCTTGACTATAAGCCCGAGTTCGGGCCCGACAAGACCGCGATCTTCGAGATGGCAACTCAGCTGAAGTACGCGCTGATGGGGTTCGTCATCACGCTGGGCTCCCTTGCGCTTATCCTTTTCCGATTTATTCCACGTGACAAAGGCAATCTCGCAAGCGGTCTGCAGCGGTGAAGGTGAACAGCGCATCGATCGGAACGTAAGGAGGTCTTGTGCCGAGTCGTTTTGTGGAGATGTGGCGCTGGCAAGGGACGATCGACCGGAAGTCGTATGCAATTGCGGGTTGCAGCGCTTTTCTCCTGAAGTTTTTACTCGACAAATTTGTGGCGTTTGCGGTGTTTGGCCGGTCGTGGTTTTTGTGGAGCTACTGGCAGCCACTGGGGCCGGCCGCGCGTGTGAATGCCATTCATCCGGACACCGAAATGTTTGTGGGGGCTCTGCTGGTTTTGGCGCTGCCGTTCATTTGGCTAGGCGTGACGCTGACGGTGCAGCGGCTGCGCGATGCCGGGAAACCGCTCTGGCTAGTGGGGTTCTTTTTTGTCCCGGTGATCAATCTTTTGTTCTTCTTGCTGCTTTGCACAATGGGATCGCAATCGGCACCAGCCCAGCGTGAAGCTGCGCCGTGGCCGGAGACCCGCATGCTGGATCGGTGGATTCCGCGGAGCGCGATAGGGGCAGCAACCGTATCCTTCGTGCTGACGATTGCGATTGGTTTCCTCTTCACCGTATTTGGCACGGAAGTGCTTCGGTCCTACGGATGGGGATTGTATGTGGCGCTGCCGTTTTGCCTGGGACTGTTCTCGGTGCTGGTATACAGCTACCACGAGCCGCGCTCTTTTAGCAGCTGCATGACTGTTGCAGTCGGCCCCATAGCGTTGCTTGGCGGTGTGCTCATCCTGGTGTTGATCGAGGGGGCGATTTGTATTCTCATGGCCGCTCCGTTCGCGCTGGCGCTTTCGGCGCTCGGTGGAATGCTGGGATATGCGATTCAAGCGGGATATTGGCTGAATAAAGGAACTCCTGCAATGCTGTCCATCGTTTTCCTGTTCACGCCAGCGTTCCAGAGCGCGGAATATTGGGCGAAGTTGCAACCGGAGACGTTTGAAGTGCGGACGGCGATCGAGGTGAACGCGCCACCGCAGAGAGTTTGGAGTCAGGTCGTGGCGTTCGCGGAGATACCGCCGCCGACAGAACTGTTGTTTCGAGCGGGGATTGCGTATCCCATTCGCGCCGAGATTTCCGGGCATGGAGTGGGTGCTGTGCGGCATTGCGTTTTTTCGACGGGGCCGTTTGCGGAGCCCATCGAAGTGTGGGACGAGCCGCGGTTGCTGAAGTTTGGCGTAACGGCGAATCCGGCGCCTTTGAACGAGCTTAGTCCTTACGGAAATATTCAGCCGCCGCATCTGCATGGATATTTTGTTTCCAAGCAGGGACAGTTTTTGTTGACGGCGTTGCCTGGAGACCGAACTCGGCTTGAAGGCACGACATGGTATCAGCACACGATGTGGCCCGCGACGTACTGGCATTTGTGGTCGGACTACATCATTCACAAAATTCATCTGCGAGTGCTGGAGCATATTCGCGAAGAGGTTGAAGAAAAGCCTCGGGCCTGAAGAGTTGTATAACAACCCGATTTCAATTCCTCAGCGGCTAAAGCCGCGAAGATAAGAACACTTCTTATGTCGGACCTAAAGGTCACCCCAGTTGCGGCACTGCCTCTAGAGGCATGAGCTAGAGCAACCGTACGCATCAGATTGACTAAGCCGGATGCTTGGCCCTAAGATGCGCGCAACGATGCGAGTGGTCTGCGAATTCCTGTCAAGGGTCAAATCGGGCGTCAAGTCAGGGGTCAACCTGAAGCGTGCTGCATTCGCGTGCTTGGTTCTCTCCTTCTTTTTTCTTCACGCAGTTTTTTCGGAGACGGAACCGAGTGTGCGCTTTCTCCGCTTTGAAGAAGCAGCGGAGACACTCAAACTGTTTGCGGATGCGGGCCTGAGTGGCGGCGATTTCAACGATGCTACCGCGTGGAACGATTGGGTCCGCTCACGCGACGCGGAAGTTCGCGGACGCATCGACCGAGGCGTCGAAGATTCCATCAGCAACCTGATTCTTTACGGCGCTTCGTATACGAGTCTTCCACGATTGGAGAATGCAGAAAGCGGAGCATCGGAAACGGGAGAGCTGACGCCGGCCGCACTCGCGCGGGTCCATGCCCTTGCCGCTGCTTTGCCGAATGCGGCGCGCAACGAGAGGCTGCGGTTTGTGCGCGAGTTCCTGGAGCGCAAGGGCGCCCCCAGGGAGTCCGTCGAAGCGAAACTCCAAGAAAACTTGCGGCGGCTGATCGCGGAACAACGTGCCTATCAGGAAAAACTGAAAGAATCAGAAAAGGCCGCGGACCCGGCTGCGGCGCTGATTGCGCGAGGAACGCTTTATCAAGAGCGGGGATTGTCCGTCGATACTTCCTTGCTGCCGAACTATGCGCTGGAAGACACGCTGCGAACCATGCTGCGCAAAGGAGCGATCAAGCCCGGAACGATGCGCCGGATTTTGGTGATCGGGCCGGGATTGGATTTTACGGACAAACGCGACGGCTACGATTTTTATCCGCTGCAAACCATTCAGCCGTTCGCCATGCTGGAAGCGGTGGCGCGGCTGGGACTAGGAAAAGCCGAAAAAATTTCCGTGGTGACGGCGGATTTGAACGCGGCCGTGAACGCGCATGTGGCGAGGCTCGCGGAGCGCGGCCGAGCGGGCCAGGCGTACACGGTGCAACTGCCGCGACTAGTTTCCGCGGAGTGGAGCCCGGAGGCCGTGGCGTACTGGCAAAAGTTCGGGGAGACTCTGGGCACGCCGGTGAAGCCGCTGCCGGTTCCTGCGTCGGTAAGCGACGTAACGATGCGTGCCGTGGCGATTCGCCCGAGATATGCAGCCCAGATGCGCGGGTTCGACATGAACGTGGTGACGCAGACCATGGACGTTCCCGAAGGGCAGGGTTTCGACTTGGTGGTCGCGACCAACGTGCTGGTTTACTACGACCTTTTTCAGCAGGCGCTGGCAATGGGCAGCATCGCCCACATGATGAACCACGGCGGCATCTTCCTGGCAAACCATGCGCTGCCGGCGCAGCATTCGCAGGCTTTGGAGTATCTCGGCCGGAGGACGGTCGTCTACACCCCGAGTGGAGCCTACGGAGATGACGTGGTGGCGTACAGGTGGCGATGACTTTAGTTCCCTAGGGAACATAGGCCCCCTCTCCCCATTACATGGAAGCTCTTCAAAATAAAGAATTTGTAAAATGGGCACTGCGTAAGTAGTTGAAAAGAAAAACAGATGTGCGACGCTGTCTTGGGCGCTTCTTAGCGCCGTCAAGTGAAGTGGCCCCCCCCACCCCCCATGTTTTTTCATAAGTGTTCATTCCAAAGGTGGTTAAAGCCCTTTGTTTTGAAACACTTTCGTAAGTGTTGATTCTAAAGGAAGTTGCACTCAATTTTATCGGACATCCTCACAGATGTTCATTCTAATGGGGTTTATCTGTCACAGTCAGTGGGGGGGCTAAAAAAGAAAAGCGGCAGACACGCTGCCGCAAACTGCTTAGTCCGCACAATTTCCCAAGGCAAATCATAAAAGAGGTTACAGGATAAGTCAAGTAAATACTGTGTTTCCGTCTTGATTACCTGAAGAAATTATGGTATAATTACTAACGGGGATTCATACGGCAGCCTCGCCGGACCGTACAGAGGGCTCCGCTTTTTCGTGGGAGCCGCCGAACCGCTTGGGCCAAACACAGGCTGCTCGAAAGGACGAACACATGCCAATCCAAACGAAAGCAATCGGATACCGCGATGGCGATACAGAACTTACCGGCTTTCTAGCCTGGGATGATGCGGGGAAGCACCGGCGTCCAGGCATTCTAGTCGTCCATGGTGGAGCCGGCCTCGACAACCATGCTAAGGGGCGAGCGAGGCGGCTGGCGGATCTCGGCTTTGTCGTATTTGCTTGCGACATGTACGGCAATGGCGTTGCCGGGAATCGCGAACGGGTGATGGCAAGAATCACGGAACTACGGAGTGACCCGGCTAAATTGTGCCAGCGGGCACGCGCGGGTATAGACGTGCTGGCAGCGCAGCCAGGAGTCGATGGGAGAATCGCAGCGGTTGGCTACTGCTTCGGGGGGATGACCGTACTCGAACTAGCAAGGAGCAGTGCGGACCTCGCAGGAGTGATTAGCGTACACGGAAGTCTGGACACATCGCGGCCGGCTCAGCCGGGGTCGGTTAAGGCAAAGATACTGGTGTGCCACGGTGCTCTCGATCCGCATGTCCCGATGAAGCACGTGAGCGCGTTTGTTGAGGAAATGAACCGCGCCGGCGCCGATTGGCAGGTCATTATCTACGGCGGCGCAATGCATGGTTTTACCCACGAGGCTGGACCGTATGTCCCCGGCGTCGCCTATCACGCCCCGTCAGACGTGCGCTCCGCGGCGTTGATGCAGAGTTTTTTCCTTGAACTCTTCGGGCCGGAAGATCGCAAAGCGTGAGCCACGCGTCGAACGGTTACTCTGAGCGCAGCGCTTGTATAACGTCGATGCGGGCGGCGCGGGCGGCCGGGAGCCACGACGCGACGACCGCGGCTGCAAGCAGCACGAACGCAGAGAGGACCACGGGCAAGGCGCCCGGCATCTTCATGTCTGGAAAATAGTGGCCCGCCAAACGCGCGAGCACGAACCCGAATGCCGCGCCTGCGAAGAGACCGGCCCCAGCCATCACAGCGCCGTCGGCGATGACTCCTTTCAGGAGAAGCTGCGGCTGAGATCCAAGAGCCAGGCGTATGCCGAATTCACGCGTCCGCGCACTGACCGAAAACGCCAGCACGCCGGCGACGCCAACCAAAGCAATCGCCAGCGCAACAGCCGCGAAGACGCCGAACACCAGGGAATTCAAGCGGTCCGGCGTGAGCACCTCCGCGCGGACGTCTTCGAGAGTGGCAGCGTGCTCGACGGGCTGATCGGCGGACATGTTGCGAATAATGCGGGTGACCGGCGTGACGAGAGAATAAGGATCCGCACTGGTGTGGATGAAAAGGCGCCCGCCAAAGATGGGACCCTTTTCAAAGGTGCTATAGATGGTGACGATGGGCTCGGGAACGACGTGCTGGTCGTCAATATCGGCAGTTACGCCGATGATGCGGTGCGGGGCGGCGTTAATCCCGGGAGCAAATTGCATCACGGGATCGGTCCAATAGACATGCCGGCCGACGGCATCCTGATTGGGGAACATGCGCTTTGCGAGAGTCTCGCTGACGATGGCGACGGGCTCTTTACTTTGACCGTCGAGTTCGTCGAAATCGCGGCCGCTAAGGATAGGTACTCCGAGCGCCGCAAAGAATCCCGGGGAAACGACGCGCAACTGCGCGCGAGGGTCTTCGCCAGGGGTATGAGTATGCCCGTCGGCGGAGAATTGCAGACCGAAACCACTGCCACCCACGTCGCGCCAGGGAACAGCCAAACCGAAAGCGGTCTTGTTCACGCCGGGCAAAGCATCAATGCGGCGAATAACTTCCTTGTAGAAATCGACCACTTGCTGAGGCGTTTTTCCATGGGCCATAGGGGGAACGTTGATGGTGAGGACGTGGCGCATGTCGAGCCCCGTCTGCGCCGTTTGTAATGCGATCAGGGTAGTGATCACCGTACTTGCGCCGGCCAACAGCACGAAAGAAGCAGCAATTTGCGTGACCGCGAAGATGCGCTGGCGGCGGCTGGTGCTACCCGTGATCCGTGCAGTGCCGCTTGACAGGCTATGGCCATTGGACGTGTCGGCCGACGGCAAGCGCGGAACAAACGCCAAAATTACCGCGGCGACAGCAGCCAGCGCTGCTCCTACCCAGAGAAGGCTGGAGTCGACGGTCAAATCGAGGGCGCGAACCGAGAAGCGCGACGCGTAGCGGGCCAGGATGGCCACCAGCGGCTGCGCGCTCCATATGCCGACCGCAGCGCCAGCGCCACAGAGCAGGAGGCTTTCGGCAAGCAGCATGCGCCGCAGAGCGCCCGTGCTTGCGCCGAGTGCCGCACGGGTCGCCAGCTCGCCCTCGCGGCGAACCGTCCGGGTAAGAATCAGGTTAGCCACGTTGGAACAGGCGATGATGAAGACGAGCGCCGAAGCTGCGAGCAGCACCAGCAGTACCGTCCGAGCGCCCGAGGTGATCTGGTCACGAAGCAGCTTGGCGCTGATCTGGTACTGCGCTTTGGGCGGATAGGCTTCCGGATGTGCTTTGGTCATGGCCCCGTAGACAGAGCGCAACTCGGCGCGAGCTTGATCGAGGGTGGCACCCGGAGCGAGACGGCCAAAAAGCTCCGTCATGCGATGGACGCGGCCAGTGACCATGGTTGCAGAGAGGTGATGCGGACTGGTGACGATGTTGGCGATGAGTTCGGTATCTTGGGGATAGGGGATGGAGGGTTCGAGGACGCCGATGACGGTGGCAGAACGATCGCCCATGAGCCCGCTGTCGAGCCGGACGGTTTTGCCCAGGACGGAAGGATCTTTCCCAAGAGTGGCAGCCCAGAAACGATAGGTGAGAACGACGACGCCAGCGGCTTTGGGGCCGTCGTCTTGGGGTCCGATTAGACGGCCGAGGACTGGGTGGAGGCCCATGACTTCGAAGAAGTTGCCGCCGACCACGCCGGCTTGAACCACGCGAGGCTCACCCAGGCCGAGCATGGTGAATTCAGTGGTCGAGAAATCGCCGAATGCGCTCAGAGTTTTAACACTGGCGCGCAAATCCTGGATATCGGGCACGGAGAACGCTGTGTTTTCGTCGCCGGTGCCCGGGGCGCTCTGGCGGATGTAGATCAGCCGGTCCTCATCGCGGTTGACAAGGGGTTTGAGAAGCACGCCGCGCACCAGGGTGAAGATGGCGGCATTAGCGCCGATGCCGAGCGCCAGCGTCAGGATGACGGTGATCGCCAGCCCTTGCGTCCGTTGGAGGGAGTAGAACGCAACTCTTAGATCGCGAAGAAATGACATGGTGTCGACCACCTCTTTCCTGTGGATAATGCACAAGGGTTGCCAATAGTTAACCAACACATTGTAAAACACTTAGTACGTGATGCGTTTGTCCCAGATGCTCGCTTTCAGGATGCCTATGTTGCAAATTCGGACACCCGAGAATTTTGGTCAAAGATCAGGATTCGTCGACGACACGCTTGTAGTAGCTTTCGCAGGCGGGGGATGACCGTCGTTGGCGCAGAAGTTTTTCTTGGCGTTGATGCGGGCGGTTTTTGCCCATTTAAGATCGCCGAGAATGGCCGTGAAACCTTTTGGGATGTGTGTTGAGCGCACAGACCGGTTGAATGATTCTTGACGTATCATGATTTGTCAAGTTATAATGTCTCGTCGAGAGGAGGCGTTTCATGTCGCAGTCCCGCGAAAAATTCGCCACACAAGTCAATTCCAAAATCTTGAGGGACGTGCGCGCGCTGGCCGAGGAGGAAGGCCGGCAGCTTCAGGCCCTTGTGGACGAGGCGCTTACCGACCTCATCGAAAAACACAAGAATGCTAAGCCGCGTTCCCACGTTATGGGCGCATACCTGGCCAGCCACGAAAAATATGGCCCGTTATACAAGAAGCTCGCTCGATGACCGACTACCTGACGGTGGCCGAAGTGCTGGCCATGCATGCCGATCAGATTGAACGGTATGGCGGCTCTCCCGGCGTAAGGGACCAGGGTTTATTGGAAGCCGCCCTCTATCGGCCCCAGACAGGCCACTATGCTGATCTAATCGAGGAAGCCGCCGCACTTTGGGAGAGCCTGGCCCAGAATCATTCTTTTGTCGATGGCAACAAGCGGACGGCTTTCGCCGCCATGTATACTTTTCTTGCTATCAACGGCCTACATTTCACGGCGGAAGCCGAAGAAACCTACGTTTTTGTGACCCACCTTTACAGGGCCAAGCAGTTCCGATTCGACAAACTCGTTTCCTGGTTACGCGCACACGTGGAAAAGAGGACGTAATACCCACGTGCGGCGGGGCAGTTGACCCTCCATCAAGATTCCGAGAGGATGCGCTTGTAGTAGTTTTCGTAGGCGGGGATGACGTCGTTGGCGCAGAAGTTTTTCTTGGCGTTGATGCGGGCGGTTTTGCCCATTTCGCGGCCGCGGTCGGCGCGGGACAAGATTTCGATGGCGTAGCGCGCGGCTTCCTTGACGTTACGCGGTTCCACCAAATATCCATCCACACCATGTTTGACGACTTCGGGGACACCGCCGACGTTGGTGGCGATGACGGGAACTTCGCAGGCCATGGCCTCGAGAGCGGCGAGGCCGAAAGATTCAAGCTGCGAAGGAAGGAGAAAAAGATCGGCGGCGGCGAGCTTTTCGTAAACGGCATCCTGCTTGCCGAGGAAGAAGACGTCTTTCTGGAGATGATATTTGCGCACGAGGTATTCGGCGGCGCCGCGATCCGGGCCGTCGCCGATGAGGACGAGTTTTGCTGGCATTTTGGCACGAACGATGGCGAAAATCTCGACGGTGTCGGTGAGGCGCTTGACGGGGCGAAAATTTGAGAGGTGCATGAGGATGGGCTCGCCGTTGGGAGCCCACTGCGCGGCAAGACCTTTGTCGGCGGTGCGGTTGTAGAGGTCGCAGTTCACGAAATTGGGAATGACTTCGATGGGGCGCTTGATTTCGAATTCCTTGAGAGTTTGGTTGAGCAGATAGTGCGAGATGGCGGTGACGCCGTCGCTCTGCTCGATGGAAAAGCGCGTGATGGGGAGATAGCTGCGGTTGCTGCCGACGAGGGTGATGTCCGTGCCGTGGAGCGTCGTGACGAACGGGAGGCGGCGCGGCGCGGCCATTGAGCGCGCGAGCATGGCGCTGACGGAATGCGGAATGGCGTAATGGACATGGAGCAAATCGAGCGATTCGGATTCGAAAACTTCGAGCATTTTCGTGGCGAGCGCGAGCGTGTACGGTGGATGGTCAAAGAGCGGGTAGGAGACAACTTCGACTTCGTGGAAATGGATGCGTGGATCGTTGGTGTTCATGCGAATGGGCGGGGCGTAGCTGATGAAATGAATGTCATGGCCGCGCGCGGCGAGCTCCATGCCGAGTTCGGTGGCGACGACGCCGGAGCCGCCGTAGGTCGGATAGCACGTAATGCCGATGCGCATAGATGAGCTTTCGAGTTTCCGTCGCGCTTATGGGAGCCGCTACGATACAACAGAAATGATTTACACGACCCGGAGATGCCAGGCAGAAAGCATGATCTCCCGATCCGATCGGCACAGGTTCCGACCCGTCACTACAAGAGCGAATAGAAAAGCGCGGGGTCAAGCCCCGCGGCTACAAATATAAAATACGGCGGCTTGCGGGGAGAGGGAGCCGAATGCTAGAGTCGCGCCCACCCGCGCCGCACAGTACGCGGTGCCGCGGCATCCCATTAGACGCGAGGAAAAGGAATTCCGTGACACGACTTTCCGGCAAGATGGCGCTGATTACCGGCGGCGGTACGGGCATCGGTCGAGCAATCGCGCTTGCGTTTGCGCAGGAAGGCGCGAGCGTGACGGTGGCAGGAAGACGGCTGGAAAAGCTGCGAGAGGTGATTAGCGAAGTCCAGAAGCAGGGCGGCGCGGGGTTGGCGATGGAGTGCGATGTGAGCCGCGCTAAAGACGTTGAACGCGCGGTGAAGGGAACCGTGGAGCGATTCGGGCGGCTGAATGTGCTGGTGAACAATGCAGGCACGCTGCACGTGTCGACGGTGGAGGGCATCAGCGAGGAAGAGTGGGACCGGGTGATGGCGGTCAACACAAAGGGGCCGTTTCTGACGTCGCGAGCGGTGCTGCCGGAATTTCGAAAATGCGGCGGGGGAGCCATCGTGAATATCGGGTCGGTGCTGGGACTGGTGGCCATGAAGGATCGCGCGGCGTACTGCGCGTCGAAAGGCGGCGTGACGATGCTGACAAAGGCCATGGCCATCGATCACGGGCACGAGAACATCCGCGTGAATTGCATTTGCCCTTCGATCGTGGAGACGGAATTGGTGAAAGGCCTCTTTGACGCGAGCGAGCAAGGAGAAGCGCGGCGCAAGGCGCGGTTGTCGTTGATTCCGCTGGGACGCTTCGGGCAGCCCATGGATGTGGCGGAGATGGCGGTGTTCCTAGCTTCGGACGAGTCGTCGTGGCTTACCGGGGCGGCGATTCCGCTGGATGGAGGGCTGACCGCTTATTGACGGGCGAAAAAACGCGATGACCAAGAAAATGTCGAAAGGGGAGAAACGCTTCACGGAACTGGTGCGGCAGCGAATGAAGGAGAGCCGGTCGACGGAGCTTCTCGGATTCGACGTGGAAAGCGTGCACGCGGGACGGGCCATTTTCCGGCTGGACGTGAAACCCAATCACAAACAGGTTCATGGCGTGGTACTCTGAGGGATTCTAGCGGCGCTGGCGGATACGACGGCGGCGATTGCGGCTTATACGACGATACCGAGAGGCACGGAGATCGCCACCGTGGAGCTGAGCATTAATTATCTGGAGCCGGTGCCGGGCGGGCGCATCAAAGCGGACGCGCGCGTTTTGCGCACGGGCAGAAATTTTATCGTGACGGAGTGCGAAATTTTCAACGAGGACGGGTCGCTGGCCGCAAAGGCTCTGCTCACCTTCGGGGCGACCGCCGGGCACTCTCTTTATAAATAGTGCGTATAAATAGAGCGCTTACTCGTCGCCGCCCTGAGCGGATTCCTCTCCGTCCTTGTAAACGTACTTGATCACGCGCTTGAAAATGAGCAGGTTGGGGCTGCCCTGGCGCGTAAGCTTGATGCAATCGCGGTCGTACCATTCGACCGTGCCGCGAAGCATTTCACCATCCTCGAGGACGACTGCCATCGGCGTATGAGACTGCATCTGCTTGACCCAGTAGAAGTTCTCTGCGTGGGTAGTCTCCGGCGGCGCTGGCTTTTTGCTGGGGATCGGGCCGTTGTGCTGAGGGCGGGGAATGCTCGGCTCCTTAACGTCCGGGAAACCCGGACGAAACATACGGCGATTCACCATGACTGCTCCTTCTAACCTAGGAGTTGTGGAATATCTGCTGTCTAAGATGCGCTCGGAAGCGTGTGGGTTACAGTGTAGCGATTTAATTTTGAGATAGCGAAACATTTGTCAGAGCGGATCAGGCGCGAGACACGGAGGGGTGCGAAACCGCAGGCGAAAGTGATGCGGCTAGGGCGTCGAGGCCGAGTTGGCGATTTAAATTACGGCGCGCGCCGGCGTAAATTTCGTCAAAACCAGCGATGGCACGGAGAACCCATGCGGAATCCACAGTCTTGCCGAGCGATTGCAGTTCTTTCGCGAGCGAGACGTTGCGCAGTACTGGTTCCTTCACTTTCGACGTGATTTCAAGCAGATCGGTGAGCAAGCCATAGAAGACGCCGAGCTGATCTTCGAAGGAAGAATCGCGGTCCTTGGCGAGAGCGGAAGTGTCCGAAAATAGCTGAGCGAAACCCTGACCTTGCGCGGCGCGTTCGAGGATGCGGAGCGCGCTCCTCCGACGCTGCGCGGCTGCATCGACGTCCATTTCGATGGCGAGGCCCGGGCTGCCCTCGGCGAGTTGCGCGGAGAGCTTGATTTCCGCGGGCTTGCGAGTAGTTTTTTCTTTCAGGATTTTCTCCACCGCCGCTTGCGGAAGCGGCGCGAAATGAAATTGCAGGCAGCGCGAGACGATGGTTGGAAGAAGGGCGTAAGGAGAAGGTGCCGTGAGTATGAGCGTGGCAGAGCCGGGAGGCTCCTCGAGAATTTTCAGGAAAACGTTGGCAACGTCCCAGCGCATCGTCTCCGCGCCATCCAGAATAAAAACGCGGCGCCTTCCCATGGGTTGAAAGTAGGCGGCACGTTGAACGGCGCGCAACTGGCCCACGCGCAACATCGGGCGCGCCACAGGGTTTTTCAGGCGAACGGGATCCGGGAGGAGGACCCAAACATCTGGGTGCGATTGCAAAATCAAAGGCACGCGTTCGACTGTCGCAGCGTCGGCGCTCTCGCCGCGCTCGACGAGTCCTTGCTCGAGCAGCGCTTGGGGATTGGCGAGGAGCGAGATCCGCTGACACGTGACGCACTCGCCGCAGAAGTCGTCGATGAGGCGTTCGCAATTCGCGGCCTGTGCGAACATGCGCGCGAGCGTAAATTTTCCGACACCGCGCGGGCCGGTGAAGAGCAAAGCGTGCGGAACGCGTTTAGCGCGAAGAGCGCCGCGGAGCGCGGCGACGATGCGTTCGTTGCCGAGAAATTCCTGAAAGCCCATAATCAGTCGCCACCTGTGCCGGAATTATGCACGACTTGAGTAGTCGTAACTTTGTTTACGGCAGCTAAAACATCCTGGGCAATTTCCTTGGGCGAGCGCAATGCGCCACGGGCGGCGTCGAAACATTCGATGGTCACCCACGGGGCTTTGCGCGCGAGGAGATCGTACATGTCCGCAGCTTGTTCGAGATGGCGCAAGCTGGCTTCCAAAATATCCTGTTTGGCAGCGGTGTAACTTCTCTTGGATTTCTGGCCGACAAGCTTTTGCGCTTTGCTCGGAGGCACGCGCAAATAGAGGATAAGATCCTCGCGCGGGAGCCCGTAAATTCCATATTCCAGATGCTCGATCCAGCTTCTGAATTTGTCACGCTTTTCGGGTGGGACGCGAGCGGTTTGGTGCGCGAGGTTCGAACCGACGTAGCGATCCACGAGGACAATTTGGCCGTTGTTCAGCGCCGCTTGCAGCTTAGGCTTGGCTTCGAAGCGGTCCCCGGCATAAAGCAGGGCTGTGAAGTGCGGGTCGACATTTTCGAGCGAACCGAGATCGCCATTCAGAAACTGGCCTACCATTTTGCCAAACCAGGAATCGTATTGGGGAAAGCCGGTGGAATAGACGGAGTGGCCCCCTTCACCAGCAGCGATGACTTCGTGGAGCAAATCCATCTGCGTGCGCTTCCCGCTGCCGTCGATGCCTTCGATCGCAATGAGCCTGCCATGGGCCCTTCTATTTACATTCGGACGCAAATCAGCCTCGGTTCCAGGATAATTCAGCACTGCTCAAGACCGCAGGCCAGTCTAACCGGAGACATTCTGCGCCGCAATGCCGCGCGTGCTAGGATTCGAAATCGAACATGACGCCAACTTCGGTGCGGCAAAATTTGCAGCGAATTCAAGAGCGGATCGCAGGCGCGGCGGCGCGCGCGGGACGGAAAGCGGCGGAGATCACGCTGATCGCGGTGTCGAAAACGCATCCGGCGAGCGCCATTCGCGAGGCGTATGAAGCGGGGATTCGGCACTTTGGCGAAAACCGCGTCCAGGAGTGGGAAGGGAAGCGCGCGGAGACGGATGGACTGGCCGCGACATGGCACCTGATCGGACATTTGCAGAGTAATAAGGCGGCGCGGGCGGCGAGACTTTTTCATAGCATTGACTCCATCGATGATTTTGCGATTGCGCAGCGCTTGGATCGCGCAAAGGCCGAGGCGGGCATCACCGGTAAACTACGCGTGCTGATCGAAGTGCGAGTAGCTCCGGAGGCCACGAAAAGCGGAGCGGAAATCAACGAGCTCTTGGGATTGGCTGAAAAGACTGCCGGTCTGCCTCAGTTGGAGCTTGCTGGTCTGATGTGTATTCCTCCATTTCTGGAACAGGCTGAGCAGGTGCGGCTGTATTTCCGGCGCTTGAGAGAATTACGCGAGGATGTGGTAAAGAAACTTGGCATGGCTTTGCCCGTTCTGTCGATGGGAATGTCCCATGATTTTGAGGTGGCAATCGAAGAGGGCGCAACGGAAGTGCGCGTCGGAACGGCGATCTTTGGAACTCGCGAAGCGAAATAGTGAATCGTCAGGAATCTAATGCTGGAGATCCAGGAGCGGGAGGGCGCCGTAACTTTTTTCGTGAGGGTACAGCCGCGAGCCAGCAAGGACGAAATCGCCGGGGAAATGGGAGGCGCGCTAAAGGTGCGGCTGCAAGCGCCCCCTGTTGACGACCGCGCCAACGAGGCGCTGGTGGAATTCCTGGCGCAACTTTTGAAAACACCCAGGACGGCTGTTAGAATTCTGAGCGGTGAAAGAAGCCGCACGAAACGCATTGAAATCCGCGGTGTGACCCGGCAGCAGATCTTTGCGCTGTTGGTGCAGGACGCTTGAGGCGTGACAGTTGAATCTTGCCCGAACGATGGAGCTAGCTCCAATGAGCGCAGATATTCAGGGAATCCAGAGCGATTTGCGGGCCGCCGGGATCGATGGCTGGCTTTTTTATGATTTTCGCGGGCGCGACCCCATCGCGCAGCACATCCTGAGCCTGCCACAGGGAATGAGGACGCGAAGGTGGTTCTACTTCATTCCAGCGAAGGGAACTCCCAAGAAGCTGGTCCACAAGATTGAAACGCAATCGCTGGCGTCGTTGCCTGGGGAGACGCTGTATTACTCAGCGCAAGAGGAGCTGCGAAAAAATCTGAAAAAGATGTTTGGCCGCGCAAAAAGCGTGGCGATGCAATATTCGCCGAAAAACGCAATCCCCTATGTGGCGATGGTGGATGCGGGGACGATTGAACTGGTGCGCAGCTCCGGACCGAAGGTGGTCAGTTCGGCGGACCTGGTGCAGAAATACGAAGCGTGCTGGAGCGCGACGCAGCTGGAATCGCATCTGTCCGCGGGAGTGGCCATCGACCGGATCGTGCGCGAGGCTTTCCAGCTTGCCGCCAAGAACGTGCGCGAAAAAAAGACGCTGACAGAATTCGATTTGAAGAACTGGATCCTGAAGGAGTTCGATGCGGCGGGAATTTGGACCGAAGAAGGCCCGGACATCGCCGTGAATGCCCACGCCAGCGATCCCCACTATGGACCGACGGCAGAATCCGCTTCGCCGATTCGCGAGGGTGACTTGTTATTGATGGACGTTTGGGCGAAGAAGAAAATGCCGGGAAGCGTCTATTACGACGTCACCTGGATGGGATACTTGGGAGCGAAAGTGCCGGACAAATATGCGAAGGTCTTTGGCGTCGTGTGCGATGCGCGCGAAACGGCGACCGATTTGATTCGCAAGCACGTTGCCGCAGGAAAGCCGCTGCAAGGGTGGCAGGTGGATAAAGCGGCGCGCCGCGTGATTGAAAAAGCAGGCTATGGAAAATATTTCTTCCATCGCACCGGGCACAGTATCGGAGAAAAAGTGCACGGCAATGGCGTGAATATGGACGGACTCGAAACACATGACGTGAGGCACTTGATCCCCAAGACTTGTAATTCAGTGGAGCCGGGAGTTTATTTGCCAGAATTTGGCGTGCGCAGCGAAGTGAATGTGTACATCGGCGAGCGAGAGGCGCGCGTAACGGGAGCGATTCAGAACGAAATTCTGGCGTTGCTGGCGTAAGCGGGAGCGGAAAGAAGCGAATTGGGAAACGAGATGACAGCACCAATAGCTCCACGGCAAGATTCCACGCACGAGACGACGGCACCGGAAACCCCATCGCAGGATTCACGACGCGAGACGATGGCGTACGTCATCGGCGTGGCAGGATGGCTCGTGCCCGGGCTGGGCCACGCGCTCATGAAGATGTGGGGCCGCGCGGCGATGTGTTTTCTGACCGTGGGCACACTCGTGATTCTTGGCGCAGGGATGCGCGGCAACGTTTTTAGTTCAGCCGCCAACGATGCTTTCGATTGGCTGGGCTATCTGGCGGATTTGGGGACGGGAACGTTTTATCTGGTGGCCAGATCGCTCGAAACTGGCGGCCCGGACGTTTCCCATGCGGGCGGCGATTACGGCACGCGCTTTCTCGCTACCGCCGGTGTGCTTAACCTTTTGTCGGCGCTGCATGCGTATGAAGCAGCGCGAGGACGCAAAGCATGAACGCGGGAATGGGATTCAAGCTCAGCCATTTGCAATCCATGCTGCTCTTCGCCTTGCTGATTTCCATCGCGTTTGGCTTTCTGAGCCGCCGACAGCCGATCGAGCGCGTGAAATATATCGTGTGGTCCCTGCTTCTTTTTCTTTTGATTGGCGTGGGAATTGGCTGGGCGATGTATCCCTTCTCACGCTGAAAGAACGCCATTTTCGCCGATGAATTGACAGTAATTTTCAGCGGATGCTATTGTCACTAGAACGGGCCGAGGTAGCTCAGTGGTAGAGCAGCCGATTCGTAAACCGTTACAAGGCGACGTAGACAAACGAGATAGCTGAGGATTCAAGGACTTAGCTGCCCATCAGAGCCTGTCACTACCCATCATTACCGAACCTACAACGCAAAAGGAACGCAAAGTAAAGTGAGGTAGGTCCCGCCGCGTGAGGCGCGTATCTTGCAAGGTCTTTGGTGATTTTGGTGACAGGGCAGCGTTCTAACCAACTGAACTACGTCCCCAGCCGTGGAATCAACAACTTACGTTAAATCGTTGCAAAGAATGGCTTTGCAAGATTTGCATATAGCGCACCCGTCGCCTGCGGTGCATACGGTAGCAGCTGTCCCTGCCAAAACCGCCCATAAACCGCCCATAAAAATCTGTGCGCTCATGCAGATTTATCCTAACACAGATGCCTGCTAGAGGCGAAGCGGCATTCCTAATCGGAGGACTCTACCTTAATAATCTGCAGCTACAATAAACGTCTGGAGGTACAACGGTCTAGGAAACCGTCGCATATCCGCCGGAAACAAGGTGAGCCCTGCAACGGTCTGTGCAACCGTTGCGCTCTCGAGTGCAACGGTCTAAAGAACCGTTGTGGCAGCGGGAACAACACGGAGTCGGGAGAGGACACGGACCCGCCGAAATTGGCGCTTACGCCGGCCACGGCGAAATAGTTGGCGGCTGCGCCCTGGCAATTGACGCTGAATTGGACCTGGTCGTCGAAGACTGTGGCGCGCTGACGGCAAACTCGGCGTGAGCTGAATCAACGTCTGAAATCTTCTGCCATTCAGCAAATGTCCTCGAGAAAACCGCGGTGCGTAGGGCGAGAGAATGGGCGTAACATGTCGGGACTATGGGAAGCATCCGCAGACATATTCGCGTCGTTGCCCAGTTGAGCCCGCCCGAATCTCCGGTCTTGCAATTGGTGATATGCGTTGAAAGGAGCTAATAGTTGATCGACTTCGTAAGGTCCCTTGCTCGGAACCCACGCCGTCAGTGGAGATTCGGCTTCTGGCTCTGCTCTTGGCTCCTATTTCTCTGCGTTCCCCTTTACGGGATCGACCGTGATCAGGAACTCGCCGAGCTGTACCATACTGCGTGGACTTTCAAGGATGGAGCCCCGCCGGAAATATATGCGCTGGCCCAGACAACGGACGGTTTCCTCTGGCTAGGGGCTGCAACCGGATTGTTTCGTTTC
Source organism: Acidobacteria bacterium 13_2_20CM_57_17 (assembly GCA_001914785.1). Lineage (GTDB taxonomy): Bacteria > Acidobacteriota > Terriglobia > Acidiferrales > UBA7541 > Acidiferrum. The sequence continues at coordinate 11,162 of MNDE01000138.1, read as the reverse complement.
GATGGAATTCGATTTGAGCCCTACAAACCGCAATCCGGACAGGCATTTCCGCAACGCAGCGTGTCCTCTCTATTCGCCGTACCAGATGGAGGTCTGTGGGTGGGCTATAGGTACGGAGGAGTCAGCTTCATTAAGAATGGGACGGTGACGGACTACGGCAAGCCGGAGGGGTTTACGTCTCATGCGGTGTTGGCATTCGCCCGTGACCGGCAGGGCACGATTTGGATAGCAGCAGGGGAGGATGGGCTAGCTCGACTACAAGGTTCACGCTGGAGCAAGATCGGAACTGATTGGGGCTTCGCAGGTCAAGCCAATACGATTTTCGTGGATCGCGCCGGCACAGTCTGGGTGGGGACGGCGACCAGTGTCGCGTATCTCGTGGAAGGAGGACACCAGTTTCAGATAGCTGCACGGGACCTCCTACCTATTTTGCAAAGCTTTGCCGAAGCGCCCGACGGCACATTATGGATGGCAGAAGGGGGCTACGGGGTGAGACCTGTTCCGTTGCCAGGGAAAAACAACGGAAGGTTCGGGCCGGCAGTCCTTGTAGGAGCTCCGGCAATCACATTTGACAAACAAGGAAGCCTTTGGATTACCACCGCTGGCAACGGAATCCGTCGAGTTCCGTATCCGGAGCGTCTCCATCCACCGCAGATTAAAGGGCCGTCTGCATGGCAGTTCCACAATTCCGAGGTAGAGGCGTTCACCCAAGAGAATGGTATGACAGGCGATTATGTACATTGCGTGCTGCAGGACCGCGAGGGCAATGTATGGTTCGGCACAAGCGGAGGACTAGATCAATTCCGACAGAGTCCTGTCGTCTCAGTCCCCCTCCAGCCAATTTCGTATCGGGGTGCTCGGCCGATTCCATCGTTGCACTCTTTTGCAACAAGCGCGCTGGCGACGGCTGACCAAGGGGCGCTTTGGGCTGCGGGTATCGGGCCCCAAGTTCTGCTGAAGATTCAGAATGGCAAAATCGTGATACAACTGCGTGACCGGCCCGTTGATTGTGCCTATCGTGATCCGAATGGCGTTGTCTGGCTCGCGACTCCGTCGTCTGTCTTCCGCCTTGCCCGCGAACGTTTGGATACGGTTGGTTCGAAGCCAGGAGCGGTAACCTACAACTACCATGGCGCTGTGCCTGCAGGGCAGGGGCTGATATTGCGTCAACTCGATCTGCCAACAGCACGTGGGATTGCTGTGAGTCCGCAATCGCGCGTTAAAGCTATCACTCAGGACCAGCTGGGCAGGTTGTGGATATCCATGGAGTCAGGAACTTTTCGACTAGAAAGGTCCGGTTGGACCAGCCTCGAGAGCCTGGGTGGTCCGCGGGGCACCGCAACTGCAGAGTTTACTGATTCAGAGGGACGTATATGGTTTGGATTCGCGAATACGGTCGCGATGCTGGATGGAGATAGCGTCAGGATGTTTTCTGGCAAGGATGGCGTTCAGGTAGGGGCCGTCACGTCTATCCAGGGCAAAGGGACGAAGATCTGGTTTGGTGGGGAGTTCGGTCTGGAATTCTTTGATGGCAGCCGTTTTCAGCCGGTGAATCCTTCGGATGGCAGTGCCTTCGGCGGCGTTTCCGGAATCGTTACTGATCCTGAAAATGGGCTGTGGTTTTCCGAAAATCGGGGAATCATTCACATTCGCGAAGCTCAGCTTCAACAGTTGGACTCCGGCAAAGTGGAATTCGAGAGCTTCGGTTCACCGGATGGATTGACCGCAGAACTTAGGGGATCCCTCGCCTCGCCGTCGGCCGTGCAAACCAAGGACGGCCGCATTTGGTTCGCCACGACAAAAGGGTTAGCTTGGATCAATCCCAAGCGTATTGTACGGAACGCGGTGCCACCGCCAGTATTGATTGAGTCGGTTACCGCTAATGGCATGAAGTACAGCGACTCGACATCTCTGAGGTTGCCCTCCCGAATTACGCATTTGCAAATCACCTATACCGCTACCAGCCTCACTGTTCCCGAACACGTGCGCTTTCGCTACAAGCTCGAGGGACAAGACAAAGACTGGCTGGAGTCCGGCACGCAACGTGAGGCTGTTTATACGAACCTGGATGCTGGACCATATACATTCCGCGTAATCGCCTCCAATAATGATGGCGTATGGAACGAGGAGGGAGCGCTCCTGAATTTTTCGATCTCACCCGCGTACTATCAAACGAACTGGTTCCGTGCCTTGTGCGTAAGTGCGGTTCTGGTGCTGCTCTGGATGGCATATCAAATTCGCCTCCGCTATCTGCGACGCCAATTCGCCATGACTGTCGATGCGCGTGTCGGCGAGCGAACACGCATCGCACGCGAACTGCACGACACTCTACTGCAGAGCTTGCACGGACTGCTGTTTCAATTTCAGGCAGCGCGCAACATGCTTCCGGGGAGGACTCAGGACGCGATACGAACTCTGGATGGCGCAATCAGCAGAACCGAGCAAGCAATCACAGAAAGCAGAAGCGCTATTCAGGGCCTGCGTCATGAATCGGCATCGCAGGCCGACCTTGCACAAGGCCTCGCGACGATGGCTCGCGATTTCACGCCAAAGGATGCGAGTGGCGACTCGCCCGAGTTCCGCGTGATTGTAGAAGGCGAGCGGCGTGCATTGTCTTCGATCGTCCAGGAAGAAGTTGGCCACATAGCTCGCGAGCTCTTACGCAACGCTTTTCAACATGCGCTGGCGCGTGAGATCGAAGTCGAAATTCGCTACGATGACCATTTATTTCGCCTGCGCATACGCGACGACGGAAAAGGCATGGACCGCCCGGTGATGGACCAAGGCGGGCGCGTCGGACACTGGGGTTTGACCGGCGTCCGTGAACGCGCGCAACGAATTGGGGCGGAATTGGATTTCTGGAGCGAGGCGGGGGCGGGAACGGAAGTACAATTAACCGTTCCAGCCGTCATCGCTTACAAAACTACACGCGATGGCGATGGAATCAGACCGCTCCACAAGGCGAAGTCATGAGCGTTGAGCCTAAGCTGATCCGCGTTCTTAGCGTTGACGACCATCCTCTTCTCCGCGACGGAATCGCAGCGCTCGTTAACGCCGAACCCGACATGAAGCTGGTCGCAGAAGCGTCGAACGGGAAAGAGGCTGTGGAGAAGTTTCGCTTGCACCGACCGGATGTAACGTTGATGGACATTCAAATGCCCAGCGTAAACGGAATAGAGGCGATCACCCAGATCCAGAGTGAATACCCTGACGCTCGCATCATCGTTCTGACAACATATACGGGTGATGTCCAAGTCGTGCGTGCGCTTCGAGCCGGTGCTCGAGCCTACATTTTGAAAGGCCACGTACATCGAGAACTGCTGGAGACCATCCGTAATGTTTACGCTGGAAAGAAGCGGATTCCTCCGGAAATTGCTGCGGAATTGGCCGAACACGCTGCAGATGACGAATTGACCACGCGCGAAATTGAAGTTCTGCGACTGATCGGCGGCGGGCACGCAAATAAACAGATTGCCGACCAGCTCTCCATCGGAGAAGCGACCGTTAAGAGTCACGTGACAAATATACTTTCCAAGCTCGGCGCCAGCGACCGTACGCACGCCGTCACGATCGGTCTCAAGCGCGGAATTATCCAGCTATAGTCCCCCAAAAGTAGGAGATCGGGCTCCGACCTTCAGCGGTTTCGTCCTACCAGTAACGCGGTTTACCCTGTACGAGGGTACTTTTGCAACGCTTATTCTCGACATTTGCCAACGGTTGGCCCGGTAAAGCTCTCTTGGTCCAGCGACTGGTAACTTGCGCTGCTCTCTTTTTTTCAGCGATCGACCTCGTAGAAAGAGACTCTGCCCTTATCTTGACGACGCCGCAAATAATCGCGGCGGCGGCGGGACTTGTTCTGGCGCTGGGATTGTGGACACCAGTGATGGGAACGCTGGTCGCAATCGCCGAGCTCTGGATTGCGTTCGCTCGCCCGGATACTCCTTGGATTCCAATCCTCTTAGCCACATTTGGCGCAACTCTGGCAATGATCGGGCCTGGAGCCTGGTCTGTTGATGCCAAACTCTTCGGCAGGAAACATATCGAAACTCCGCACGATTAGTACACCGAAGACATCTCTCCCCTGAAAGTAGGAGCATCGCGTCTATCGATTTGGGTAGCGCATGATCCGACGATTTACGGTTTCGCGCACGCTGCTTTTCATTCCACAATCGCCGCGTTCTCGGGGAAGACAGGTAGTTATTGGGAGCTAGTTATGGAAACCGTCAACGAAGTTCCGTCAATTTTCGGGGCACGAAGTGAAGGTCGATTGGTTCACAGAGACGACGAGTCCAAGAGCATGAAACGGCCCTCCCTCCTAGGCTGGTATCGAATCGTGCGCATGCATCATCAGTGGCATTTGTTTGAGGCGATTCGATACGCGCTATGGCTCTCGCGCTGAGTCCAGTTGAAGGAAAACAAAGTAACAGCCTTCTCACGAAAGTGATTGCTCGACGAATTTTTGAGAGGGGAGTTAAGAGCGATGAAGCTTCAGGAGACTGCACCACCTGCCGAGCCACGGGAAGTCATACACCGCAGCGCTGCGAAATCCGCACCGAGCGATGAGCGATTGCTTGTAGCGCAGGCAAAATCTGGGTGCTCGAATGCTTTCGGGGAACTCTACGAGCATCACCGACAGAGGACCTATCACACCGTCCTCCGAATACTTGGCAATCGCCAAGATGCGGAAGATGCAGTTCAACGGTCGTTTCAGCGCGCCCTCATAAACGTCGGTAGATTTCGCGAAGACTCGACGTTTTCAACTTGGGTGACACGTATTGCTATCAATGAAGCCCTGATGCTCCTCCGGCAAAGGCGAGCACTCATACCACTTGCGAATAGTGACAATGATGACGTCCAGGCACCTTTGACTCTCGATCCACCGGATGAGCATCCGTCGCCGGAACAACTTGTAGCGAAACACGAACTGCAAACTGCTCTCCTTCAAGCAATTTCTGGCCTCCGGCAAAACTTACGGAGCGTAGTTCTTCTTAAGGAATTGCAAGGGCTTACGAGTGCGGAAACCGCTAGGCGGCTCGGTCTGACTGTGTCCGCGGTTAAGGCACGTGTGTTCCACGCGAGACGCTATCTGAGGAGGCATCTGGAACGAAGGTTCAAGGTGTCTTCATGTGTGATTCAACAATCGGAGCCCGGAGTTTCGTTGTGATTCAACAATCTGAGCGTGGAGTTCCGTTCTCACGACCACATTGTCTCAGTGGTTCGCGAAAACCAACGCAAAATATCATCGTCCGCTCCGAAGCTTGTGCGGAGGATGATGGCCTTTCAGCCTTCCTCAGTGCGCGAGCGCGCCTGTTCGGTATTGCCTATCGCATACTGAAGAGCGCCGCTGAAGCCGAGGACATTCTCCAAGACGTTTGGATACGGTGGCAGTTGACTGACCGCAGCGCAGTTCGAGGGGCGGCGGCATTTCTCGCGGCGACAACGACGCGCTTGGCAATCAACGTTATGCAGTCGGCTCGTTGGCGCCGGGAAACAACTGTCGGGCCATCGCTTCAGGAATCGGTGGACTCTAGCGCCGATCCTAAGTTGGAAGCGGAACGAAGCGAGGCGCTCCAGAGTGCGGTCTTCGTCCTTCTCGAAAAGCTATCGCCTGCCGAACGGGCCGCGTACGTCCTTCGGGAAGCGTTCGACTACTCATACCGTGAGATCGCGAACATTGTTCGCGTCCAAGAAGCCAATGCTCGCCAACTCGTGACCCGCGCTCGGCAACGTGTCGCTGAAGGTCGGCATGCTGGCGTGAATTCCGCCGAACAGCGGCGTTTTCTCGCCGCGTTCGTCGCCGCGGTCGAGAAGGGCGCTCTCACAGCACTCGAGTCTTTTTTGGTCGGCAGCGCCGACGGTACGGTTGGAAAGGGCGAGCAGGTGTTACGGACTGGGTCGACGGTCGTCGAGCCCGTTACGGTGCCTCGGCCGCGCTGGCCCCTGCTGCCACGGCTTGTTGCGAAAGTGGCATAACCCAGCAGAGTGTCACAAATCGATGGAATGTTCGGTCATAGCGAGTACGACCGGCAGGGCAAAATGCTTGGTCGAAAACGAAGGGGATAATCATGGGCACCATTACGGTGAAAGATGGCACGACAATCTATTACAAGGATTGGGGAACGGGACAACCCGTGGTTTTCAGCCATGGCTGGCCTCTTAGCGCTGACGCCTGGGAAGACCAGATGATTTTTCTGGCGGACCGCGGATATCGCTGCATCGCCCACGACCGGCGCGGGCATGGCCGGTCGAGTCAACCGTCGGACGGCAACGACATGAACACCTACGCGGACGACCTGCTAGCTCTCATCGAAGCGCTCGACCTAAAGAACGCCATTCACGTGGGCCATTCGACGGGTGGCGGCGAAGTTACTCGGTATATCGGTCGGCACGGGACAAAGCGTGTGGCCAAGGCCGTACTCATCAGTGCGGTTCCCCCGCTATTGGTCACTGGCAAGCCCGGTGGGTTGCCCATCGAAGAATTTGATCAACTTCGCACCCAGATTCTTACTGACCGAGCTCAACTTTGGAAAGAGTTTAGTGCACCGTTCTATGGCGCCAATCGGCCGGGTGCAAAGGTCTCTCAGGGTCTGCGCGATTCCTTTTGGCTCCAATCGATGCTCGGAGGGCACAAAGCCATCTACGAGTGCGTTAAAGCCTTTTCCGAGACTGATTTCACAGAAGACCTGACGCGGTTCGATGTACCAACTCTTGTCCTGCATGGCGACGACGACCAGATCGTACCCATCGGCATTACAGGCCTGGTCTCGTCTAAAATCATCAAGAGTGCCATGCTTAAAGTCATTCCAGGCGCACCTCACGGCATGTGTTCGACTCTCAAGGATCAAGTCAATGCTGAGTTGCTCGCTTTCTTCAAGGGCGTGGCGGCAGCATCGGCTTAGCACCTTCGGAACCTGAATCGCGCACGCGCCTGACTCGCATTCAAATACGACCGGCGGCTCGAAAGCCTCGGTCGAATAGGAAAGGAAGGAAGAATATGAAGATCGTAGTGATTGGTGGAAGTGGGCTGATCGGGTCAAAAGTCGTACAAAAGCTCGGCGCTAATGGTCATCACGCCGTGGCGGCATCACCGGATTCGGGTGTCAACAGCGTCACGGGCGAGGGACTGGCCGAAGTGCTGAAAGGTGCTTCCGTAGTCGTTGACGTATCAAACTCTCCCTCGTGGGAGGACGCAGAAGTGCTGAAGTTCTTCGAAACATCAACTCGCAACCTCCTTACCTATGAAGCGGCCGCAGGCGTAGGACATCACGTTGCGTTATCGGTTGTGGGAACCGATCAGTTGTCCGAAAGCGGTTACTTCCGCGCTAAGATCGCTCAGGAGAAACTGATCAAAGAATCTTCAATCCCCTACTCCATCGTGCACGCAACGCAGTTCTTCGAGTTCCTCAAGGGGCTTGCCGATATTTCCATGGTCGGCGACAAGGTGCATTTGTCACCTGTCCTTTTCCAGCCGATGGCTGCCGAAGACGTTGCGAGTGGGGTAGCCAGGGTCGCTGTCGGCTTGCCGGTAAATGGCATCATCGAAATAGCGGGGCCGGAACAGTTTCGCGTGGATGAACTAGTCCGGCGGCGCTTGGCCAGCCTCAATGATCCCCGCGAAGTCGTCGCCGACCCACACGCGCGATACAGCGGCGCGGAAGTCAGCGAACGAACGCTTCTCCCAGGAAAAGACGTCCGACTTGGCGAAACGCGCTTTGCAGACTGGCTCAAGAGTCCCGCGTCTCAACCTCCGAAGGCAAAGTTGCCATCCGCGGCAGCCGCAACTGCGACGAAAAGAGCCTGAGACCATGGCAGATAACGAACTTCGCATCGACGAGATACCACAAGGCTTGGTCGTTAGTGGTGTGACATTAGACAAGGGAGTTGTGACAAAAGCAGCAGCTTTCGTCACTTCGCAGGCCGCAGGCGAGTGGGGAATGGCAACATACACCGGTGGTCGACCGGCCCCGACCCATGACGAGATTGCCCAGCTCGCGTTCAATCTGTACGAGTCACGTGGCCGGCAAGATGGGCACGACGTCGAAGATTGGCTGCGTGCCGAGCAGGAACTCGTACTGCGTTACGCGTAACTGCGAACTACTAGGCGCAACTCGTGGACAGACGTGGCCCACATCGGACCCTTTGCAACGAAATGGCCTGAGGGGATGTGGAGGTGGAATGCTAAATCTCGAATCTGGCGATCGAATTGAATTGTTCTACGAAGACGCCCCTGCAAGGGCGATTCGTGCAACAGTTAGCCGTTTGTTGACTGATCGGGATGAAGGAATGGGCACCGAGGTTGAAGACTATACTGCTTGTTGGATCGTGATCACCGTGGACGAGCCGAGCGACATGGACGCCCAACAAGTTCTTTTGTTTGGCACGGATTTCCAGTATCGGCTGAACGGCCGCCCGATAACTCTTCGTAAGACACAGGACTAGCTGGTCGCGCGGCCCGAAAAGTTCAGCAGTCGGAGCAAACCTCCGGGTTCACATCTTGTCGAATCCAAAACTGGGGGAGTCGATGGAATTTACTGAAGAAGGTCTAAAGGTGGTCAAGACCTTGAAATTCGCCCAAATGGTTGATGAGTATCTTTCGCCCTGGCGCGAACAGGGAGTATCAGATTTACACCTTACGAAGGTACTTGCTGCGGTCGTCAGCTGGGCTGCGACCGGGCAGGCTATCGGTGAGCCGCCAGCCGGCAGGCAATCTTACGAGCTGACGGCTTTTGCTCTCAGTCACGTCACGGAGATCGACGATCTTAGCGCCAATGTGGGCGAGAACATCTTCGGTTTGCGTACGCGGCATTAGTCACCTCGGACTCACGGATTGAGATTGACATCGTACGGATTTGGACTGGGGCTAAAGGCATGCACGTGCAGTGGAGCTGGATTTTCGCGATTTCTCCAGCTTGTCCCTGGTGAAGGAGAATCGCAGGCATCCGGGGAACTCTGCGTGTTGCGTTTTTGTCGAGGAAAGGAGCAACCGTGAAAATCGGCATCATAGGCGCAGGCCAGATCGGTGGCACACTCACACGTCGATTGAGCCAGTTGGGACACGAGGTGTTCGTGGCTAACTCGCGAGGGCCTTCAGCCCTCGCCGGATTGGCGAAAGAGACGGGGGCGAAGGCCGTAACGGTTCAGGATGCGGCCAGAGCCAGCAGAGTGGTCATCGTGACCATTCCGGAGGCGAAGATTCGAAACCTTCCGATAAATCTTTTCGAAGGTGTGCCGGGAGACGTCGTGGTGATCGACACTGGAAATTACTACCCTCGTGAACGTGATGGCCGCATTGACGAAATCGAGGCTGGCATGCAGGAAAGCCGGTGGGTCGAGACTCGGCTGGGCCGTCCTGTCGTCAAGGCTTTCAATACGATGAATTACAAACATCTGCTCGAATTAGGCCGTCCTGCAGGTACTCCCGGACGCCTCGCCCTGCCGGTCGCGGGCGACGACCCGAGGGCGAAGCAAGTGGTGCTGTGGCTGATCGAGCAGCTCGGATTTGACGGAGTCGACGACGGCGGGTTAGATGATTCCTGGCGCCAACAGCCGGGCACGCCGGTTTATGACAAGGAATTGGACAGCGCCGGTGTGCGGCACGCATTGGCCAAAGCGCGAAACGAGCGTACATCGCAGTGGCGGGCAGCAGGGAATAGTTCAGGCAGCTTCGCCCAACGTGCCTGAGAGATGGGCCATTCCGAGAGTCAGGAATGGCCCCGCGGTGGTCACTTTCTCTGTGTGGTTTCGGTCAGGGGCAAGCGGTCGAGGCGGTTTGGTTTCGAATCCCGCGCGGAAACGATGAGCGATCTTGGGTCTAGAATCAAATCGAGTTCTGCGACCTGGATCTCCGACAGGTTGCGCTTCCCTCGGTTGCGCTCTACCACGAGCGCGTCATTTCCCTCCTTGCGGGCTTGTTGTTCTACAACACCGCCAATCCCAATCGTTTGATCTTTCTGATTCAGCGTGGCCTGGCCCACCTTCCCGTCGGCACGAAGGGAAATGGAGTATCTGCCAGGGCGCAGACTCTTTCCATTGCAGTGCACGGTGTACGGCAGGTTAAACCGCCCTTCATAGCGAAAAGTGGCCACTGCCGCTTCGGAATTAGCTTTCGTCTGTGGCCGATCGAAAGGCACCATATTAGGGGAGTCGAAATGGTCGGGATCGATCTCTGCTTGGGCGCGCGCCGAAGGCGCGGCAAGCACGATTCCAGCCGCCAGACCTGCCAAGATTCCAAACCACGATCTATTTTTCATCGAAGTTTCCTTTCTCCTTGGATCGAGAGCGCCCCTTAATGGTTCCCGTGCGCGTCGAAGTCACGATTCCTATTGCTACGAGCATTCTCACTTGTCGTATGCTGTGACAGGACAGCCTTTCTAACTGTGACAAAGCAGATGCATTTGCAAATAACGCCGAGCAACTGTCACAAATCGACGATCTAGATGGTCTTTCATCGAGGGGCGAATGGATCGGCCGCGACGGGCATTCCTCGCCTTGGTCCCGTTGGTGGCCGGATCGTTGAGGAAGTACTGGTAGGACTCATCGATGCGGACACGGTATCGTATCTCCGGAGCCAGCAGGAATGGCGACCCCAAAAAACAGTCAGCGAATTACTTGCGCCCTGATTCAGAGCGAGAGTGTTCGACATCCGCTTGAAGAGCTCTTCACAACACTATCCGGTTTAGCGGCCTGTACTTGCTCTTAAAGGTGGCGTGTTTCATTCGGATCAGTGCTTTTCCTTCCCCAATTGATTTGCAATCAATACTGTCACGCACTTCATAGTTCTCTCTTCGTGTATTTCGACTCGACCAGCGCGAAATCATCAGCACGCTGTCACAAAGCGATGGAATGTACGGTCTTAGCGAGTACGACAGGCAGCTGTGAAATGCGTCCGTCGAAAATGACGATGCTAATCATGAAAATCGTACGTTCAAAGGAAAGGTTTGCTTATGACGATTACAAAAGTAATTTTGATGCTCGCGTTTCTAATGTCCGTGCCCCTGGAGCCCAAAGAGGCGAACGTGACGCCGCTCTTTTCGAAAGACCTGACGGACCTTCCCGGCAAGGAAGGTCTGATGATCACGGTAGTGTATCCGCCGGGTAGCTCGGACCCAATCCATCGCCACAATGCACATGCGTTTGTTTATGTCCTTGAGGGCTCAATCGTG
>MNDE01000104.1 GCA_001914785.1 Acidobacteria bacterium 13_2_20CM_57_17 | reverse complement strand
ACTGGTTTTGGCGGCGCTTTCCGCAGGCTTCGGCGAAACGTGTTTCAGCGGGAGTTTGTAAATGGCGCCGACTTCACGGGCGATGCCGTAGTGGCCCAGGCAGTCCGGGCGATTGGAACTGACTTCGGCGTCGATGACGGGCCCGTGCGGGCCGATTTCAACTCCGGCGATGTTTGTTCCGGAAAGCGCGAGGCGCGAGGCGACTTCCTGCGGCGACGCGGTCACGTCGACGAAATCTTTCAGCCCGTTGTAAACAACCTTCATCTATTTGTCCTGAGCATTCTGGAGAGAACCCACCCTCAAACACCGAGGGTGGGGCACCCAAATCATCCTTCCATCAGACGGCCGAAATAGACGCCTGTGAAGTATTCCATGCGCACGCGGCCATCCTCTTGATGGGTGTGAAAGATGCGATCCAATTCCGCCACCATCGGAGCGTAATTCGGATGGCCTTCCGTCGGCGCAAAGGAACTGCTGCGGAGACGCCCGCGCAGACCATCCCAATCCAAAACCTGTTCGTTGGGAAAGTCGCGAAAGTGGAAATGATCCCCGCCGAAAAAACTGCGGATATGATCCACCTCCGGGTAAGCATCCTTCACGCGCTTGTAGTCGATGCCGAAGCGTTCGAGCAATTCCTCGTATTCACGAGTGAGATTCTTCTCCTCCATCCGCCGGTCGTTCCATGCGACGACGACCCAGCCGGAGGGCTTCAGGATGCGGGCAAATTCGCTTCGGGCGGCACTTGGTTCGAACCAATGGAAGGCCTGGCCAGCGGTGATGAAGTCGATGCCGGAATCGCCGAGTGTTGTGGATTCCGCTGAGCCTTCGACGCTTGAGAAGCCGTCGTAGGAGGCGAGATATTCCTCGCCGGCCTGGCGCATTTCGGCATTCGGTTCCACGCCGTAGACGCGATTGCCGTTCTTGAGGAACAACTCGCTGAGAAGCCCGGTGCCGGAGCCAATGTCCGCGATGACGTGGCCGGGGCGCAAGCTACATTCCGCGCGCAAGAGATCGAGCACGGCCGGGGGGTAGCCCGGGCGGTAGCGGACATAGTCCGCGACACGATTGGAGAAGCGCTGTTTGGCGTCGGCAAAAGTCATGTCGGAAGTTGACAGTCGACAGTCTACAGTCGAAAGCCTCCAATTAACGAAAGTTGGTTCATGGGAACTGCCGCAAGAAGCGGACGTCGTTCTGGAAAAAGACCTGGATATCGTCGATGCCGTACTTGAGCATGGCGAGACGATCGATGCCGATGCCGAAGGCAAAGCCACTGACTTTTTTCGCGTCGTAGTTGACGAAGCCGTAGACGGCGGGATCGACCATGCCGGCGCCGAAGAGTTCAATCCAAGCTGCACCTTTGCACTTGGAACAGGTTCCGCCACCAGCGGACGTGCCGGTTCCACCGCAGAAGGGGCAGGAGACGTCGAACTCGACGCTTGGCTCCGTGAACGGAAAATAGCTGGGGCGGAAGCGCGTCTTGACGCTGGGGCCGAAGAATTGTTTTACGAAATATTCGATGGTGCCGGTGAAATCGCAGAAGGTAATGTCGGTGTCAACGGCGAGGCCTTCGATCTGGTGGAAGGCGAAAGAATGCGTGGCGTCGGGATTGTCGCGGCGATAGACCTTGCCGGGAACGATGACGCGAACGGGCGGCTTCTGCTTTTCCATGGTGCGAATCTGCATGGGCGAAGTGTGGGTGCGAAGAAGGAGCGGCGTCGGCGCGCCTTTTGGCAATTCCAGATAGAAGGTGTCCATGTCGTCGCGGACAGGATGAAACTCAGGGATATTCAGCGCCTCGAAATTGTAGTAAGGCGTTTCGATTTCGGGGCCTTCGACGACCGAGAAGCCGATGGAGAAGAAAATGTCTTCGATTTCCTGGAAGACCTGGCGGATCAGGTGATGGGAGCCAATGGGGCGAATGACGCCGGGAAGAGAGAGGTCGACGCGTTCGCGGATCGAAGCGCCTTGATCCACCAGCGACTCGATATCGAGCTTCCGCTCCTCAAGAGTTGCTTCTAAGTGTGCCTTTAGTTTGTTCAGTTCCTGACCCACTGAGCGTTTCAAGTCGGGCGAAGCCGGGTTTAGCCAATTCTCGGTAATGAGCGTTAAGGCACCAGATTTTCGTCCTATCCACGATTGACGAAGGATTTCCCAGTTCGGAAGATCCAACGGACGAGAAGCCTGACTGTCGAAACGTGCGCGAACTTCGGCGAATAGAGACACAACCTGGTCAGTCTGTGTGATGCCAAGGTCAGCCAGTGTCTGCGCCGGTTTGTTATCCGAGGAGCTCATCGCACCAGTACTCGTTGCCGAGACGGGGCGCAGCATGCTGCGCCCCTACAAAGAGAGAAAATCCGCCGGCAGAGCCAGGAAAAAGCCTCACCCCTGAAGGGGTGAGCTACGGCACTACGCCCTTTTCGCCTTGGCTGGCGGCGGAGCGGCGGCTTTGGCCTTGGCTACAAGCTGCGTGAAAGCCGCGGCGTCCTTTACTGCGATATCCGCGAGGACTTTGCGGTCCAGCGCCACGCCGGCAACTTTTAGACCGTGAATCAACTGGCCGTAGGTCAGGCCGTTGTTGCGGGCGGCGGCGCCGACGCGCTGGATCCACAGTTTGCGATATTCGCGCTTTTTGACGCGGCGGTCGCGCTTGGCGTAGCGGTCGGCGCGATTGGCGGCTTCCTGCGCGGATTGGTAGAGCTTGCTCTTGGTGAGGAAAAAGCCTTTTGTCCTCCTGAGATACTTCTTTCGCCGAGCCCGGCGCTTGGTGCCGCGTTTGACGCGTGCCATGGGTTTCTCCTTTGGTTTTCCTGTAGCTGATCCCTTTAGGGATGAGGCTTTCTGCGCCTGGATCGAACTGCCAAATCGGGGCGGAAAAACCTCAGGCCTGAAGGCCTGAGCTACAATATTATCGGGAGACAAATAGATGCGGGGACACGCAAGAACGCGAGTACCGCAACGGGTTTGTCTCCAGTGTGATGCGTTTGCAGCGTTCGCCTTGCGGCGAATGCTCCTCGCGGAACCATTACGGAGCCGCGAAGAAGGGCGAACTAAAGTTCGCTCCTGCATGCCCCAACAAAGTTGAGGCGAATCGGCCGGCAGGCACCCGTGAAGCGCTGCCTGGCACGAAAATCGAACTACGAATTCGAACTCGAAACGGCTCTAGCCGTAGGGAAGCATCTGCTTGACGCTGGCGACGTCGGCTTTATTGACCAGCGTCAGCTTCTTCAGCTTGCGCATGCGGCCGGGCGCTTTGGTACCCATCAAGTGGCGCTTGCCGGAATGCCCGCGCTTGATCTTGCCGTTGGCCGTGAACTTGAAGCGCTTCCTGGCGCCGCGATGGGTTTTCAATTTCAATTTTGGTTTCGATGCGTTTCTCGGCATTGCTGGAAATCCTCTCGTGAATTCCTGTTGTCAAATAATGTTTTACCCGGCGATCCAGCCGAATCACCCCAGCGAAGAAGCGAAGAGAGATTTCTCACTCCGCTTCGCTCCGTTCGAAATGACGGAGAAGGGGAACGGTGCGAACCACTGTGACGCTTTACCGCGAATTACTGCGTCTGCTGGGCGCTGGACGACTGCTGGCCCGCGGGCTTGGCGACGCTTACGCCTTTCTTCGGGGCCAGCAAGGCCACCAGGACGTTGCCTTCCATGCGCGGCATGGTTTCAATTTGGCCCTGGTCGCCAATTTCCATCAACAGGCGGTTCATCTTGGCGCGCCCCACTTCCTGGTGGGCCATTTCGCGCCCGCGATGAAAAATCATCGCGCGGACTTTGTGGCCCTCGCCGAGGAACCGTAGGATCTGGTTCTTGCGAACCTGATAGTCGTGTTCCGCGGTGGCGGGCCGAAACTTGACTTCCTTTAGCTGCGAGCCGCGGCTGCTCTTGCGCTGCTCGTGAGCCTTTTTGTTGGCCTGGTAAAGATATTTGCCGTAGTCAGTAATCTTGCAAACGGGCGGATCAGCCGTGGGCGAGATTTCCACCAGGTCGAGCCCTTTCTCCTTGGCCAGCTTCACGGCTTCAAACGGCTGCATGACGCCGAGTTGGCCACCTTCTTCATCGATCACCCGGATTTCGCGAGCCCTGATTCGTTCGTTGACGCGAATGCGGTCGCTTTGCCGGAAGCTGCGTTCTGCGATAAGTCCCCCTCAAGCACTTCGTTGTTTGCGGCCGCGATGCGGCGTGCCGGTACCACCTCCCCGGAACATCCAGGGGCGGCCCCGAATTCATTACCCATCCCACACAGGACAAAAACGGTCGAGGACGGGCTTCAAAGTATAGCACGCGCCAGCGACTGCACGGCAAGAGGCAAAAAGGGATGACGCGCCGAGATTTCGGAGCGAGTCAAGAGCCGGAGTAAATGGCGCAGGAGTCGAGACGAGGGCTTATGTGCTGAGCTTGACGTCGCCCTTCGGTCCGCTGATGAGGGCGTGAAGGCGGGCTTTGTCGCTGCGCTGGACGGGGAGATCGAGGCCGATGCGTTTGAGGGTGGATGAGAGTTCCTCGGGATCGGCGCTCAGGATTTCAAAATAATCCAGTTCGCAATGCGCGGAAGTGTCTTTGGAAGGGTGGACCGAATCGACGCTCCATTCGATGAAAAAAGGGAGAAGGCCGCCGCGGTCGTCAGCGAGGTTGATGGTTTTCCAGTTGAGCACGCGGCCATCCGGACGCTTTCTGGAGCCGTCGTCGGGGCCAATGAAGGCAACTTGGTTTTCCCGCAGCTGTTTGGCTACTGCGGCGATGTCCGGAGGATGGACGGCCCAGCCGATGAGGCGCGGGTCGGTCATTTGGCGGATTTGCGGGAAGTGGACGATTTTTTCTTGCGCGGGATCGGGAGCGATGATTTCCAGATAGTGGCGTTCGCCAAGCGAGAGGAGCGCGTTGCGCGTGCCGCGGCCGGGATGCACTCCGCCGATGGCGGGGCGGACGCCAGTGGCCTCTTCGACCGCTTCGATGCCGCGATCGAGATCGTTGCAGCCAAGAATAATGTGATCGAGCAAAGTGGGCACGTCATCGTCCGCCCCTTCGGCGTTTGCAGCCAAGGCGAAGGACGGCGCGGCTAGTGCGCCGCCGGTCAGCGCGAGGAAATTTCGGCGAGAAAAATTTGGTGACATTTACACTCTCCAATAAAAGCGTGCGCGATTCCCGGCTAAAGCGAAATCTCCGAGGTGTGCTGGCCGCGCTTGCTCAAATAATGATGCCAGAAGAGGCGAGCGGCGACGGCGCGCCACGGACGCCACGGGGCAGAAAATTTTTCGAGGCGCTCGGGCGACGGACGCTGGCGAAGTCGCTTCACTTCCTGTACCGCCGTAGCCAATGCCAGATCGCCGGTCGGCCAGATGTCCGGGCGGCGCAGCGCGCTCAATAGATAGATGTCGGCGGTCCATTTTCCGATGCCTTTGAAGGCTACGAGCATTTTGCGGGCGGCATCATCGTGAAGATCGTGCAGATAGCGAAGATCAAAGTGGCGGCGGGAGAGCGAATCGGCGAGGAGGCGAGTGTACAAAGTTTTCTGGCGGCTGAAGCCGATGCGCAGCAGCTGGGAGTCGGTGAGCTTCAGGAAACGGTTGGG
This sequence comes from Acidobacteria bacterium 13_2_20CM_57_17, assembly GCA_001914785.1. Lineage (GTDB taxonomy): Bacteria > Acidobacteriota > Terriglobia > Acidiferrales > UBA7541 > Acidiferrum. Next base: position 36,822 of record MNDE01000104.1, on the reverse strand, counting down.
AGTGAGTGGGCGGACCGCGGCTTTAAGTCGATCGAACGCCGCTTTCGCTGAAGCTAACGACACTTGCTGCTCAAGAATGATGTAGACGAGGGTTGGGAAGCCGGGTTCGCGCACGCAGAGGGGAGGCGGACCGTACTTTTGCACGACTTCGGCGAGATGAGCGTCGCGGTCGGCCAGGAGACGCACGCCTTGCGCGAAGACGTTTTCGTTCAGGATGATTTGTGAATTTTGCACGGCGTGATGAAAAAAGTTGTGACGTAATTTAGCTCGTCGCGCGGGAATCGACTTCGCGCTGGAGGGCTTCGACGAGTTCGGCGAGAGGCTTGGGGCCGAGATCACCTTTGCTGCGATGGCGGACGGAAACGGTGCCGGCTTCGGCCTCCTTGGGGCCAACGACGAGCATGTAGGGAATCTTCTGGAGCTGCGCGTCACGGATTTTTGCGGGCAACTTTTCGTTGCGGTCGTCGAGGTGCACGCGAAGATTATGGCGCTTAAGAGTTTCGGTAACGTGCTTGGCGTAATCGGCTACTTTTTCGCTGACCGGGCAAACTTCCACTTGCACGGGCGCAAGCCAGAGCGGAAAAGCGCCGGCATAGTGCTCGATCAAGATGCCGAAGAAACGCTCGACGGAGCCGAGCAGCGCGCGATGAACCATAAGAGGCTGATGCTTCGAGCCGTCCTCGCCGACGTATTGCAGACCGAAACGCGCGGGCAAATTGAAATCAAACTGCACAGTGGTGAGCTGCCAGGAACGGCCAATGGCATCAATAAGCTTCACGTCGATTTTCGGGCCGTAGAAGGCGGCTTCGCCTTCCATCTTTTTGTACGGGACATTCATGCGCTTCATGGTGTCGGCGAGAGCAGCGGTGGCGCGATGCCAGTCTTCGGGCTTGCCGGCGTAATTTTGCGGATGCGCGGGATCCCAATCGGAGAGCTCGACTTCAAATTTGTCGAAGCCGAAATTTTTCATCACCGCGAAAGCGAAATCGACGCAAGCCTCGACTTCGGATTCGATTTGCGAGGGCATGCAGAAAATGTGAGCGTCGTCCTGGGTGAAGCCGCGCACGCGGAGCAAGCCGTGGAGCACGCCGCTGCGTTCGTAGCGATAGACGGTGCCGAGTTCTGCGAGGCGGACAGGAAGATCGCGGTAGCTGCGTAGCTTTGATTTGTAAATCAGGATGTGGCCGGGGCAATTCATGGGCTTGAGCTGGTAATCGGCCTTCTCGACTTCGACCGCGCCGAACATATTGTCGCGGTAAAAATTTGTGTGGCCGCTGGTCTTCCAGAGGTCCAGACGCATGATGTGCGGCGTGTAAACAAGGTCGTAGCCGCGCTTGAGCAACTCTTCGCGCAGCCAGTCTTCGACAATCTTCCGAATCAAGCCGCCCTTGGGATGCCAGAAAATCAGGCCGGGGCCGGCCTCTTCCTGAATACTGAACAGGTCGAGCTCGACGCCGAGCTTGCGATGATCGCGGCGCTTGGCTTCCTCGATGCGGTGCAGATGCTCGTCCAGCTCCTTTTGCGTGAAGAAAGCGACCGCGTAAATGCGCTGAAGCTGCGGCTTGCCTTCCTGGCCCTTCCAGTAAGCGCCAGCGACGTTCATCAGCTTGAACGCCTGAATGCGTTTTGTGGAAGGAATGTGCGGACCGCGGCAGAAATCTATGAATTTTCCAGTGGTGTAAAACGAGACCATCGGCTCGGTGGCTTTTTCTTCCACCAGCTCGCACTTGAAAATCTGGTTGTTCTTTTTGTATAGATCGAGCGCTTCGGGCTTGGGAATGAGCTTGCGTTCGTTCGGCAGGTCCTGCGCCGCAAGCTCGTGCATCTTTTTCTCAATTTTGGCGAGGTCTTCCGTCGTGAAGGGTTCCTCGCGCAGGAATTCGTAGAAAAAGCCGGTGTCAATCGGCGGGCCGATGCCCAGCTTCACGTTGGGATACAACTCCATCACCGCCGCCGCGAGCAGATGCGCGGCGGAGTGGCGAAAAACAAAGAGCGAGTCGGGATCTTTCTCCGTGAGAATTTGCAGTTTGACGTCACGGTCAAGCGGCCGGCGTAAGTCGACAAGCTCGCCTTCGCCGTCGTTCGGTGCGGCCACGCGTGCCACGAGCGCGGCATCCGCCAGCCGCGGAGAGATGCTTCGCGCTACGTCCGCAGGTGTCGTGCCTTTGGGCACGTCTTTGACGCTGCCATCCGGAAGTGTGATGTGAATCTGCTCCATGCGCTTGCCTGAGTAGAGAAACAACAAGCTTATCGGCGGCATCCCGCTAGGTCAAGGCGATGTGGATGGTTTCTCGCTTGCCGGCATCCTGTTGGGAGCCGGGGACGTGTTAGGATGGCGCGCTGACCGCAACAATGATTGGACAAACGCTGGATCACTACCGAATCACCGCGCAGCTTGGCGAAGGCGGCATGGGTGTGGTTTATCGCGCGCGGGATGAGGTGCTGAACCGCGACGTGGCGCTGAAGCTGCTGGCCCAAGGGACGATCGACAAGGTCGGCAGCGGCCATTTGCTCCGCGAAGCGCAAACGGCCTCTTCCCTGAGCCATCCTAATATTTGCACCATTCACCAGGTGGGACAGACCGGCGATGACTTCTACGTGGTGATGGAACTGATCGAGGGGCGGTCGCTCAGCGACTTGCTCACCGCGACGGGCCTCTCGATGGAAACGGTAACGCGCTACGGCGCGCAAATCGCGGACGCGTTGGCGCACGCGCATGACCGCGGAATCGTGCACCGCGACCTGAAGGGCTCCAACGTGATGGTGACCGGCGACGGGCGCGTGAAGGTTCTGGATTTTGGGCTGGCCACCCGCATGGAGCGCGAGGAAGTCAGCGAACTCACACTTTCCTACGACACGCTGGAAAGCAAGCTGGTGGGAACGCTGCCGTACATGTCCCCGGAAGTTCTGCGCGGGCACAAGGCGGATCACCTGAGCGATATATGGGCGCTGGGAGTGATGCTCTATGAAGCGGCAGCGGGAAGGCTGCCGTTTCGCGGGAACACGGGCTTCGAAGTGACTTCGGCAATCCTGCGCGAGCCACCTCCTCCGCTGCCGCCAAGCGTTCCACACGGACTGGCGGCGGTCATCCAGCGCTGCTTGATGAAGGAGCCGGCGGAGCGGTACCAGCGGGCCAGCGAAGTGCGCGCGGCGTTGGAGGCGCTGCAAGGCGCGGTGTTGCAGAGCCGGCATCCGTCCGAAGAAACACGAGGGCCGCGAACGCTGGTGCTCCGTGGTATGCAACACCTCAAGGTGAAAAACGGGGACGTGCTTCTGTTGATTGGCACGAACAAGGGAGCATTTCTGCTGCGGTCCTCGCGCGACCGCGCGCGGTGGGATGTCGCGGGACCGTATTTTCACGGCCAGGGTGTGTACGCGATGGGATACGACGGCCGAAACGGCCGGCACCGCCTGTGGGTCTCCACGAACAGCTTGATGTGGGGAACGTTCTTGCGGTCGAGCGATGACTTCGGGAGAATCTGGACCAATCCGTTGGAAGCGAGCATCCGGTTTCCCGTCGAATCCGGCAACGCGCTGAAAAATATTTGGCAATTTTGCCTGGGCCGCGCCGATGAGCCGGACACGCTTTATTGCGGCGTGGAGCCGGCGGCGCTCTTCGAGTCGCGGGATGCAGGCGAGTCTTGGTCGCTGGTTCGCGCGCTGTACGATCATCCACACCGGCCGCGCTGGATGCCGAGCAACGGCGGGCTGTTTCTGCACACCATCGTGCCCGATCCGGAAAATAAAGCGCGGATGTATGTAGGAGTGTCCGCAGGCGGAGTCTACCGTACCGAAGACGGCGGGAACACCTGGCAGGCGCGGAACAGTGGAATTCGCGTGGTGTTCATGCCGGAGAAGTATCCGGAGTTCGGGCAATGCGTGCATAAAATCGTGCTGCACGAATCGCGCCCGGAGCGATTGTTCCTGCAAAACCACTGGGGGCTGTATCGTTCGGACAACTGGGGCGATTCGTGGCAGGACATCGCGCGCGGGGTGCCTTCGGACTTCGGTTTCGCAATGCTGATGCATCCGCACGATGCGGACTGCGTGTACATCGTTCCCGTGGAGTCGGACGAGTTTCGCTGCACGCCGGAAGGGCGCTTGCGCGTTTACCGCACGCGAAATGCCGGTGGTTCGTGGGAGTCTTTGGAGCGCGGACTGCCGCAGCAGGGGGCGTACGAAACCGTTTTGCGGGATGCCTTCGCGACGGATTCACTGGATCCCGCGGGTCTTTATTTCGGAACGCGAAGCGGAAAGTTGTACGCCTCGAAAGATGAAGGAAAAAGCTGGAAGAAAATACTGGAAGGATTGCCGCAGATCGTGTGCGTGAAGGGCGCTGTGATCCAGATGGATGGCGTGCCGGCGGCGCGGCCGCGCGCGAAGGGGAAACCCGCGGCAAAACGGAAAGCTGCGCGCACGAAAAGCGTCAAGTGCGGGAACCGGCGGTGATGCAGGTCGTATTCAACATTCCCGGACCGCTGCGCGAATTCACAGAGAACCGCAGCAGCGTGCCGGTTGAAGTGAAGGCAGGCCCTGATCTGCGTGCAGCTTTGCAGGCGCTGTTCGCGGCGTATCCGGGACTCCGCGACCGGGTCCTGACCGAATCCGGCGAAACGCGGCGGCACGTGAATATTTTCGTGGCCAACGAAGACATTCGTTACACCGGTGGACTTGCGATGCCTGTTCGGGAAGGAGTGGAAATCTCAATAGTGCCCGCGATCAGCGGCGGCATTCCGCAGTGTCATTAAGCAACGGTTCTGACTGGTAGCTGAGCGAACGAGTTTCTCAGATACCTTGCGCAAGTACTACGTCCCGCTTGCGAGCGGATCGCTGAGCATTCTGCTTTCGACCGCCTGCCTGCTTGGAATGTCCGGCGTGAATGGAGTTGGCTGCGATGTATGCTTTCGCGGGCTTCTTTGCCAGCGGCTTTTGCACCGGGTAAATGTCTTCAACACCCGTCTCCATGAAATGCGCCGGACTCACTTCCTGCGCTTTGCAGGACGGCGTCCAGCATAGCAGCATCGTCGCAACCCCGATTGTCCCGAGCCACAGTGTCTTGGGCACCAATAGTTTGAGGTAATTCATCGCCGTTGTCCTTTCCTTCGTCGATTCTGCGCGGTGAGTGTGACGCCGCTTGCCACTTCTGTTCGTCCGGCATCGAATGCGCTGCACAGTGGGCGCTTTTTCGCACACTTCGATTTTCCTGCCAATGCACTGCGTCTGGAAAGCTGATGAACAAAAAGTGAACGCCTAGCTCACACATTCCGCAGGAGATTTCAGCTTGCCGGGTGGCAAGACGAAGGCGTCACTTAGTTCCTGATTGCCCGGTGCCCTGCTTGAGGAAGTAGTCGCTGGTTCTCCAAGCATCGGACAGACGCCAGACTAAAGGGTCAGTTGGTTGTTAAGATGTAGCAATGGGCAAACTTTCGAAAGCCAATCCGAGCGCACGCGAACTCGTGACCGAAATTCTGGACAAAGTTCTCTGGTGGAACACTTTGAAGGTGATTGTGCAATTCCTTCATACCAAGAACGTCGAGCAGGTTCGTGTGGAGTTTGGGTTTGTTTTGGAGCGTGATCTCGAAGGAAAGCCACAGGCACAAAACCAAATTGTTCAGCTGAGTGACTTGGAATCCTTCATCCAAAGAGGTCTGGACGAGGGAACAATAGAATGGGCGGGAGGGTCAGATTTTCTCTTTCATGCCCTAGGTGCGGAAGTGGCTTTCGTGCTGTGCAATGACGCCGATGTCCATCTTGCGTCTGCAGATTCCTCATTGCTCTTTGAACTAGGGCACAAAATCAGCTCAAGCGGAATCAAGGTTTACGATTCGGGCCGCCTTATTTGAAAATCTAACTGTCCGTCGATAAATCGCCTTACGGCCAGTAATCTACCTTCGGCAACGGCAGACTAACTCTCGATAAGTTGCATTGCCAGACGTGTTCCTCTTCAGTTTGCGGGAACGTGCCGCACGGGCGCGGCCTGCGATCCCGGTCCGGGTTCAGGCACAGGCTTGGGCATCTTCTCCGGCTCGAACCGCGGCACCATCTGGTCGGCCATGGCTACCGCATACACGGCCGAAGCAATTTCCACCGCTCCTTCTCTCACGTCCTCTTCATAAATCCGCTCATAGGTGTCCAGATTCGTATGATGCGTAAACGAACCATAATCAAACGCATCCTGCGCCAACCCAACTCCCGGCAATCCGGCGTTGTTAAAAGAAGTGCTGTCCGTGCCGCCGGTCCTCCGGCTGTCGCTCGCTGCGGCTCCCATGAATCCCCAATCGGCAAACGGCATCATGGCCTCGCGAACCATGTCCGCTGCCGGCGCTGGCCCAAATATGCTTGCGCCTCGCGGCTTCCCGGTGCCGGAATCAATGTTGAAATACGCGTCTAATTTCGCGTACTCCGGCTTCTGGCTTTCAAAACTCCCAAAATGCTGCTGCACGTACGCCAGCGAGCCGAGCAATCCCTGTTCTTCGCCGCTCCACAGCGCAATGCGAATCGTCCGCCGTGGTTTCACGTGCAGCGTAGACAAAATCCGCACTGCTTCCAGCATCATCGAGGAGCCGATGCCGTTGTCCGTAGCTCCCGTCGCGTCATGCCACGAATCGTAATGGCCGCCCAGCATGACGATCTCGTCTTTCTTGTCCGTGCCGGGAATTTCTCCAATCGCGTTGTAAGCGGTCGTCCCCTCGGGGTATTCCTTGTTCTGAATATTGATGCGCAGCGTCACGGGCGTCCCATCACCAAGAAAACGCGAGATTCGCCCATAGTCTTCATTGCGCATCACTAGCGTGGGCACAGCGCGCGTCCAGTCGTACGTGCCGTTTTGCTGCGCGATGATGACGCCGTGCGGCCGCCCCGAATCATTGATCCGCGCGAGCGCGCCATTGTCCACAAGGAACTGGTCCACTTGCCGCGAAACTTCCCCGCGCGTCAACTGGCCTTCCGGCAGCTTTGGCTGCTCGGGAAAGCGGAACGGGCGCGGGTTCTTGGCATCGAAGCGCGACTTCCATTCGTCTTCGGGACGCCGCATCGGCGCCGGGTTCATGTCCTCGGCCACGGCCACGTGCTTTCCCACGAACACGATCGCGCCGCGAACTTTGTCCTTCACTGAATTCAAATACACATCCAGCTCTGCCTGGGTCGGCTGCTTCGGCTCCGCCGGGTTCGCTTTTGCCGGCATCGGCGGCGCCGCCCATTTCGGCTCCGGTGGCGGCGGTGTGCTTCCGAAAAAGTTAAATCCACCGCCCGTCGGCGGCGCCAATCCCGGCGGGTCCAGCAGCACCACTTGTGCCGTCACGACTCCCTTGGTGCTCGGCGTCCACGCCAGGGGTTTCACCATCAGTTGTCCGTGGAATGGAGTTACGGCTTCCGCCAAAAGCTCCATGTTTTCCCAACCGGGCACCGGCGTGGCGGCGCTCGGCGGCTGGAAAGTCCACGGCTCCAGGTGCGCGTTCGTCAATCCCCACGACGCCATCGTCTTGATGGCCCACTCGTCTGCCGCCTTCAAGTTCGGCGTGCCCGTCACGCGCGGGCCGTACACATCCGCGACCTCGTGGATGATCCACATGATCTTGGAATTGTTTGTTTCTTCCGCGCGGATTTGCGCATACATCTCCGAGACTCCCGGAGCCTGGGCGGGCAGCGGCATCGCTGCCAGCAGTAAGAAGCACAGCACGCATCCACACAGTTTCGCCACAGTACCTCCCGGGATTCTTCGGAAGTTTTGGCCCGCATCGCGCAGCCGCACGTCAATATACGCTTTGCCGAATCCCGAGGCAACGCAACCACAGCAACTTAACTTAGATGTTCGAAACAGCCCTCGCCCTAAGCGAAAGCGCCCGGCTCTTGCGAACCGGGCGTCTTCTCCGCTTTTCGATAGTTTATCGGCTGCCTCGTGCATCACGGGTGCGACGGTGATTTTGCCTTCGCAGCTTCCATCTTGGTCTTCAACTCGGTCTGTTGATCGGGCGTCAGAACTTCGTTCAGCTTGGCCATTATGCTGGCGTGGAGCTCCTTCATCTTCGCTTTTTTCTGTTCTTCGCTGAGCGAAGCATCACTGGACACCGCCTGCTTCTTCGTCTTTGCGTCCGCAAAGATATCCTTAACCTTTGTCTTCTGGTCGTCGGTGAGATTCAAGCTTTCCACCGTGGCCTGTAGTCCGCCGTGCATTCCCATTTCCTTACCGCCGGCCTGGGGTGCGGTTGCGGCTTGTGAATTCGTCGGAGCCAAGATTACGGCCAGCGCCGCAACCAGGCACAACGACACCAATCCTCCTAACAGTCTTTTGATTTTCATTTGCGAATCTCCTCAGTTTGATTTCTGGGCTGAGTTGCGGGCAGGGAACCAGTACACTCCTACCATATTAATTTGGCCCCGGCGAGAAGAAAATACTACGACTCGAACGTCCAGCGGCCGCCTGCCATGGTGCGTTCGACGGGAATGGTGACGAGCGTCGACGGATTCTCCTTGAAGGGATCGCGGCCCAGGACCACGAGATCCGCGAGCTTGCCGGTTTCGATGGAACCTTTCAGATTTTCTTCGTAGGAAGCATAAGCTCCGTTGATTGTTCCTACGCGAATCGCTTCTTCCACCGTGATTTTTTGTTTCGGTCCCCAAATGTTGCCCTTGGTATCGGTACGCGTCACTTCCGATTGCAGCGCCATCATGGGAATGAATTCTCCTGGAGGATAGTCGGAGGCTTGCGTCGCGCGGATGCCGGCATCAAGAAAACTGCGCAACGCAAACATATGGTTCAGCCGCTCCGCGCCGTAGTAGCGCATTTTTTCGCCGTGGTAGTAGACGTACGTTGAAAACGGCGTCGGAATGGCCCCCAGCGCTTTGATGCGCGCGATCAAGCCGTCATTGACGACCGTGCAGTGTTCGAGCCGGAAGCGCGGATCGCGGCGCGGGCTTTCGCGCTGCAGGCGCTCGTAAACGCGAAGAGTTGTGTCAATGCCAACGTCGCCGTTGGCGTGCGTGCCGATCTGCCATCCGGTGAGGTGCGCTTTGAGGCCGTGCGTGTACAGCTCATCTTCAGTCATTACCAGAATTCCGTAGTCATTGGGACGCCCCTCATACGGGACAGAGAGGCGCGCGGTGCGCTCAGAAATCGAGCCGTCGCAAACCATCTTCATGGCACCGACGCGAACCCACTCGTCACCAAGACCGGTGCGAACGCCCGCATCGATCATCGAATCGATGTGGCGGTAGTTAATGAAGCAGTAGGCGCGATAGAGCAGGTCGCCGGAATCACGGGCATCCTGATATGCGCGAAGATCAGTCGGAGTGCCCTGCGCTTCCGTCGCGGAAGTAATGCCTGTTTTCGCGAGCATTTTCGAGATGAGCTTCACGCCCTCGCGATGGTCGTCGCGCGTGAAATCGCGAGGAAGAACTTTCTCGAAGAAGGCCTGAGCACTCTCGGCGACACGCCCACTCAGTTTTCCCGTGGACGAGTCGCGATCAATTTTCCCGCCAGGAGGATCGGGCGTCTTCTCATCGATTCCTGCTTTTCGAAACGCAATGGAATTGGCGTAGACCGTATGGCCGCCGCGATGTTCGATGTGCACGGGATGATCCGGCACCGCGGCATCCAGATCGCCGATGCCGAGAGGGCGGCTATCTTCCGTCTTGGTGTCGTCATATTTGAAGCCGAGAACCCATTCGCCGGCCGGTGTCTTCGCGGCGCGTTCTCGGAGCGCCGCCTGAATGGCGGAGATGGAACGCAGGTCGCAATCCACCATACGCAGATGCGATAGCCCGGCTGCGGCGGGATGCGAGTGCGCGTCGATGAAACCCGGCAGTACCGTTTTCCCGCCGAGATTGATCTTTCGAACGCCAGGCGCTGCCAGATTGATCACGTCCGCGTTTTTTCCAACGGCAAAAAATCTTCCGCGCGATATAGCGACAGCTTCTGCAATGGGTTCGGCGGCATTCATCGTCACGACGTGGCCGTTGTGCAAAATGAACTCCGGTTTTTCTTGTTCGAGGGGAAACAGAGAGAAAGCAGCAAGCGAATTTAAAAACTCACGGCGAGTCGTTCCGTCAGTCATCGCGCCTCTTCGAGCCTGATTGGTGAACGCTGCGGATGCTACGCTGCCTCCGGTCGCACGTCAATGTGGTGATAGTCAAATTTTGGCAAAGCAATCGGTTTTTGGTAGCGGCGTGAAAGTGAGCGTTTTGACCGTTGCAGATGACAAGGTAGACTGTTTTATTTCTATATCTTCGGGGGAATGTTCAGGGGACAGTGGGGATGAAAAAATTGAGTAAGACATTGATGTTGGGGTTCGCGCTTCTTTCGTTCGCACTTTCCAGCGCGGCGCAGGGACCGCAGGCACTGCCGTCGGCCGACGAGCGCTACAAAGTGGATCTCCTGCTGGTCGTGGCGCATCCGGATGACGAAGGCGCGGCGACTCCGTATCTGGCGCGGGCGCTCGACGAGCACAAGCGCATTGCCGTCGTTTTCGGAACGCGCGGGAGCAGCGGCGCGAATGAGGCCGGAGGGGAGCAGGCCGCCGCGCTCGGCGCGATTCGAGAGATTGAGGCGCGCAACGCCCTGGCAACCCTCGGAATAACAAATGTCTGGTTTCTCGGTGGAAAAGATACGGCATCGCAAAATGTCTTGCTGTCACTGGCGAACTGGGACCACGGCGAGTCGCTGGAACAATTGGTGAGGCTCGTGAGGCTCACGCGGCCTGAAGTAATTCTCACGTTTCTCCCGGGAACCTTTATCGGCGAGGATCACGGCGACCATCAGGCTTCCGGCGTGCTGGCCACCGAAGCGTTCGATCTTGCCGGCGATTCGACCGCTTTCCCGGAACAGGTTGCCGGGCCGTCCAAACGTCTCGAACCCTTTCTTGAGAACCTGCGGCCTTGGCAGCCAAAAAAGATTTATTACTTTCCGGATGCAGACCGCGAAGATATTTTTCGCGGCAAAGGCCCGGAGTATTCGGTGAAGGAGATTTCCAAACCGGGCAAGCAGCCGTACTGGCGAATGGCACTCGATTCGTTCCGTGCCCACCAAACGCAGGCGAAGTCTTTTCTCGACAAGGTGGCGCAAATGGACGAAGCGCAGATCGAAAAGATGGCCACCTCAGATAGCTTCTGGACGGAAGCATTGCATTTCGTGCTCGGTAAATCACTGGTTGGCGGCAGTGTGACTGGCGATATTTTTGATGGCGTCGCGCCGGGTGCAATTCCGTTCGCCCGGCCCGAAGTTTCACCGGAGCCCACGCGGCCGGAGCTTTCCGTGGAACTTGACGGCCCGTACAGTTTCTATTCTGAGTTTCGGCGCGCGCATGGGCTCACGAATCTTCCGCATCCCGAGCCGCCGGAGATTGCGCTGCAAGGACACACCACGCTGGTGATTTCTTTGTGGGTGCGAAACCGAACGGGAAAGACGCAGGAAATCTCGCTGGCGGCCTCGCTGCCGGCGGGGTGGGTGGTCCAGGCCGGCACGGGAAAATTCACCGTGGCGGCGAAACAACCTGCGGCCACAAGAATCGAAATCCTGTTGCCCGCAGTTGCGGAAACCGAAACGAAGAAGCCGGAGCCGCAGGAAATCAGCGTTCATGCCGAATCGAACGGGCAATCCATTGGAGAGATTAGACTGCGCGTTGAACTTCGAAAGCGGGCGCTGCCGCAGTAGGATATTTCAATTTTTTTTCTCGCGTGCAGTTTCCATCTGTTCCCAAGCAGCTTCGGGCAAGAGCAGCAGATCGTTGAACTCGCCTGCGCCACGCAACCATTGCGCGCCGTCAATCACCACGCACTCGCCATTGATGTACTCCGCCATGTCGCTGATGAGAAAGGCCGCGAGGTTAGCCAGCTCCTCGTGCTTCCCAAAGCGCTTCATAGGATGCTTGTCCTTGGCATGGTCTTCGAATTGTTTTGAGGGCATCAGACGCGACCATGCCCCCTCCGTCGGAAACGGTCCCGGCGCTACGGCGTTCAGCCGGATGTGATACTTTGCCCACTCCACGGCCAGCGAAGTGGTCATCGCCAAAACGCCCGCTTTCGCACAGGCCGACGGCACGACAAATCCGGAGCCACAGTTGGCAGCTGCGTAGGTCGTCACGATATTCAGCACGTTGCCGCCGAGTTTTCGAGAAATCCAGCGCTTGCCAAAAACTTGCGTACAATGAAAGGAACCGTTCAACACAATGCCGACGACGGCGTTGAAGGCGTTGGGCGTCAGTTTCTCGGTGCGTGCCATGAAATTTCCGGCGGCGTTGTTGACCAGCGTGTTGATTTCGCCGAATTGTTCCTCGGCCTTCGCTGCTGCGGCTTCGACAGCTCCGTAATCGCGCACGTCGCAAGTCGTGTACGCGGCTGAACCGCCTGTTCTGTGGATCTCTTCGCACGTCTCTCGCAGCGGATCTTCCCGCCGGCCAACGAGAAAGATGCGCGCGCCCAACTCCGCAAACCGCAACGCCATCGACTTGCCGAGCCCGGTCCCGCCGCCGGTAAGAAACACTGCGCGGCCCTTCAATAAGTCCTTATGAAACATTTATCACCACCTTCAGTTAGAAATGACCGACCGCGCAAGGACCACGTGAGCGCGATTCTATTCTATTCGCGGGAGTGTAGATGACTTATTCGAGAAAAGAGCAGCGACTGAGGCCACACGAACAACCTCAGGGATGCATCTGCGCCGGAATGGGCCAGCCCATCGCCTTCGCGTACTCGGCAGTGTAGAGCGGGCTCTCCGGAAATTCCTCGCTCAATTCGCGCAAGAGTTTTTGCGCCAAATCATTTTGCTTTTGCCGGCGTGCGGCCAGCGCCAGCAGGATTTTTGCAAACGGCTTCAAGTACCTTCCGTTCTCAATAGTCTTTCCAAGCTGCTCCATGCCGAGTTTCTTATCACCGTGAATTCCCCCGAACCGCAGGATGAAGCGCGTGCCGCCGGAGAGGCTTCCGATAATGTAGTTGGCTGCCCCCAGCGCGACATAGGCGTCATTCGCATCGGTCTGCTCGGCCAGCAGCTGTTTGGCATGCTCGTTGGCTTCCTTGAGGCGCTTCAAGGCTTCGATGTGCTCCTTCTTGAGAATCATATCGGCGTCCGATTCCATCCCGGCCGATAAGGCCATGGCGAATAGGCCTTCGGGGTCGTGTTCGTTTTTCTCCAGGCGCTGGCGGGCAAGTCTTCGAGCTAGCAGGATGGCCTCCTGAAAGCTCTTCATGCGCTCGGGGTCGGGCTTGCCTTCAATGCCATGCAGGAATCTCTTTTCGTTCAAGAAGAAATCGCTAGAGAGAACATTCTGCCGATAGAACTCCTCGAAGAGGTAGCTGGCCGCAACAGCAACTTCGCCAAATGGCTCGTCCGGATGCTGCGTTTCCCATTTGGAGAATTTTTCGCGAGCTTCGGTGAAATTTTGAAGATACAAGGACTGAAATCCGGAAACGAGTTCCGGCACGTTGCTGAACGCTGGACTGGCAGCATCGGCATTCGCCCGGGCGTTGCAGACGGCCGCCGAGAAGAGCAGCAGGGCCGCCACGCTATGGCTTCGCCAACGCATTTATCCTTCTCTTCAGAAAAGGCCAGGCAAGAAGCGCGGTTTGCCGTTCATCGCCGCGCGATAGTCAGGATTGGCAAAGAGCACACGCTCTTCGGTCGAGAGGCGTTGCGCCAGTATTCCGGCATGCGCCACAGCTCCAACGGTCGCGGTGATCCACGCCGTGTGAATCAGCGGAAGCGCAAGCATTTCCGCAAAAACCGCAGCATAATTGGGATGCCGGACGTAGCGAAATGGTCCAGAGGTCACCACGCCGAGGCGCGTGGAATCCATGACCTGAACGTTCCAGTGTTCCCCCAGCGAGCGTATTACCCACCAACGCACGGCGTTGGCCGCCAAAAAAACGGCAAACATCGGCGCAGCCAGCAACCGAATAAAGGGACGCCGCAGAAGAACGACTTCTAGCGCTGCGCCAAGCAGAACCGCGGTGTGCAGCAGCACCATCCAGCGGAATCTCGGCTCATCAATTTTCGCCGCGCCGCGAGCTGCCATTCCCTTCTGATGCCGCTTGGAGATACGCAACTCGACCAGCCGCAGCAATCCCACGGCTAGGAGCAGCCCGAGAAAGCTAATGACGCTCAGGTCCATTGCAGTAACAAAAACTCCGCGCTGAAGCCCGGGCCAAACGCTGCCGCCACCGCATACTCACCGGCGTTGAGCGGTCTTTTTTCCAGCCATTCCTGCAGGATGAAAAGAATCGTCGCGCTGGAAAGATTTCCAACATTCCCGAGAATGTCCCACGAGGGCTGCGTATCGCACTTGCACAAACCGAGCTCTGTCTCGATGTTTCCGAGCAGCCGCGCTCCGCCGGGATGCAGGATCCACCCTTTGATCTCTTCCCGCTTCCGTCCGTTGCGATCGAGGAAGCCCTGCACCAGCCCGCTGATTTTTCCGCCGATCATTTCCGGAACATCTTTTGCCAGCAGGATGTGGAATCCGGAATCGCGCAGATCAAATCCCATCGCGCCCAGCGAATCGGGAAACGTGTAGGTTTCTGTTTCGAGAATCTTCGGTCCCTGCATTTTTTTCCCGCTGACCACCACGGCAGCTGCCCCGTCACCAAAGAGAATCGAAGAAATCAGGTTGGCTTGCGAAATGTCCTTGCGCTGAAACGTGAGGGAAGGCAGCTCGACGGCGATAATCAGGACGTTTCCGCCGGGCTCAGCCTTCAAGAAATCGGCCGCCCGGCCTAGGGCCATAGCGCCCGCGGCACAACCGAGTTCCGTGAACGGCATGCGGCGCACGTTCGAGCGGAAGCCCATCAGATTGATCAGGTGAGCGTCCAGCGACGGAATCATGAAGCCCGTGCAGGACACCGTGATAATCATGTCGATTTCATCTGGCTTCAAGCCCGCGCGCTCTAGGCATTTTTCCGCCGCTTCCCGGCCGAGCTTCACCGCGTGCTCGATGTATTCGTTGTTGGTTTGCGAGAGCGGCCGCGGTTCGATGGTGTAGTCGAGCGGGAAAATGGCGTGCCGCTTGTGCACCTGTGCGTTGTCGACGATGCTCATCATCGCTTCGAGGCGGCGCTCGGGGATGTCAAACACCCGCCCCATGTACACTTTTACGTCCTCGCGGGTGATAGTGTAGGGCGGCAGGGCGGTGGCTGTCGCGGCAATGGTGGGATACGAGGATGCGGCCGTTTCTGCAGGTCGATTGCTCGCGGATTCCATCAGTCTCCTTGGGCACAAAGTTTACGCCGGCAGTCCCAGGCCGAGGAAGCCTTCTGGGTGCGGCGTTTTCAGAGCGGGCTGTGTTCGAGCCACTGACTCTACATCAAATCGTGGCCAGGAGCGAACTACTTTGAGACGGGTTTTTGGTGAGGCAATAGAGAGCCGTGATCGGAAACCTGCGCGAAGTCGCTGAGCGCTTCGCACCCGGTCGCGCCTGCATATCCGTTGTTTCCGGCCACGGCTTCATAGAGAAAGACTTGCACGCCATGGAATTTATTCCGCTGGCGTTTGAGGCGCAAGAAATGTTGTCTGAACGTGATAGATTCTTGGATTGGCGAGGTGCTTCATGCGGAGAACTGTATCGCGTTTGTTTGTGTTGGCAGCGGCGGTCCATCTTTTGTTGAGCCTGCCGACACAGGGGCAGACAGCTTCGTGGCCTGCCACAACCGAGGGCGATTTTACCGTCAAGAATTTCAAGTTCCATTCGGGCGAAACGCTGCCGGAATTGCGCCTGCACTACACGACGCTGGGCAAGCCCGCGCGCGACGCGCGGGGCCGCGTCACGAACGCCGTTCTGATTCTTCACGGCACCGGCGGCACCGGCCATCAATTCCTCACCCCCATTTTTGCTGGCGAATTATTTGGGCCGGGCCAGCTCCTGGACGCCGCGCGATACTTCATCATTCTTCCGGACGGCATCGGCCATGGGAAATCGTCGAAGCCCAGCGACGAGCTGCACGCTCACTTCCCGCAATACGACTATGACGACATGGTCGCCGCGCACCACCAGCTCCTCAGCGCAGGCCTCGGCGTCAATCACTTGCGCCTCATTCTGGGCACTTCCATGGGCTGTATGCATTCCTTTGTGTGGGGAGAAACCTATCCCGATTTTATGGATGCACTGATGCCGCTGGCTTGCCAGCCCGTATGGATCGCGGGACGCAACCGCGTGTGGCGCAAGATGGTGATGGACGCCATTCGCAACGATCCGGAATGGAAAGGCGGAGAGTATTCCGATGAGCCGCGTCAGGCGCTGCGCACTGCGCTCGATTTGTTGCTGATTGCCAGTAGTGCTCCGCTCTATATGCAGAAAACTTTGCCCACCCGGGATGCCGCCGACAAATATCTGGACGACTACTTCAAGACGCGCGTGACCGAACTCGATGCCAACGATCTTTTGTATGCGGTAAACGCCTCACGCAATTATGATCCTTCGCCGAACCTCGAAAAAATCACCGCGCCGGTCATGTACATCAATTCCACGGACGATTTCATCAATCCGCCCGAGCTGGGCATGGCCGCAACCGAAATCAAGAGAGTGAAAAACGCGCGCTTCGTCTTGATTCCCATCAGCGATGAAACGCGTGGCCACGGCACGCATACAAAGGCCGTTGTGTGGAAACAGTACCTCGCGGAACTGCTCGAGAAATCAGCACACCGAAAGCCAATCGGCTAGTTAGTGGTGGCCTGGCTGGCGCGGATTTCCTGCCAGCGGCGCGGGCGTTTGTTGGCTTGCAGAACTTTCTTGCGTAGCCGGATCGACTTCGGCGTAATCTCCACGAACTCGTCGTCGGCAATGAATTCAATCGCTTGCTCGAGACTCAGTTCGCGGTGCGGAATCAGGCGGATCGCTTCGTCGGCGCTGGACGAACGCATGTTGGTCTGCTTCTTTTCTTTCGTTACGTTGACGTCCATGTCCTGTTCGCGCGAATTCTCGCCTACGATCATGCCTTCGTATACTTCGATAGCTGGCCCGATGAAGAGTTCGCCGCGCTCCTGGATATTCCACAACGCAAACGCAGTGGACGGCCCGCCACGGTCCGCAACCAGCGCGCCCGTTGGTCGCAACGCCATCTCTCCGCCGTATTCCATCCAGCCTTCGAAAATCGAATGAATCAGCGCTGTGCCTCGTGTGTCCGTGAGCAACTGGCTGCGTAGCCCAATCAATCCGCGCGAAGGGATTTTGAAGTCCATGCGCACGCGGCCTGAGCCGTGATTGCTCATCTTGAGCATCTCGCCGCGCCGGCTGCCGATGGTTTCCATGATAATGCCGATGAAATTCTCGGGCACATCGATTACCAGCCGCTCCAGCGGCTCGAGTTTCTTGCCGTTCTCCGTACGCGTTACGATTTCGGGTTTGCCCACCATCAATTCAAAGCCTTCGCGCCGCATCGTCTCGATCAAAATCGCCAGTTGCAATTCCCCGCGTCCCAGCACGCGAAAGGACTCCGGCGTGTCCGTGTCCTCCACGCGGATGGACACGTTCGTCAAAAGTTCCTTTTGCAGACGGTCGCGCAGGTCGCGCGAAGTCAGAAAAGTTCCTTCTTTGCCGGAAAGCGGGCCGCTGTTCACGGTAAAAATCATCGCCAGCGTGGGCTCGTCGATCAGCAGCGGCTCCAGCGGCATGGGGTTCGCCAGATCCGTGATGCTTTCTCCGATGTTGATGCCCTCAACGCCCGCAATCGCCACCAGGTCGCCTGCCGGAACGGCTTGCGCTTCATCCCGCTCCAGGCCTCGAAAGGTATACAGCTTGGTGATTCGTGTTGGCGTAAGCTTGCCGTCCAGCTTGCTGATGCCCACTTCCGCGCCGCGCTTCAGCGTGCCGTTGAATACGCGCCCGATCGCGATGCGTCCCAGAAACTCACTGTAATCCAGGTTCATCACCTGGATTTGCAATACGCCTTCGGGATCGCCCGGGGGAGCTGGAATGTGTTTTACGATGGCCTCGAAAAGCGGCAGCAAATCCTTCGAGCCGTCGCCCGGCGTACGGTGCGCCACGCCGTCGCGCGCATTCGTATAAATGACGGGAAAATCGAGCTGGTCTTCGGTGGCGTCGAGATCGATAAAAAGATCGTAGATCTCGTCCAGGACTTCCTTGGCGCGCGCGTCGGCGCGGTCAATCTTGTTCAGTACGATCACCGGAGGCAGCTTGGCCGCCAGCGCCTTTTGCAGAACGTAACGCGTCTGCGGCAGCGGGCCTTCGCTGGCGTCCACCAGCACTACCACGCCGTCCACCATGCGCAGTGCGCGCTCCACTTCGCCGCCAAAATCGCTGTGGCCGGGCGTGTCCACGATATTGATCTTCGTGTCGTGAAAAAAAAGCGCGGTATTTTTCGCCAGAATGGTGATCCCGCGCTCGCGTTCCAGGTCGTTGGAATCCATCACGCGCTCGACGACGGCTTCATTCGCACGAAAAATCCCGCTCTGCCTGAGCATGGCGTCCACCAACGTGGTCTTGCCGTGGTCCACGTGCGCGATGATGGCGATGTTGCGAATCTTTTCACTCATAATTCCTGCTTGTCATGGCCGTTCGCGGCCAAATCCCTTCTAAAGACAAAAATAGCTGCCGAAACAACCAGCAGCCTTGATGAATGTCCCTTTTATGTAGGTTGACCGCCCGGCGGTCACACATCCCTAGGTGCGGCCCAGCAACTTACAGTTTACCAGATGCACTACCTCAGGACCAGCATCAGGATTATTGGGCGGAGGGTTGGTTACCTCTTACCGTGGTGCAATTCGCTTGAAAGCTCGTATCGTTACCTTGTAAATGACTACTGCCACAGCGCCGAAAAGCAGAATTGAGGAAATAATGGATACCGGTCCATGGTAAATCTCTCGATTGCCCGAGGGCATTGTGACAACCCAAAGCCGCTCGAAGCACTGTTCAGCGATCGCGGCCAAGCACAGTGATGAGAGCACCGCGAGACCTTGGATAGCAATCTTCTTCACACAACCACCACCGATAGTAGTTTACAGGAAGGGAAGTGGAAAGACTCACGCAGTTGGTATTTGCTTCCCTCTATTCCACGCGGAGGGCTATGAGAGCCGGAAGAAGCCCTGAACATCGGGAGTTCACCCCTAGCTGCATTAAAGTGTTTACCTGATTGTTCCCGAAGTGGGAATATAGAAGGATTCGCTCATGCTAGACGACTGGCTCGGGGAACTGGCGTTTGTGCATTACTGGCGGGTTCTTGAAGAACGCGGTTCCGGTGTCACCAAGGCGCCAGAGTTTACGCATTTAAGTCCCGCAGAGCGTCAAGCCTGGGTCGAGGCCGCGAAGGCGATTGGGGAACAAGTCTGCGGGAATCCTTGGCTGGCATCCTCATTGGACACCCACGACCGGCTTCAAGATGCTGTTTCCCCGATCTTATTCAATGCGCAGGGCGATAATGGGGTCCACGCGCGACGCGCGGCGCGCCGGAACGTAGCAGGCCACCAACGCCGCCAACCCGAGCACTACCGCAACTCCTAGATACGTCAGTGGATCCGTCGGAGTCACTTCAAAGAGCAGTTGCTGCAAGAGGCGCGTCAGCCAGAGTGCGCCGAATAAGCCCAGCGCTACGCCAACCAGCGCGAGAACCATGCCTTGCCTCAGAATCATTCGCAGGATTTCTCCCGGGCGCGCGCCGATGGCCATGCGTACTCCAATCTCATGCCGGCGCTGGCCGACCGCCAGCGCCATCACCCCGCCAATGCCCGTGGCTGCAATCGCCAGCGCCAGCAAAGCGAACAACCCCAGTAAGTTGGTAGTCAGCCGCGGCGCGGCTACGGATTCCGCGCGTACTTGTTCGAGCGACTGCACTCGCGCGGCCGGTTGATTCGGGTCGACTGCGTGCAGCAACTCGATAACACCCCGCGCGATGCTCATCGGCTCCACTGTCGTCTTAATCACCAGGCTGGCCTGCATCATGGGGAACTGTGCCATCGGTACATAAATTTCATCTGCAACATCTTTGTCGAGTCCGTACTGTTTGATGTCGCCGACCACCCCAACAATTTGGGTCCAGGTTTTCCCTTCGTCGCCGGTGAACCGTGTTCCGACCGGATCATGCTCTCCCCAGAGATGTTTTGCGGCACTTCGATTCACAATCGCCACCACGGGATTGCCCGGCCGGTCGGTTTGCACGAATCCGCGTCCGGTGAGAATAGGAATGTGCAGCGCTTCGAAATAAGACGGGCTGACAATCCTGAAATCGGCTTTCGGCAACGCCTGCCCCGGCGCGGGTGCTTGCCCCTCGATCTGAAAATCGCTGGTCATGGTCATGCCGGGGGTAAAGGGAATCATCATCGAAGCGGCGGCCGATTTAACTCCGCTTTGCGTCTGAACCTTCTCCAGCAACGTTTCAAAAAAGGCCCGCTGTTTGTCGTCAGTGTTGTATTTGACAAAGTCCAGTGCAATGTCCATCGTCAACACGTTTTCCGGCTGGAACCCGGGGTCCACATGCTGCAGTTTCATGAAGCTGCGCAACATCAGTCCCGCGCCAATCAGCAGCAGAAAGGAAACCGCTACCTGCGCAACAATGAGCAGGCTCCTCATTCGGTGCTTCCCGCGCCCGATGGTAGACTGCGCGCCGCCTTCCTTGAGCGCCCCGACGACAGTCTCCCGCGCCGCCAGAGCTGGTGCGGTGCCGGAAAGCAAACTCGTCAGCACCGCCACCAAGAAAGTAAAGCCCAACACCCAGGCGTCCATCTGAATCTCGCGCGCCCGCGGGGTGAATCGCGCCGCAAAACTTATCAGCAAGCTCAGCGCGCCCCAGGAGAAGAGCAGGCCCAGGCCCCCGCCGATGACCGCGAGCAAGAAACTCTCCGTCAGAAGTTGCCGGAACATGCGCACACGTCCCGCACCCAGGGCCGCACGCACGGCCAGTTCTCGCTCCCGCCTCACCATGCGCGAAAGATTCAGGTTCGCGACATTCCCGCACGCGATCAGTAGCACGAATCCTGCTGCCGCCAGCAGCACCAACATCGTGGGTCGCGCATTTTGCGTCAGCTCCTCCTCAAGTAGTGATGGCTTCACCGAATAGTCGTTTCCCTCAGGGTAGTCTTTGGGGTAGGCCCTCTGCAGATTCGTAGCAACTCCGCTCAAATCCGCCTGCGCCTGGCTCACGCTCATGCCTGGCTTCATCCGTCCAAAAACCTGCACCATGCGCGCCTGGCGGTTCGCGACAGTCGAAGGGCGCGACCGGAAAGGGCACGCGGTTGTTGGCATGTAAACGTCATTTTCGTCCGGGTATTGTGGTACCGGCGGCAGCACGCCGATCACCGTATGAACCCTGTCGTTCATCGAGAACGTCTTGTTCACGACTGTCGGGTCGCCGCCGAAACTCTTGATCCAATACTCGTAGCTGAGCATCAGCACGGCGGGGGCCCCGGGCTGTTCATCTTCCGGACGGAAAGTGCGCCCAAAAAGCGGCTTGACTCCAAAAACATCGAAGTAATTCCAGGAAACCACTCCTGTTTCCACCCGCTCCGGCTCGCTGCGGCCCAGCAAGATGAAATTCATGTTGTGGTATTCGACCAAGCCGTCGAGCGAGCGGGTTTGCCCGCGGTAATCGTTTGTGTCTGCGGCAGAAAAGCGTTGGTCCATCATTCCTAGGCGCTGCCGCAAGACCACTAGGCGCTCGCCATGTTCATACGGCAGCGGCTTCAGCAGTACGGCATTCACCACGCTGAAAATCGCCGAATTCGCGCCGATTCCCAGGCCCAGCGTCAGAATTGCCGCGATCGTGAACCCTGGGCTCTTGCGCATCATTCTCAGCGCAAATCCCGCATCCTGGCGGAACATCGCCAAGTGCTCCGCTGGCGCCGTCCGGAAAATTCCCACAACCGTTTCCCACCATAGCCGCAGAACACCCGTCGTCCCGTTGCGACGCCCTGCTTCTTTGTGTTGTTCTTGGAAAACAATTTCCATTTCGGGGCCGAAGTCGCTCCGAAAATCGAAGGGAAGAAGCCGAAGAAGTGCGCGATAAACTCGTGTCGCTCTGGAATCAGCCGCTGGCATAGTGTCCTCCCGCGGCGCCACCACAGCACCGCTCTTCGGACCACTCGCTGTTTCTGAATCCGCTCGTCCGCCGCCGGGGATTTCTCTATGCCGTCCGAGTTTTCTTCAACAAGTTTCTGGACCGTGCGATGGACAGGATTTCATCCATCCTCTCGGCTTCAGCGGTTGCCACATGCCGGCCCTGCGGCGTCAATCGGTAATAACGGCGCCGTTCGTCGTCTGTTTCCGCCGGCCGCGAGCGCAACTCCACAATCAGGCCATCGCTCAGCAAGCGCTTGATAATTCCATACAAAGTCCCCGTGCTCAGGCGCACCTTGCCGCCAGTGCGCAGCTCCACTTCTTTCAGAATGGCATAGCCGTGGAGATCGTCCCCGGCAAGCGCCAGCAGGACGTGGAACATGGCAGGTGTTAGTGGCCCGAAAGATTCAGCGTTGCCTTGGACAGCACTCAAAGATTTCTCCATGGTAAAAGCATTCAGTCGTCATACGCTATAGCGTCACACGCCATAGTGTCAAGAAGAATTTTCGCGGCACCATCAGCGATCCCACTATGGCTTCGCAGGCTCCGCTGGAGTTTTCTCTGCGGGTATTTCGCTTAAATGCGCAACACACGCGGCCGCCGCGAAGCGCACTTCTTCTTTCGCATCATCCAAAGCCGTCGCAATCGCGGAAACCAGCGAGCGATCTCCCCGCTGAGAGATAGCCTCCAGCGCAGCCGCTCGCACTGACCAGTTCTTGTCCGTGGTTGCTTTTACCAGCGCTTTCCCGGTTCCTGGGTTTGGATCGTGGGCCAGTTGTTTTGCCGCTGCCGCCCGTACCAGCGAGGAATCGTCCTTCCTCACCGTTTTGAACGCCTCGTACCCCATTCCCGCCCGCATACGGGATAAACCCAATGCCTTGCTCGAATCCCAGTTCCGCCAGTTTCTTTTTGTCTTTGAAGGTGCTGAGCTGCTCTTTGATCAGTCCCTTGCCGGCGCGTCTTTCTCCGGTCAGCACGTCGTAGTAGATGTCATACCCAACGTTGTCGTGGAGCAAGAGCAGCGAATTTGCCACCGCGAGGACCACCGCAGGCTCGGAGTCTTGCAGGACGCCTTCCAATTCGAGATTGGCGTGTTGGGCTTGCATGGATCCTAGTGCCGTGGCCGCTGCCACACGCACGGTCGGCTTCTTATCTTGAAGGGCGCTCACTGCGGCTTTTTCTGCCTCCACGTTCCCAGTTAAGAGGCCCAGAGCTCTCACAGCTTTCGCCCGTTTTTCCGCGTTCTCGTTCTTCAGTGCTTCCCGCAATATTGCCCAAGCTTTCTCAGCAGTAGCCTGCGAACTCGGTACTGCAGTATTGCCCGTCTCTTGTTTTGCCCCTGGCTGAGGAGCGGGAGCCTGCGCCAAAGCAGTAGTGCCGACTATCGCTGCTAAGCTCATGATTCCAGTTAGGACACGTTTCGACTGGCGACCCATCCAGGATTGTTTGCTCTTCATTTCCGTCGCCGCTTTGCTCGAAGAACTTGATGACTATACTTGAATGGGAGACGCTCCTGGGAAACGGGAAACCTGAGGGGCGGGCTACGATAGCTTAAATAGGAGCATCAAACTGCACAACTGAAAGGCGTCTGAGCGGGATACTGCCACAAATGGGCACTCGCGTGAGCAGCCACACTACAATAATTCATATAACGTACATCTAAATTCTGGTGATTTTCACTTGTAACATCCGATTCTTAGATTTTTCCCGCGTCTCCCTGCGCCTGCTTAATGCAGCCAAATGATTTCATGGAACCTATTTATGAATTTCTTCGTAACCCTAGAAAACACTCTGACGGATTTTACGTCTATACACCATAAGGGTGGGCGTCTATGTCAACGGAAGTGATCTCCATGCGGGATCCGGATGAGGCGACTGTCTCAGAACGGACGCTTTTGTCATCGGGCCGCTATGTAAGTTTTGGACCGTTTCGGATTGACCAGCAGCGGCAGGAAGTGTCGCGGGATGGGTCCCGGCTAAAGCTTCAGGGCAAAGTTTATCAGATTCTGCTTACGCTCCTCGAGAAGCCCGGCGAAGTCGTCACCCGCGAAGAGCTCCGCATGCGCCTGTGGCCTGCCGATACTCACGTCAACTACGACGCCAACGTCAATACCACCGTCAACAAGCTCCGCCAGGCGCTGGGCGATTCCTCCGACAAGCCGCTTTACATCGAGACCATCCCGCGGAAGGGTTACTGCCTCCTGGTGCAGCCGGAGGTTTCCGACAAGGCCCCGCATCCTCACTTCGTCCCGAACGGGCACTCCGCTAATTCCGCCGCCGAAACTTCCCGGAACTCGGGCGTCCTGACATTTACAAAATCGGATGTTTGGATTGTGCTCGGTGTGATCGGTTTGATTCTTGTCGGAATGCTCTTGGGGGCCGGAATCACTCGGCTCTGGATTTCTCACGCGGCGCCGACGGTCCCTCGTGCCTTGACAATGATTTTCTCCAGCCCTTCAGCGACCACATTCTTCTAAATCCTCGTATTACTCTCTTGAGGTTTGGCCCGACCGGAACTCCGTCCACGGGCCCGCCTTCATGTCCCGCAAATACGGTTCTTCCCACGCAAACTCCGGATGCGCCGCGAGGAACGGCTTGGCCAGAAAATCACCACCACACGGATGTCCCATGCGGGCCACGAACCGCATCTCTTTCGCCATTCTTGCATCCGTTGCCTTTCCTTGTACCGCTCCGCCGGGATAGTACGATTGCCATTCCCACTCTTTCACGCCGCGCGGCGATCCATCCACATGCCCGCACAGCGTCCGCTCGTTCGGCTCTTCCTTTTTCTGGGCCGTGTCCTCATGGTCGCCCAGCATTTTTTCTGCAAGCGCCACGTCGATCTTTCCCTTGTTTTCCTTCAGCAAATCCTCCCACCGCGCACGCCGCGCGTTGGGCGAACTTTCCTTATTATTGGGATCAAATTCCGGCGTATCTTCCTTGAGCACTTTCGCGTCGCGCGCCCAGTTTGATCCCGCCAGCACGCCATCCTTTGTCCTCCATAATTTGTGCGCCTTTAATCCCAGTTCAAGCTGCGCAATTTCGCCGGTCTTTCGGTCGCCCAGCAGCCAGTCGTTGGCGTAGCCCCCATTGTTTCCATCCAGCATGATTTTTGCGTATTCGTCTATCGAGCCCGCATATTGCAGCGCCTTCCGTGCCCGCACAAATTCCGCCTCGCCGTTCGGATCCCAGCCTTCAAACTGTGTGATCGTCGTTTCGGTCACCATCAGCCCGTCGCTGTTGATGCCGAAATCGTCGTCGCTCGCAATCACTCCCGGGAATCCATCCATCAGCATTCGGTAGCCATTCTTCGGTGCGATGTCGAACACGATCCGCCAGCGTTCGCCGTTCCGGTAACTCGTCCAGTTGTTGTGTGCCATCACGATTTGTCCGTCTTTCGTCCAGCTCCCCGTGGCCACGAAAGCACTGCAATTCCCGGGGCTTTTCAGATTCGGCGCATTCGCCGCTTTTTGCCTTTTGTTCAGCCACGGCACGTAATAATCCGGCAGTTCCTCGAACGCGTTGAATGCCACGATGTCATCCACATCCAGCTTCGACCCGGTGCGTGCTCGCATCCCTTCAACGATTCCCTGCAGCTCCTGCTGATATTCCGCATCGATTTTCGGCCACAGCATTTCGTGCGCGGCTTTGCGGAAGAATTCCCAGTCGCGTTCGGTGGAATGCATCATTCCCGCCCTTACTGCCCCGAACCCATCTTCGATTTCCGGTGCCAGCAGGTACCCGTGCTGATAGCCAACCGTGCCTGGATCGCCCTCGAGATGAACGTAGATCCAGCCGCCTTGTTCGAACCGCGATGCGGATTTCAGTCGTGGATCGCTTGGCGCTGCATGTTCCCGCACCGCCGCAATCGTGGCAACCATCGCGTCATTCGCAGGCGCCGAAGCCTGCGCTCCGCTCCCCGCCCACCACAGCACCGCTCCTCCGAGAATCAGCAGCAGAACCGCTGCGGCCCGCCTCATCGAATCCGCGCTCATCTTGCCTCCCGCTTCCCCGCGCCGTTTCTTCGCGTAAAAATCATACCGCGCGTCCGGCCCGCATCCAGCGTGAAACCTTTCACGCCTTGCTGTTGGTTCCTTTCGAACTGAATCGTGATTCGTGGTTCATTCATTTCAAATTTATCAACCGCCGTCGCATCCCCCGTAATCGGGGGAAGATTGCCGGTGTGCAGGGAGCCCGCAGCGTCCAGCAGTGCGACCACCTTCAGCTTGCCATCCACAATTCCCAGCCGGTACGCGACGCCCAATTCGTCGCTCCAATAATCGCCCTGATAATTCTTAATCTGTTCCGGCGACAGCGAAACCAACTTCTGCTCCTTCTCCCGCTTTTCCGGCATTTCTTTATTTGCTTCTTTGGGTTTCATCAGGCTGGCCAGATACACGTCCGCGACCCGGCGTGCGCGATTCGAGGGCCTCGCGCTTCCCAGATTGCACAAGCACGCCACCGAAAAGTGCTGCTCTGGAAAGCGCAGCAACTCCGCGCGGTATCCGCCCCAGGACCCGCCGTGGCTCACGGTATGCAATCCGCGGTAATCCTGGATGAACAATCCCTTCGCATAATCCAGCACCTTGCCGTTGTTCAGTTTGCCCTGTTCCTGGATCTCCGCCAGGAACTCTTTGCCCCCGATCCGCCC
This sequence comes from Acidobacteria bacterium 13_2_20CM_57_17, assembly GCA_001914785.1. Lineage (GTDB taxonomy): Bacteria > Acidobacteriota > Terriglobia > Acidiferrales > UBA7541 > Acidiferrum. Next base: position 10,185 of record MNDE01000104.1, on the reverse strand, counting down.
GCTGTAGAAGTTTTCATCCCACTTCAGCAAATCCTCCACGGAGGTATGCACCGCGCCATCCCCCGTTTGCTCGAAGTACGAAACGTTCATGCGAAAACCTACGCCATTCTCCTTGGGATCGTAGGCCAGTGCGCGGTTCGCGATCAGCGACGTGTGGTCGTCGCGAAACTGCGTGTGCGTCATCTCCAGCGGCGTGAAAATGTTCTCCGCCGCGAATTCCCGCAGCGTCTTTCCGCTCACGCGCTTTACGATCCCCGACAGCAGAAAAAATCCCGTGTTGCTGTAGAGCCAGTCGCTTCCGGGGGCAAAATTCAGCGCCTTCTGGCGAAGAATCATCTGCAGCGCGTCTTCATCCGTCGTTACGCCGTCCGTGTTGATTCCCGCCAGGTCCATCAGCGTAAGGTAATCGCGCAGCCCGCTCGTATGATTCAACAGATGAAGGATCGTCAGTTTTTGTCCGTAGTCCAGAAGTTCCGGAATGTATTTCCGGACTTCGTCGTTGACGGAAAGTTTGCCCTGCTTTTCCAGGAGCAGAATGCTCGCCGCCGTAAACTGTTTGGATGTCGAGCCTATGTCGAACACGTTCTGCGGCGTTATCGGCACGCTTTGTTCTACGTTCGCAAGCCCATATCCTTTGGCATAGATCATCTCGCCTTCGCGATAGACGCCCAGCGCGCATCCCGGCGAACCTGGTTTCGTCAGGTCCACGAAGATTTCATCGACCGCCTCGGCTTTCTTTTCGTCGGCTGTATTCCCAGCTGCGGCAACCGAGCCGCTGAAAACAACCACGCTCGCCAGAAATCCTGCGCCAATCCTCCGGCCAATCGCCATTTCAGTCGCTCCTCCGTTTCGATGCCGAGTCTATACACTCCGGCGCGGCGTCTCAACAATATCTCGTGTAAACTCCTTTGCTTGCCATGCTCACCGCCATAACGCGCGCCGTTAGCCCAGCCATCGTCCATTGCGAACTTTCTTTCATTGACCGCAAGCCCATGGATCTAGCCGTAGCCGAGGAACAGCACCACTCTTACGAAAAGCTGCTCGGTAAACTGGGCGCCCGCGTTATTTCGCTTCCCGCCGAGTCTGCTCTTCCCGACTCCATGTTTGTCGAAGATCCTGCCATCGTGCTCGATGAATTGGCGGTGATCCTGCCGCTCGGAACGGAAACTCGCCGTCGTGAGGCTGAGTCGCTCGCTCACGCTCTTTCCAGGTTTCGAAAGCTCGAATACGTTTCTCTTCCAGGAACTCTCGAAGGCGGCGATGTCCTTCGCATCGACCGAAGGCTCTTTGTCGGTCTCACCCAGCGCAGCAACGCCGAAGGCGTCCGCCAGCTTGCCGCTATACTTGCGCCGCACAACTATGAAGTCATCGCCGTCCTTGTCACTGGCTGCCTGCATCTAAAATCCGCCGTCACCCATCTTGGCCGCAACACGCTCCTCGCAAACCGCGCATGGTTTGACTCGGCACCGCTCGCTGGCCATGAATGGATTGACGTCGATCCCGCCGAGCCTCACGCCGCCAATGCTCTGGCCCTAGGCGGCACGATTATTTTTCCCGCTTCTTTTCCTCGCACGCGCGCGCGTATCGAAGGCCGTGGCTTCTCAGTCACTTCCATCGACATTTCCGAGCTTCAAAAGGCCGAATCCGGCCTAACCTGCTCTAGTCTGCTCTTCGAAGAGAAAAATTCAGACAGCCGCTGAGGCCATCGGAATGAAAATCCACTTAGTTATGACCGCACTTCTCGTGACCGCTCTTTCCGCCGGTTGCCAGAAAGAGGAAGCGCAACCCATTGCAGAACCGCAGGTCGCTGCCTTCGGTGACGGCTGGCTGATGTTCAGTCTTCGTCCCGCCGATGGAGCTTCGTCCGAAACCGTGAAACGCTATCAAGCCGCTTACGTCGCGGACGGCAAGACCGCCCGTTTCGATATTGAATTGACCATGGCTCGCCCGTCCGGAAAGATTCCCGTCGCCTTCACGAAAGGCAAATTCATCGCCGTACCGAATTCCGACGCCTCTGGTTTCCTCGCCGCTTTGCAGAAAACGCTTGAGGCGAAAGCCACTCCCTCGAACCCTATCCGTGTCGCCGAACTGCCGTTTAGCGCCGTCATTCTCGGCGAACACGTCAGTCACTCTCCCAATGGGGGATTTGCCGTCAAGCCGCCGGGTAATTGGACAACGACAAAATTATTCTTGGGAGATGGCTCATCCGAGGTTTTTCTTAACCTCAATCCTGTATTGGGGAAGGGCGAGTTCTCTATCAAGGACCCGGAATATGGTGACGGAGTTTTGCAGGAGCTTGCCAAGGTTCTCTGAGCAAAAGAAAGCGGCCACGTGGAATCGTTCCACATGGCCGCTTCTACACGACTTGCTCCCAACAACTTCTTTCCCAACGACGACTATGGACGGAAATTAAACTCCAGCTGCGTTGTGGTTTCTCCGCTGGCTGGAGCGTATTTCCAATTCTTCAGGGTGTCTTCCACCGCGCTCACCAGGATCGGGTGTCCGCCGATGACATTCTTCTCCTTGATTCGTCCGTCCGCGCCGATCACCACTTGCACCTTTACCACGCCGGTCAGCCGCAGCCTCTTGGCGACCTCGGGGTATGTCGGAGCAGGATTGGACAGCGCCTTGCGGCCTTCCTGCGCCTGCAAATTCGCTGCGCCCAGGCCCAGCGTCATCGCCAGCAACGCACCGCCCAGGATTCTTCTCTTATGCTCGTTTCTCATCGCCACGTTCCTCTTGAATTGGCGTTCCGTAATTTCTTGAACGCTTTGGATTTGCCATGCTTGGGACAAGCTTGGAACTAATCTCCACACTACCCGGAAGCCTCCGCCGACGCATTCTTTCCGCGGAACAGGTGTTTCTCCCGCAAAACTGTCCCGCCGGACTAAGTAAAAACCTGTAGAGGGGCAGGTGGATCACCCGATCAATTTTCTCCGCTCTTTTTCAAACTTTTCCTTCACTTCCATGTGTGCCCGTGCTATGCTTTGCCTCGTAATGATAATTGTCACCGCCAAGCGAATTACGTCCAAGTCGTCCATGTCGATTATTTCGACTACGACTAAGAAGACTATTTCCGCTTCCGGCGCGTGGAGAAACACCTAGCAAAGCTAGAGAAAGTTTCCAACCCACCGCCGGAAGCGACCTGGCGGTGGGTTTCTTCTTTTAAGCCCCCTCCAGAGACGCTCCAGCGGTACCGGAAACAAACCAGGAGCGCAGGCCATGAATCTCGAAAATGTCCAGGAAGATGTTTCAGGCGAACGCAGCCCCGCCGCGTTACGAGCCGGCCGTTCCAAGGCCGCTCATGGCGAAGTCATTCACTACGCCGGCGGGGTGGCCAGCCAACTTCCGAATATCGTCGCTTTCAAGTTCGGCGGCAGTTCGCTTCTCGGCGCGGACCGCATGCTCCATGCTGCGGGCCTTGTTCAATCCGCCGCGCGATTGTCCAATGTCGCCGTGGTTGTCTCCGCCATGAAGGGCGTCACCGACCATCTCCTTTCCATTGCGCGGGCGCTCGCCAGCGGCAAACTTGCCCACGCCCGCCATGAAGCCGAGCTCGTTCTGGATCTTCACCTCGATGTGCTTTTTGAATTGCAGCTCAGCGAACAGGAAAGCCTCCGCGTGCGCCACGAGTTGCAACTTTTGGGGCGGGATCTTCTCCACGAAGTTCCCGTTCACGGCCGCGTCGCCGCCGGCGCCGAGCTTTTTGATCGCCTCGCCTCCTTTGGCGAGCGTTTCAGCGCCAGGCTTTTCGCGGCGGCTCTTGAGAAGTCGGGCGTCCCCGCGGTGCCTGTCACTTCCTCCGAATTTGTCCTGACTTGCGACACTTTCCGCGATGCACAACCCCACCTCGAACAAACTAGGCTACGCGGCCGCGACGTTCTCCTTCCGCTCCTCGAAGCCGGCATTGTGCCCGTCGTCACCGGCTTTATCGGTGCAACTCCCGATGGCCGCATCACCACGCTCGGCCGCAACAGCTCCGATTTTTCCGGCGCTATCGTTGCTCACGTTGTGAACGCCGACGAGCTCGTCATTTGGACTGACGTCGACGGCATCTATACCGCCAATCCCACCGAATCCGCTGAAGCGCACCTTTTGCATGAGCTAAGCTACGACGAAGCCCGCGCCCTCGCCGCCAGCGGAGCGAAAGTCCTTCACGCCAAAGTTCTGCCTCTCGCCGCCGAAACCGAAATGGTCGTCTGGGTTCGCAATACCTTCAATCCGCAGGCTCGCGGCACCCGCATTGGCTCGCCTCGTGTTCCAGAGACGTCTCCACACGGCGGTGCCGCATGAATTCCCCATCTCAAAACAACGGAGACCAAAACATGCAGTCGAAACCATCGGAGAAAAAGTGGAAAGCGGGAGTCCTCGGCGCTACCGGTGTCGTCGGCCAGCGCCTCGTTCAAATGCTTGGCGATCATCCCTGGTTTGAGCTGACCGAAGTCGCCGCCTCCGAGCGTTCCTCCGGCAAAACTTACGCCGAAGCCGTTCGCTGGCATCTCGATTCGCCGGTTCCAGAGTCCGCCCGTGGCCTCATCGTCAAAGGTCTCGATCCTTCCCTCGACTGCGACTTCATGCTCTCCGCTCTCGATTCTTCCGTCGCTGGCCCCGCCGAAGAAGATTTCGCCCGCGCCGGCTATCCCGTCGTCAGCAATTCACGCAATCACCGCATGGATCCCGATGTTCCGCTGCTCATTCCCGAAGTTAACGCCGCCCATCTCGACGCCATCCCCCTGCAGCAGAAGAATCGCGGCTACGACACCGGCTTTATCGTCACCAATCCCAATTGCTCCACCGCCGGTCTCGTCCTTGTCTTAAAGCCTCTCGCCGATGCTTTTGGACTCGAAAAAATTTTCGTCGTAACTCTGCAAGCCATCTCCGGCGCCGGCTATCCCGGCGTTCCCGCGATGGATATTCAGGGCAACGTCGTTCCCTTCATCAGCGGTGAAGAAGAAAAAATGGAACTTGAGCCGCAGAAGCTGCTCGGCAAATGGGATGGCTCGCGGTTCGTTGACGCCGGCCTCGGCCTGAGCGCCCATTGCAATCGCGTCCCGGTTGTCGTCGGCCATCTCGAATGTGTCTCCGTCGGCCTAAAAAAAATCGCCTCGCTCGAAGAAGTTCGCGAAGCGCTGCGCAGTTTCGAAGTCGATGCCGAGCTGGCCTCGCTGCCCACTGCCCTGCGCAATCCGGTCGTCGTACTCGACGACGAAAGCCGCCCTCAGCCGCGTCGCGACGCCAACGCCGGCAACGGCATGGCCGCTGTCGTCGGCCGCGTCCGCGAGTGCCCGCTCCTCGACGTAAAATTAACCCTGCTCTCGCACAATTTAGTTCGTGGCGCTGCCGGCACCGCTCTGCTCAATGCTGAACTTCTTGCCGCACGCGGCTTCCTCAATCGCCGCGCTGCCGTGCAGAATCAAAGCGTCGCCGAACCCGTCTCACGCTAACTTGTAGCACCGGCATCTTGCCGGCAGTTTTCCTTCCTGGTGTACAGGCGAACTTCAATTCACCCTGGTTTCAGTTTTGGAGTAGTCAGGTCGCTCGTCACTGTGGTAAATCATCGCAATGCGAGTTGCAGTCGGGGAGGAACCGTGAAGAATCGGATTCGGTCGCGCACCTTTTCAGTGCGCCCCTTTTCATGTCGCTTGACTTCGCGGCGAAAGTTCCTGGCGCAAACCGCCACGGCGGCTGTTGGTCTTTCCATCGTTCCGCGACGCGTGCTAGGCGGCGCTGGATATGTTCCGCCCAGCGACAAAGTCAATATCGCTTTCATCGGTGTTGGCGCCCAGGGTTTGCGCGTTATGCTTCATTTTTTGCGCGAACCAGACGTTCAAGGCGTCGCCGTCTGCGATCCCAATAAATCCGGCGCCGATTACCCGCAGTGGGACACTCATGAATTCTGCAATTCCGTCCGCAAATTGCTCGGCGTCGACACTGGCTGGGACTGGCTCAGCCCCGACCAGCCCATTCAGTTGACTCATTCTCTCCGCGTCACCGGCGGCGTCGCCGGCCGCGAACCCTGTCAGAAAATCGTGGACGCCTATTACGCTGCGCAGCAGCGCTCCGGCCAGTATCACGGCTGCTCTGCCTACACGGACTTCCGCGAGCTGCTCGAAAAACAAAAAGACGTCGACGCAGTAGTTGTCTGCACCGCCGACCATCTTCACGCCGCCGTCTCCGCCGCCGCAATGAAGAAGCGCAAACATGTTTTTTGCCAGAAGCCCCTGACGCACTCCATCTACGAAGCGCGTCGCATCGCCGAAATCGCTCACGAAACGGGCGTGGCCACGCAGATCGCCGTCGGCAACCAGGCCTCCGAAGCCACGCGCTTGCTCTGCGAATGGATTTGGGACGGCGCCATCGGCCCGGTGCGCGAAGTCGCCAACTGGTCGAACCGTCCTTTCTGGCCGCAAGGTGTCGAACGCCCCAAGGAAACCGAAGCCGTACCCGATGGTTTGGATTGGGATCTTTGGCTCGGTCCTTCTCCGGAACGTCCTTTCAACCACGCCTATTTGCCCTTTGTCTGGCGCGGGTGGAGCGACTTCGGTTGCGGCGCTCTCGGCGACATGGGGTGCTACAGTTACGACACAATTTTCCGCGTCTTGAAGCTGGAGGCGCCCGTGAGCGTCGAAGCAAGTTCCACGGAACGCTACGAAGAAACGTTTCCGCTGGCCTCCGTCATTCACTACAACTTCCCGGCCCGTGGCGACATGCCGCCTGTGAAATTCACCTGGTATGACGGTGGCCTCAAGCCGCCGCGCCCCGAAGAATTGGAAGAAGGCCGTCCCTTGATGGGAGTCGGCGATGAAGAAGGCGAAGGTCTCCTTTTCGTCGGCGATCGCGGCAAGATTCTCTGCGCGTTCAATGGCGCCAATCCGCGCCTCATCCCCGAATCGAAAATGAACGCCTACAAACAGCCGCCCAAAACTCTGCCGCGCTCGCCCGGCAACGAGCGCGAATGGCTCGATGCCTGCAAGGGCGGCAAAGTCAAGCCCGGCGGAAATTTCGAATTCTCCAGCCTTGTCACGGAGACGTTGCTCCTCGGAAATATCGCCACTCGCTTGCCGCAAAAACTCGCTTGGGATCGTGCCAACTTGAAAGTCGTCAATTCCGATGCGGCGCAAAAGTTAGTCCGCCCGGATCGCCGAACTCATTGGGAACTTTAGCGAATCCCTTATCATGAATTAATAGGAGACTTCCATGCCCGAATTGTCGAGAAGAGAATTTCTTAAGAACGCCGCCACCAGCGCCGCCGCAGCCGGATTCCTTTCCGCAGGTGCGCTGGACCTCCATGCGAATCCCCTGGGCTTGCCCATTGGCTGCCAGACCTGGCCTGTGCGGGAGATGATCGCCAAGGATTTTCCCGGCACCATCAAGCAGCTTGCCGACGCCGGGTTCCAGACCATCGAGCTGTGCTCGCCGGTGGGTTACGCCGAGCATGGCTTCGGCGGCCTCGCCAAATACACGGGAGCCGAGCTTCGCAAGATTTTGGGTGATGCAGGCGTCAGCTGCATTAGCTCTCACTTCGGCATCAAGGAGCTTCGCGACAATCAGGAAGCCCGCATTGCCTGGGCAAAAGATGTCGGCCTCACGCAAATGATCGTGCCCAGCCTCGAAGGCCCGAAGAAGCCGACTCTGGACGACGTCAAGCGCGCCGCCGACGAATACAACAAAATGGGCGAACTTTCCGCCAAGGCCGGCCTCCAGCAGGGCCTTCATAACGAAGAGTTCGAGCTTTCGACCGTGAACGGCAAGCGCACCTACGACGTGTTGCTCGAACTTCTCGACCCCAAGCTCGTCAAGTTCCAGTTCCAGGTCTCCACCATCAGCCAGGGCTATGACGCCGCCGAATATTTCACGAAATATCCCGGCCGCTTCTTTTCCATGCACGTTCAGGGCTGGTCGGCGCAAACCAAGAAAATCATGCCCGTGGGGCAAGACACTCTCGATTGGAAGAAAATCTTCACCGCGGCGAAAACCGCCGGCGTAAAAAATTACTTCGTCGAAATGAACCTGGACATGATGAAAGCCAGCGTCCCCTATCTTCGCTCCCTCCAGGTCTGATTTGTCTTGTTCCTGACCGGAGATTCAGCAAGATGTATGCATACAATACATACCATGCACACGGGCGAGACGCTTGTCAAGGCAATTCTGCGCGTGACACACTACTTGCCGTGCCGCGAACGAACATCCGTCGCGATGTCAGTTACCCGCTCAGTTTCCGTGTCCCGTTGGTTCAAGTGGAGGAAATCGACGAAGCGGTCCAGCGCGAACGCAGGAAGCGCCGCAGCGATTTGCTGGAAGCGATCTGGCAGGTGGCGTGGACAAACTATCAACGAAGCGGCTCCCTCTCGGCGTACGCGGAGGGGCACCGCTCCACAAAGCGCACCAAGCGCGTTTCCGAAGAACTGCAAGACCAGCTCTATACCGCGCTCGAAACAATCCTCGAGCGGGCGCCTTCCGCAGTGATCGAAGAAGTGGCGCGGAAGCTCACACACTGGGCAGGCAAGTATGGGGAGGAAAAGTAAGGTCAAGCGAAAAGCAGATGGCGACATGAAGTCGCCGCTACAGCCGACTCACAAGCAAGAGCACAGCCAAGAGTGGCTGTGCCACTAAGAAAAGGCAGGTTCAAAAGCAAAACGGGCGGCGTGACTTGCGTCGCGCCGCCCGTTTTGTAATTTTGTGAAGTGAACTGAAACCGGTTCAATCGGGGTTAAGGCCGATTAGGCCGGAAACAGTCTGTTCCTTAGAGGGGCTGTACGTTCGAGGCCTGCAGGCCCTTGGGGCCCTTGGAAACTTCGAATTCAACCGCCTGGCCATCGTTCAACGTCTTATAGCCATCAGCCACGATCGCGGAGAAATGGACGAAAACGTCCTCACCGCTCTGGCGCTGGATGAAGCCGAAGCCCTTGCTGGCATTGAACCACTTCACTGTACCTTGTTCTTTACTCACTGCTTTACTCTTTTCCGTCAGCCGGGTTACGACTGAGCACAACATTTGAGCTATCTGATGCCCAGGTTCCGAGCCCCTCAACAGAGCCGCGGCCGTCTTCAAGCTTCGTTCGGGAGGACTGCAAAGCGGTCAGCCGAACAAAAAAATGGCCGCAAGTGTGACCTTGCGACCGCTTTACTACCCAAAGGCGATACAAGAGCAACAAACGCAAGGATAGAGTAACACGGGAGGGGAGGGAATGCAAGTGGTTTATGGAGGCGTGTTGTTTGGTGCAAGAGGAAGAGGCGGAACTTGGGGCGTGGTGAGAGCGGCACCACCCGCTGCGGAAAGCGTTGACCTGGGCGGGAAGCCCTCCTTACCATGGACAGATGAAACGAGGGCTGCACCTTGCCGCAGGTACGCTGCTCTTCGCAGCAGAGCTCCTCGGTTGCGAAGACGCGGGAAAGAAGTCCGTGCAGGCGCACGTTCCGGCGCTGGCTCCTGGGCCACAGAGCGCGAACGCAAAGCAGGCTGCCGTGGAACTTACGCCCCTGCCGATTTTGAATCCGCCGCGGCGCCACTATATCTGGCTGTTGCCTCCGGTTCCGTCCGGAAAGGACTACCTGATCCAGAAAGTCCAGGAGAAATTCGCGTCGGGAGAGCAGAACTTCAAAGCGGGGCACCTGGAAGCCGCGCGCAAGGATTTTGACGACGCGGTGGACTGGCTGCTGGAGAGCGGCTACGACCCCAACAGTGATCCCAAACTGAGCGAGCTGTTCCACCACGTTGTGGACACGGTGTACGCCTATGAGCTGCAGGCGTTCCGGGCGGGAGACGGGTTCAACGAAGCGCCGGCCGTTCCGGCGGCGATCGACGAGGTGGCGGAGATGACTTTTCCGGTCGATCCCGGGCTGAAAGCGCGGGCCGAGGAAGCGGCAAAGAACATTTCCCACGACCTGCCGCTGACGGTGAATGACCAGGTTCTGTCCTTTGTCAATTTCTTCCAGACACCGCGCGGGCGGGACATTGTGGAAACCGGGCTGCGACGCGCGGGGCGCTATCGCGAAATGATTTCCCGCGTGCTGCGGGAAGAGGGCTTGCCGCAGGATCTGATTTACCTGGCGCAAGCGGAGAGCGCTTTCCAGCCGCTGGCGCTTTCGCGGGCGGGCGCGCGCGGGATCTGGCAATTTGTAGCGTACCGCGGGCAGCAATACGGCCTTCGGCATACCTGGTGGATTGATGAACGGCAGGATCCC
>MNDE01000109.1 GCA_001914785.1 Acidobacteria bacterium 13_2_20CM_57_17 | reverse complement strand
GAAGTTTGCCTTGACAGGGCCGACCTCGTTATAGACGAAATGACGGGTGGGTTATAGCGGGATGGAGAAGATGTCACTCAGGCAGATCGTCCGCGCGAATGAGAACAGACCCATCCATTTCGGTGTCGCCGGCAATGTATTTCCGGCGTACCTCTTGCTCGATGACTTCGCGGTTCGCTCGGAACACTTCGAGTTTATCCTTACCGTCTCCATGGAAGTGGTCGTCCAGGGCTTCCCTGCTGATGGCGCAGCGCACCCACGCTTCGCCGTCGTGGCCGTAGAAAAAGACAATGTCGCGCTCGGGAACAACAGCCTCCTGGGGCGCGAGAAATGTCAGGTCGTGCTGCTCAAGGCGCCATTGCACGCGGCGGACGATGAAGGCTGCGAACGGATGGATGTCCATCTCGATGCTGGCGCGGTCCATGGCGCTCAGATAAGACTTGCGATCCCGGATGCGAATCACCGTCCAAGGATAGCCGCCCGAAGCCAGCATAACGTTCATCAGAAAGCGCGCCATGCGGCCGTTCCCATCCGGGTACGGGTGAATGTAACCGAAAAGCCAGTGTCCCAACACCGCGCGTACCGAAGGCTCGGGTTCTTTTTCCAGAAGGTCGAAGAACGCCGGCATGGCGTCGCGCACCGCCTCCCACCTCGGCGGAATGTAGCGCGACCCGCGCAGATACACGGGTATGTTCCTGTATCCGGCCAATACCCCCGCTTCCATCAGGCCGGCTGTGACGCAGGGCTGGAACAACTCGCGATACCAGTCGTTGTGCACGGTGCGCGCCAGCGCGGGGGCGTTCTCACCCGCGATCACTTTCTCTACTCCTTTTTTCACCAGCTGAAACGCTTGCCAGTATCCCCGCGCCGCGAGGGCGTCGCGATTTCTGCGATCGCCGGCGTCATGCTCGGGGTCCCAGCCGCCCTGCCGAACTCTCTCAACCAGGGCAGGCGTGACGGTGTAGCCTTCGATGGACAACGAGTGGTAAGCATCGGTCCGATAGATTTCGCCGACGTAGCGAAGATACGCTTCATTGTCTGCTGGAAGTCCCGGCGGTTTGGGGAACGTCGCGAGGACCGGGCCACGCATCGATTCCCAGAGCATCTCAACGCGGGCCACGATCGGGGCGGTGGGACGCGGCGGCCTCTTGAATATGTGTCCGGCTTCAAATGGGCTGCTCTCTCGTACATCGTATCCGGCGCCCTTCATGGCACGGAGAATCTCGTCCGCGAGGTCGCCGCGCCCGGTTTGGCGGAAGGCTTTGGCAAGATAACCGGCTTTCGCGGAATGCCCGCCGTTCAGGAGCAGCCGAAGCACGTCCGAGACGTCACCAAGGCTCGCCATCACCACTTGCGACTCGATGGGATACAGCTGAAAGAAGGATTCCGGCACGCGTACCAAGGCCGCCGCCGGCGTAAACAGACGCAATCCGTCCTTCACTAGGAGAGCTGCGGTCGCGGGCATCTCCGCAACTTTCAGATCGTAAAGCGTTGTGCCAAACAGAAGCTGAATGTCGTTATTCGTCGCTTTCGGGCTGTGTACAACCAGCTGATCGGGGATCACCGTTCTCTCGCCGTGCAAGAAAAGGGACTGCTCCGGCGACAGGTGCCATTGTTCGCCAAAGCGCTCGTCGCAGTAGCGTGCGCAGAATTCCCAGAACGACGCATGCCACGGGGTGCTCTCGCCGACCTGTGAGTCGGGGCTGGAGGAGATCAGCCAGCCCTTCATGACTTCTTGCAGGAAACCGTTCTCCACCAGGCGTTCGCGGTGAACCCGGCTCAGGTCGTCGGAACGGAACACACGCCGGTTGCCTTGCTGGAGTGCCTTGAGCTCGTCGAGGGATTCAGCCAGCTTTTCGTTTGGCGAGGGCATGGAGCCTCCCATCTTCATGGGGCATTACAAGTCTATTGTGGTGCGTGAATACAAGTATATAACGCCGTGTGATTACAAGTCAATTGCGCCGTATAAATACAAGTCAATTGTGTCGTGTAAGTGCAAGTTTATACTGCTATATATGAGTAAGGCGCTTTTATTCAATAAGTTGCATGTCTTAGAGCTATGCTGGAACATCTCCTCTGCACTCTGCAAAAGGGGCCGTCCCGGCGTGCAAGTCAGGAGCGCAGCTCGCCGCTGTGTCCACCTCTCAGCTTCCCGCGCAGCAGATCCTCGAGGTCACCCATTTGGTCGCCCAGCAGATTCAACTTCCGCGCCAGGCCTTGAATTTCGGATTCGGCGCGGCGATTGACGGCGTAATCCAGTTCGCTTCGCACGCGGTCTTTCCGGTCCTGCCGATTCTGGCTCATCATGATCACCGGCGCCTGAATCGCCGCCAGCAGCGACAAAATCAGGTTCAGCAGAATAAACGGATACGGATCCCAAGCCGCCCTGCGCATGCCAACATTGATAGCCGTGTAGATGCTGCTGATCACCATAAACCCAATAATGAACTTCCACGATCCGCCGAACTGCACCATGGAGTCCGCGATGCGCTCGGCCAGCGTGGATTTCTCTTCGATCACGTCGTTCGCGTTGCGCATCGCGCGAATGCGCACCAGTTGCTGCGAAGAGTGAAACTGCTTTCCCAGCACCGTCAGCATGTCCATTCCCGCATGCGGCTTGCGTTGCAGCAGTGTCGCAATGTCGCCGCGGCTCACTTCCAGGCATTGCGTATCTTCCATGGCCGTGGCGTTGGTTTGATGAGGCGTCTGCTCCAGCATCGAAGCGAAGCCGAAGAATTCGCCGTGCGCCGGCTCATCCACAACGACTTCCTGCTGATCCTCGTCCACCGTCGTCACGCGAACTTTTCCCGAGACCATCACGTAGGCTTGTCCGCCAGGATCGCCCATTTTGTAAATGCGCTGCCGCGGAGCGAAATTCTTCAGCTCCACTTGCGCCGCCAGCACCGCCGTCTCGTCTGCGTCCAGCAGCGCAAACAGCGGAACGTGTTTCAACACTTCAGGATTGCAGGCCATCGGCCACCTCTTCCACGGAATGGGATCGATTCTCAGTCTTGCAAGCGTTTGATTCGACCGCAACACGCGACAGCTTCGCTCCTAGTAAACCCGATGATTGGCGCGGCTTCAAGGAGCATTCGGCAAAGGCGGGAAAAGCGCTGCGAACCAAAACGCGGCGGGCTGGAACTCTTGCGTTATTCGATTACTCGGATGGTTACGTCTTGCGCGGCGGCATGCTGCTTCAGCAGGTCGGACATTCTTTGCGCCCAGCGCCCGAGTCCTTCCGGGCCGGCAAACGAAATGATAACCGCCAGCACCTGCTTCGTCGCCGCCGTGACCATCGTTCGCTCGGAATCGCTCGTCGCGCTGCCGTGCGGGCCGACGGTATCGGCGAACAATGGCAACCAGCGCGAAAAACGATGTCGCCCACGACGTGCCCCAGATCATATAGCCCAACCGGCAGGCGGCTTTCCACCGACACGAGATTGATTACGTCCACGACGGCATTGATTTCCGGCAATCCTTTTCCAGCCACTACGCGCCGCAACAGCGCTTCCGCCGAATTTCGGTACCGCGCCGGATCTTTTCCCAAAGCTTTGTACGCCTTGCGCGTCGTTTCCACTTGTACCGATTCGAGCACGCCGCGCGGAAAAGGCAATTTCTGGATTTCGTTTTCCCGCGTCTTCATTTCCTCGAGCAGCGCGGCGGGCGACGCACCCGCCTTCACTTGCGCTGTCACGCAACCGAGCGCCGTCCGCGGGCATTTCGCTTTCAGTTTCGCATCGATCGTTACGTTCATCGCGCCTCAGTTCGCCACCGGCTTCAGCTTCGCGGAAAAGTGCCGCAGAAACTTTGCCTGCTCGATTATCTCGTAGCCACGGAGTTTTTCCCGTTTGCGCCAAACATCCAGAATCACTTCCACAACATATTCGATGTGGCTCTGCGTATACGCCCGCCGCGGAATCGCCAGCCGCACCAGGTCCATCGTGGCGTGCTCGCCGAACATCAGCGTCCCAATTTCCACCGAGCGAATCCCGCCTTCCAGATATAGTTCGTTCGCCAGCGCCACGCCGGGAAATTGCGCCGCTGGAACGTGCGGCAGAAATGCCCGCCCATCAATATATATGGCATGCCCGCCCGGCGGCTGCACGATAGGCACGCCTTCAGTGGCGATGTGGTTCCCGAGAAACGCCGTGGAAGCGATGCGGTATTTCAAATACTCCTCTTCGAGCGCTTCGTTCAGGCCGACGGCAATTGCTTCCAGGTCGCGTCCGGCCAGCCCGCCGTACGTGGGAAAACCTTCGGTCAAAATCAACAGGTCCTTTTCCTGTTGCGCCAGCCGGTCGTCGTTGGTGCAGAGGAATCCGCCAATGTTTGCCATGCCGTCTTTTTTCGCGGACATCGTGCAGCCATCGGCGTGCGAAAACATTTCGCGCGCAATTTCGCGCGGAGTTTTATTCGCGTAGCCTGGTTCGCGCAATTTGATGAAGTACGCATTTTCCGCGAACCGGCACGCATCGATATAGAAAGGAATTTCGTTCTTCTTGCAGATGGATTTTACCGCACGGATATTTTCCATCGAGACGGGCTGGCCGCCCCCGGAATTGTTGGTTACCGTCAGCATGACCAGCGGAATGTTCTTCGCGCCTTCGCGTTCGATGGTTTCCGCGAGCCGCGCCGCGTCCATATTTCCTTTGAAAGGATGCACGTAAGCGGGCTCCTTCGCTTCCGCGATGGGAAGATCCAGCGCCCGCGCGCCGACAAATTCGCAGTTCGCGCGCGTGGTGTCAAAGTGCGTGTTGTTCGGAACCACGTCGCCCTTCTTGCACATTACATTGAACAAAATGCGCTCGGCGGCGCGGCCCTGGTGCGTAGGAATCACGTGGCGAAAACCGAAAATGTTCTGCACTGAGTCGCGAAACCGCGCGAAGCTCGGCGACCCGGCGTAGGATTCGTCGCCGCGCATCATAGCCGCCCACTGTTCGGTGGACATCGCGGCGGTTCCGGAATCGGTGAGCAAGTCGATCAAAATCGCGTCGGAAGGAACCAGGAAAAGATTGTAGCCCGCAGCCTCCATAAGTTTCCGCCGTTCTTCGCGTGTGGTGCGGCGGATGGCCTCGATGCTTTTGATGCGAAACGGTTCAATGATTGTCTTGATCGGCATTTTTCCGGGATTCTTCCCCGGACACACTACCACACCGACTGATTCCGCGGCGGGGACATCCTCGCTGGGAAGGAAAGACGAACAGAAGCAAAATTACGAGCCCCAGCGCTGCGCTCGATCCGCAACCCGTGCTAAACTTTATGGACTTTAGGCCCGTAGCTCAGTTGGTTAGAGCGCTACCTTGACACGGTAGAGGTCTGGGGTTCGAGTCCCCACGGGCCTACCATTCCTAGCTATTCCACATGGTTTTCCTTTACATTCTGCAAAGCGAGTCGACGACGCGCTTCTAGATTGAAATCAACGGATTATCAGTTTGACGTAGACGCCAGGCCGAATTCGCGGTGGGTGGTGTTGAGAGCGGTCTTGACGGATTTTTCGTCGATCACGAAGGAAATGTTGCTTTCTGAAGAGCCCTGAGCGATGGCGATCAGGTTCACGTTGTCGCGTCCCAAAGCGTTGAAGGTTCGGCCGGCGATTCCGGGCGTGCCGCGCATATTTTCTCCCACGACGGCTACGATCGCGATATTCGAATCCACGGTGATGTGTTCTACCTTGTGATGCGCGAGGTCGTGCGCAAACTCTTTGCGCAGCGCTTCCACGGTTCGCTCGGCGTCCACAGTGGAAACGATGAAGCAGATATCGTTCTGCGAGGACGACTGCGAAATTAGCAGGACGTTGGCACGCACTTCGGCGGTGGTGGAAAATGTCCGGCCTACTACATCTGGCAATCCCACAATTCCCGGACCGCCCACACTGATTAATGTTACGTCGCGGATGGCCGTCAGCGCTTTTACTCCGCCGCCGATGCTGCGGCCTTCCGGCGTGATTTTTGTGCCGGGCTTTTCTGGCGCAAAGCTGTTGCGAATCCACACGGGAATTGCCGCCTGCACGACGGGATTCAAAGTCTTCGGGTGCAGCACTTTCGCGCCAAAGTAAGCCAGCTCTGCGGCCTCGCGGTACGAAATCACCGGAATCGTGCGCGCCTCCGGCACCAGCCGCGGGTCGGCGGTGAGCACGCCATCGACGTCGGTCCAGATGATGACTTCATCGGCATCCATCGCCGCGCCCAGGATCGTCGCCGAATAGTCCGAGCCGCCTCGCCCCAGCGTGGTCAATTGGCCTTGCGTGGTGGCGCCGATGAAGCCGGTCACGACCGGCGCGATGCCCTTTTCCAATAGGGGCCGCAACCGCGCTTGCGACTTTGCGCGCGTCAATTCCATTTGCGGTTCGGCGCCGCCATGGAACGCGTCGGTCACAATCAATTCCGTCGCTTCGATCGCTTCGCTTGGCAGCCCCAGCTCTCCGACGGCTGCCGCCACCAGCGGCGCGGAAAGACGTTCTCCCAGGCTTGAGATTGCATCGAGGGCGCGCGGCGTGAGTTCGCGTAGCAGCGCCGTTCCTTCGCAGAGGCGCCGGCCTTCTGCGAACACTTCATCCATCCGTTGCCGGATGCGCGCTCGTTTGTCTTCACGCTGGACCAGGCTTGTCAGAGCGGTTTCGTGTTGTTGACGCAGCGCGTCGAGCATTGCCGTAGCTTCACGCGCGTCTGTGGTCTGCGCTTTCTTTGCCGCCTTGATCAGCCGGTTGGTCACGCCGCTCATGGCGGAAACCACAGCGACGCAGGCGTTTTCCTTTGCCGCCTTAGCGATAATCTGCCCTGTCCTGGCGATGCACGATGCGTCGCCGACGGACGTGCCCCCGAATTTCATCACCTGTAAGCGCGCTTTCATTCCCGTCCCAGCTACACCGTGGATTCGATTCGCCGGTCAGGCATAAACCACATCACGGCAACTGCAACATAGAGCACGAGCGCGATCCAGGGGCGCGCGTACGCCAGTAGAATCGCCAGTGCGTAGACCGATAGCGACACTTTACCTTTTAGATCGTTGCCGACCGCGCGAGCTAGTTTTGAGTCGGGACCGTTGCAGGCGATGATGGATCGTTCCAATAAAATGTAGGCAATCGCGGCCATTGCCAAAACCAAGCCGTAAGCCGCAGTGGGCGCGGCTGCGAAATGAGTTTCATCCATCCAACGAATGACGAACAGAACTAGCGATAGCCAGAACAGCAGGAACAGGTTGGCCCATAGTACGGCGCCATTAATTCGTTCCGTAACATGGAGCATGTGGTGATGGTTATTCCAAAAGATGCCGACGTTGCCAAAGCTGAGCGCGTAGGCCAGAAGTACCGGGAAACCGGACGCCAGCGAGAGAAAATCGGAGCCGGCGGGCACCTTCAGCTCCAACACCATGATAGTAATGATGATGGCGATCACTCCATCCGTGAAAGCTTCCAGTCGTTGCTTGTCCATCGGCGAACCTGGATTCGGAGCAATAACTAGCTGCCTGTTGCCGCGGCCTTGCTTATTTTGTCCTCAGACCTCGAAGGAGTGTATCTCACGAGCGTGGGACATTCACAAGCCCCGATGATCCCGCAATCATAATCCGACCCCTACCGGGACGACGCCCGCGTTGACTTTCTTTCTGCCGCGCTTCTAACATGGCAAGCGGATATTCCACGCCAATCAGATTGGGACAACCGGTCTCGCATCGGCGCGGCGGATTTTCGGCGACTCATTCGAAAGGCGGCTTGGCATGAATCCACGGCGCATTCTCGGTCTGACTCTTGTCCTTGTTGCGATTGGGGTGGCTATTGCGCTTCGCTCTTCCGCGGACAACAAAGCGAAGCCCGGGGACGTGAACGAAGCGCGAGTTGGGTCCGACGCCGCCACTGGGAACAACTGGCTTCTCAACGGCCGCACTTTTGACGCCGGCCATTTCAGCCCGTTGCAGCAAATCACCGACAAAAATATCGCTGGGCTGGGTCTGGCCTGGTCTCTGGACATTGAAAGCGCCATGGGCATTGTATCGGAGCCGATCGTTGTGGATGGAGTGATTTACGTCAGCGCGCCGCTTTCGAAAGTCTATGCGGTGGAGGCTGCCACGGGAAAACTGCTGTGGAAATTCGATCCTCAAGTTCGCTTGGACCAAGCCATCAATGGTTCCTATTCCGCGCGCGTCAATGGCGGCGTGGCCGTTTGGAACGGCAAAGTGTACGTCGGCACCGGCGACTGCCGCCTGGTAGCCATCGACGCCGCAACCGCGAAAAAAGTTTGGGAAGCCACGGTCTGCGAACCAACGCAAACCGGCATCACCGGCGCGCCGCATGTGGCCAAGGGGAAGATTCTGATGGGCTTCAACGGCTCGGATGACGGCGTGCGGGGCGCGCTGGTCGCTTATGACGCGGAAACCGGCAAGGAAGCGTGGCGCTTCTGGACGGTTCCGGGCGATCCCTCGAAGCCATTCGAAACGAAGGCGCTCGAAATGGCCGCGAAGACCTGGGCCGGCGACGGATGGTGGAGGGTTGGCGGCGGCGACGTCTGGAACGCTATCACCTATGACGATGCGACAAACCAGGTCATCTTCGGAACGGCCGGCGTGGGCGTGGACTATGGCGAGTTTCGCCTCATCAAAGCAACCGGCGACCGGCTGTTTGGCGAGTGCATCATCGCGGTGAACGCAGACACTGGAGAATACGCCTGGCATTATCAGACCGGCACCGAAGGCGTCCATTCCGAAAACAATCACATTGTTATGGCGGATCTGGTGATCGACAGCGAGAAACGCCACGTGGTTATGACCGTGCCGAAAAACGGCTTCTTTTTTGTGCTCGATGCCAAGACCGGGAAACTTCTTTCCGCGAAGCCTCTCGTCAAAACGGTTTGGGCGTCCTCGATTGACTTGACGACCGGGCGCGCGGTGCGGATTCCCGCATCGCAAGGCGGCGGTAGGCAGTGGACGGTTCACAACTGGTGGCCGATGAGCTACAACGCGCGGACCGGCTTGGTGTACGTCCCAACAACCGATCGCCGCGCCGATGTGAAGGCCGCGTCCGAAGCAGGAGAAGGCGGCGAAGGATTGTTTGGCCGGCTCATCGCCTGGGATCCTGTCGCGCAATCGGCGCGCTGGTCCGTCGAAGAAGAAATCGCCACCAATGGCGGAGTTCTCTCCACGGCTGGAAACCTAGTTTTTCAGGGCCAAGGCACTGGCGAATTTGCGGCTTACACGGCCGACACAGGGAAAAAAGTCTGGTCGGTCAAGACGGGCTCAGCCATCGAGTCGATTCCCGTTACGTTCTCCGTGAAAGGCGAACAATATGTGATCACTCCGGTCGGATGGGGCTCGGGCTCACGCTTGTTCGCGCCAGCCCGCACGATGGCCACGCCCGAATCAAAACGCGGCCCGGCGCGGCTGTATGCGTTCAAGCTTGGCGCAACGACGCCTTTCCCGTATCCGAAAATTGTGATCCCGCCCGTGCCAAAGCCTCCCGAGCAAAACGTGAGCGAGGAAATCATCCGCAAGGGCGAAAAGCTTTACGGAACATTTGTCTGCGACGGTTGTCACTCACCCGGACTTGACGGAAGCGGCGCCTGGGTTCTTGATGGCGCGATTCCCGATCTTCGCTACATGCCCCCCGATGTTCACAAAGATTGGTATCAAATTGTCCTGGGCGGCAGCCACTGGAGCAAAGGCATGCCCGGCTTCGCCGATCCTCCGAAGTTCGCATTTCCGCATGACAAGATGACCGTGCAGGATGCGGACGCGATTCACGCTTACGTTATTGATGGAGCCTGGAAAGCGTATAAGAGCGAACAAGCGGCGGCGCAATCTCAATCCAAGACAGGAAATCACTAGCTCGGTTTTGCGCTGGCAAAACCGGCCGCCAAACTGAGCAGGCCCACGCCGAGGTGGATGAAATTGAAATGCGCGTTCAAGTCCAGTTGGACGGGACCGAGGTCTCGCAGACCGCCGAAGCCTGCAATGGCAACCAGCGTATAGATCGTCCCAAAAATCAGACCAAAACGCCGCGAGCTATCCGCGCTTTTTCCGAGCCCGGCCCATAAGGCGATTACGCCGCTAGTGAAGTGAAATATGTTATGGGCGAGAGGAAACGTAAGGTTGAACATTTCATGTCGAAAGAATCCCACCACACCGACAACGACCAAGATCGCGCCGCTCAGAACAATGTAGATTTTTGCCAGCGCGCTCGCCACTAGTTCCCTCTTGCATGCTAATTCGCCCGAGATGCAATCGCGAAATGTTTGTGGAGCTTACGGCCCGCACGGATGTGCCGTCAAGCCCCGGAGATTTGGCTGCTCGGAAAACGCCAAGCTTAAGGCTATAATCTGCGCCGATCGCAGAATTAGAAATGGTGAAATATGAACGCGACTGAACCGAACACGAAAGCGCGCGGCCGCTGGGCTAGCATTCTCGGCGACATCCATTTTTGGGTACCCGTCGCCGTTCTGATGGGTGGATTGCTGCTTCTGCGATTTATTCGCTGATTTTCGGATCGGAGCAAATGCCTCCTGTTGCCAATACCCAGATCGGCTACGCGACCGAATCGCGTGCGAAGAAGCTGCAACTCCTTGGCATTCTTTCCGGCTTCGCGGCGGGAGCCTGGCTCGGTGCCGCGGAAGCGCCAACGAAACTTGTGTCCATTGGCATTTCGCCGATGGTCATTTCGCTGATCATGGTCATTGGCGTTTTCCTCGCGCGCTGGAGTCTGCCCGCGCTGATTCTGGGCACTTCATCCGTCCGCGCTGACGTTCTCCGCGCGCCTCACCTGGTTATTTGGGCGCTGCTTGCCGGATGCCTCTGGGCCGTGGCCAACACACTGACGATTTTCGCCATCCGCGACATTGGCTTGAGCATCGCCTTTCCTTTGTGGAATTCGAACAGCCTCCTCGGCATTCTTTGGGGTTTTCTTTTTTTCAACGAACTCCGCCAAGCCGGCTGGCGCCGTCTCGCCGGCGTCCTCGGCGGCGCGCTGGTGATGTGCGCTGGTGCGACGCTCCTGGCAATCGCGTCTTCCTCAGGACACGGCCCCGCCGCACATTCCCTGAACGGAGTCTGGGCCGCGCTCGGCGCCGGAATTCTTTGGGGCACCATGTACATCCCGTACCGCAAAGCCTACTTGACCGGCATGAATCCGCTTTCGTTTGTCACTTTCTTTTCCTTCGGCGAACTCGGCATGATGACGCTCCTCTCAGTCAGTTCGCTGGGACTGGCTCCCTTGTGGCAGGAATTGCTCGGCGCGCGCAGCGTTATTTTCTGGCTGATACTCGGCGGTTTCGTCTGGGTGATTGGCGACATCTTCCAGCAATTTGCCGCAAAATACGTGGGCATCAGCCGCGGCATCCCGCTTTCCAATTCGAATCAGCTCTGGGGGCTGTTGTGGGGGATTTTCGTCTTCGGCGAATTGCACGGCCGCAATTCTTCCATCTACCTCGAAGTTATCGGCGGCTCGCTCCTGATGATGCTGGGTGTCGGCGCCATCGCGTTTTCTTCCGCCACCGGCCAGGAGCAGACGCGATGGAAAGAAGCGGCCATTCGCGAGAGCGACCGTTACGGCGTCGCCGCGGACTTCGTTGAAGCCCGCATGGACGGCCGCCAGCTTGTCACCGAAGCCAAACCTTCCCGCGGCGCGCTGGACTGGCTGCTGGTCGTCTTCGCCACCAGCGTGTTCGTGATTTTTGCGGCGATGGCTCGCGTCCCGCAACTGTCCTTGCACTGGGGACCGGCCGCGCTTTTGACCGCCGCCTTGTTCCTGCTCCTTATTATTTGCGGCCTCGCCCTCTGGCGCACTACGCGCTTCCACTGACGCCGTCGCTCCTCCTTTGAAACCGTCCCCGCATCCGGTAAAGTTGCCGGGTCCTTTATGACGAATCTGCGAAAAGTGGATGTAGTCGGCGTCGGGCTCAACGCCACGGACACGCTGATTCCCGTCGCGCACTATCCCGCGCGCGGCTCCAAAGTCGAATTCCGTTCCGCGAAAGTGCTGCCCGGTGGCCAGGTCGCTACTGCCGTGATTGCCTGTCGGCAGTGGGGTTTGCGCGCGCGCTACGTGGGCAAAATTGGGGACGACAGCGCCGCGGCGCTCCATCGCGCGGAATTCGCGCGCCTTGGCGTCGAAGCGCATCTTTTCTCGGCACCCGGCTGTCCCAGCCAGCAGGCTTTTATCCTCGTCGATGATGCCGGCGAGCGTACCGTTCTTTGGAAGCGCGATGACCGCTTGATCCTCCGCCCCGAAGAGCTCGACCACGAGTGGATCGTCACTGCTCGCGCGCTTCACGTCGATGGCCATGATACGGCTGCTGCGGCTGCCGCGGCGGGTTGGGCGCGCGCCGCCGGCGTTCCTGTCATTGCTGATTTGGACGAACTTTATCCCGGCGTCGAGGAACTCCTGAAGAGCGTCGATTACCTCATCACCAGCAGGGACATTCCCGGGCGATTGATGGAGGAACCGGATTTGCGTAAGTCCCTCCCTGCGCTCCGCGAACGATTTGCGTGCCGTCTTACCGCGGCAACATTGGGCGAGGAAGGCGTCTTAGCTTGGGATGGGAAGCGTTTCCACTACGCGGCTGCGTTCCGCGTGGAGACGCTTGACACCACAGGCGCCGGAGACATTTTTCATGCCGGATTCATTTACGGGCTCTTGCAAGGCTGGCCGCTGCAGCGCCAGCTCGATTTCGGCTGCGCTGCCGCCGCCCTCAACTGCACCGCCATCGGCGCCCGCGGCGGCATCCAGCCCGTCGATTCCATCGAGCGCCTCATCGCCACCGGCGTTCGCCATGCCCCTGCTCACGACGTGTGAGTTTTGACCCGAACGATTTTCTTCGAAGCCTGAATTCAACAACTAATCACAGCTAGACAAAAGGAGATTTCCTAACAAACTTTGTATAATCGATTTTGGTACTGCGAGGGAAGTCGTGATAGGGCGTGCCCTGCTGGCTGCCATAATTTTGATCCAACTTCCTTGGCCGATAAGAGCTCAAGCCAAGGCAGTCCGCTCGCCAGTGATTAGCCTTCCTAACGGAGCAATAAGCCGAATTCCCTCACCTGATGAAAAGTGGATTTTGGTTTTCGAATGCCCTAACAATTGCAGCGAACGAAAACTGTGGGTTGAACAGAGGGGTATGCCTGGACGAAGGCTCGTAAGCGAGTATGAACGAAGCCTAGCCATTTCTTGGGCACCAAACGGTTCCCTCTTCTTCGTCAACGATGCATATGCCAGTAACGAGGCTCGTTGCTATGTAGTTGATCCAATCACACTGAAAACCACTGATTTGGCAAAGGTCATCGAGACTGAAGATGCCGGAGTGAGAAAGTTCTTGAATGCAGGGCACTCGTACCTAAGAGTAAAACGCTGGATCAATTCGCACGAGCTACTTGTTGTTTTGTACGGACACTTCGATGACCCGCCTCCGCGCGGTTTCACCCTGCAGTATCGCATCGACGTAAATGGCGGTGTTCGCAGAGTCTCAAGCGCCTCCGGCGGTTGAGACTCCGCCAACACGGGTGTTATCCTGCCTTCTATGGCGGATCCCGTCATTTCACCGCCCGAAGTCGCCTTCGCCTCGCCCCTCGAGCATTCCCGGCGTCAGCTCGAAGCCTTGCTCGAAGTCAGCGAAGCCATCGCCCAGCAGCGCGATCTCCCCGCGCTTTTCCACGACCTTGCCGGCCGCCTGCACTCCGTCATTGAATTCGACTTCCTGACTCTCGTCCTCCACGATCCTGTCCGCAACGTGATGCGTCTTCATATTCTCGAATCTCGCGTCCCCACGGAAAAAGTCGCCGGCATGGAATCGCCCATCGAAGGCCATCCGTCCGGCTGGGTCTGGCAAACGCAGCAACCTCTGGTCATCGCCGATGTCGACGAAGAAACGCGTTTCCCCGACTTCATAACGAGGATTCGCGAACATGGCGTCCGTTCGATGGCGATTTTTCCGCTCACCACCGCGCAGCGCCGCATCGGCTCGATGGGCTTCGGCCGCATGGCCCCGCAGGGCGTCACGGACACGGAGCTGCAATTCATGCAGCGCGTGGCCAGCCAGGTCGCGGTGGCCGTCGATAACGCGCTCAATTTCGAAAATTCCCAGGCCTACCAAACGCAGCTCGCCCGCGAACGCGACCGCCTGCGCGTTCTCCTGGAGATCAACAACGTTCTGGTGGTCAGCCGCGAGGTCACCGAAGTATTCCGCGGCATCGTCTCCACGCTCGAGCGCGTCATTCACCACGATTACACTAGTCTCGCGCTTCTCGATCCCGTCACCGGCTTGCTGAAAATTCATGCACTCGACTTTCCCGGCCGGCCGGGAATGATCAAGCGGGAAATCACCGTGCCGCGCGACACATCTCCCGCGGGCCACGCCATCTCCACCGGTCTGCCTCTCCTCGCGCGCGGGGCAGAACTCGAACGCTACCCGAGCGAAATCATCGCCACCCTGCGAAGCGACGGCATCCAGACGATTTGCTGCGTTCCCCTCATCACCCATGGCCGCACTTTCGGCTCGCTCAATCTGGCCAGCCGCCGCAACGATGCGTTCACTCCCGAAGACGTTGAGCTGCTGCGTCAGGTCAGCGCGCAAATCGCCATCGCCGTTGAAAACGCTCTGGCCTTCAAGGAAATCGACGCACTGAAAAACAAGCTTGCCGAGGAAAAGCTCTATCTTGAGGAAGAAATTCGCACCGAAATCAATTTCGAGGAGATCATCGGCGATAGCACGGCGCTCAAACGCGCCCTCGCTCAGGTGGAGCTTGCCGCTCCCGCGGCCACTTCGGTCCTCCTTTTGGGAGAAACCGGAACCGGCAAGGAAGTCTTTGCCCGCGCCATCCACAGTCTCAGCCCGCGCCGCGAGCGCACTTTCGTCAAGGTCAATTGCGCCGCTATTCCCAGCGGACTTCTTGAATCCGAGTTATTCGGCCATGAAAAGGGCGCGTTCACCGGGGCCATCAATCAAAAGATCGGCCGCTTCGAACTGGCCGACCGAGGCACGCTCTTTCTTGATGAAGTCGGCGACCTTCCGCTCGACCTCCAGCCCAAATTGTTGCGCGTTTTGCAGGAACAGGAATTCGAGCGCCTCGGCAGCAACCGCACACAGCACGTGGATGTCCGCGTCGTCGCCGCCACGCACCAGGATCTTGCGAAACTCGTCGGCGAGCGCGCTTTCCGCAGCGACCTTTATTACCGCCTCAACGTTTTCCCCATTCAAATCCCCGCGCTTCGCGAACGCCCTGAAGATGTTCCTCTTCTGGTGCGTTACTTCGTCCAGATCTTCAGCCGCCGCCTTAACAAAGATGTCCAGTACATTCCGGCCGACGTAATGGACGCGCTCTCTCACTATTCCTGGCCTGGCAACGTCCGCGAACTGGAAAACCTCATCGAGCGCGCCGTGCTGCTTTCTCCCGGCCAGGAACTTCGCGTTCCCCTCGGTGAATTGAAGTCTACCTCCGTGCCCGTCGCGGCCTCGGGCGTCGATCCTTCATCCTTTACTTCATTTCCTTCTTTAACCTCTGCTACCTCCTCCATCCCCACGCTCGAAGAAGCCGAACGCCAGCACATCCTCCGCGCGCTGAAGCAGACGCAATGGCGTATTGCAGGCCCCAAGGGCGCCGCCGTCCTTCTGGGCATGAAGCGCACTACGCTCCAGGCTCGCATGCGCAAGCTAGGTATCCGCCGTCCTGTTTGATCATGCGGAGGAATTGAGTCGCGTTTCGGCGGTTACTCGCCGGGGCATCCCGCCTTGTCCAGCTCTTGCAGTCTCTTGATGGCCCCTGCATTTCGCTTCTCGGACGCCACCATCAACAGCACGCGCGCCTGCGTACAGTTCTGAGGGACGCCGTTTCCCTGAATGTAAAGCTCGGCGAGTTCCAACGCCGCCTTGCTATTGCCAGCTTGCACAGAGGCCCACAATTGCTCGGGGGTCCTGGAGGGCTGGCTCTTGCTCGCAATTTCGCGCGAATGGCTTTGAGTGGCGGGTGGTGGAGATGCAGCGGCGAGTTTGGCGGGTTCCGTCGCTCCCGGACGAACGGGCAACGTTGCTGTTGCCAGCTGCGGATTCATCACATGCCCGGAAGACGACGCCTTCTTCGGATTGCTGCCTGAAAAAATATCCGCGGAACTTGCATTGGTTGCAGCCGGAGCTGCCGGTGGAGTCACAGCGGAGGGTCCTGCCGTCGGCTGCTTGATTTCAGGTTCCGTTCTCGCGGCGCGCGATTCTTCGGACACTTTCTCTGGGCCACGGCTTTGGCGCAGGTAATTCGAAAACTTCAGCGCAGCTATAGCGAACATCGAAGAGATGCAAATACCAAGAATTAAGCCGAAAATCAGTTGTCTTCTCTTTGCGGCAACGTACTTCTGCACGGGCACCAACACTGACGGTTGCGCCTGTACCGCCGGTTCTTCAAAAATCGATGCGGGCATGTCCGCGCTGGCAGAACCCTCAACAGCGCTGGAAAGCGTGGAGTGCCGCGGCCGGGCCTTTGAAACGAATGCCGCAACCGCGTCTAATTTCCCTTTTCCGAACCTGTCAGGCCTGCTCTCGGGGCCGGGTCTGCGTGCGGACTCTTCATCAACAGCTTGCCGCCGGGAGAACTCCGTCATCCATCGGCGAATCTGTGCGCGGGCTTCCTCGGAAAGGCGCAGGAACCTCAGGCCGCCGCATTTTTTTGTCGCATTGGTCCAGACCACTTCTCCCCACGCCTCGATCCGGTCCCGCAGGTTGAGCGAAAACCAAAAATGGACCGGTCCATTCGGGTTCACCGGGGCGAAAGTCTCAAAGCCCAGGCCCCCTTCGGACACATCCAGCACGGTTCCGCCGTCATCCCGCTCCAATTGAAGGAAGACAAGCTCGTTCGGCACGATTCTAAGCCTTTGCCGACGATCCAGGTTTATGTTCTGCAGATTCAGGTTCCTTAGAAGACTCATGGTTTTTGAGAGGCGTTTTCGATTTTCGGAGCAACCTTCAACTATGGGAGTTGAAGGGATACCGAATCAGTGGGCCCAGGGTGGGTGTGGGGCCGGGCCTCCGGGCCTCACAGGGTATCATTATACTCCTGC